>QHOX01000284.1 GCA_003219465.1 Verrucomicrobiota bacterium | reverse complement strand
TCGAAGAAGCGTTGAGATCATTTCGCGAGCGAATCAAGCATTACCGACAGGAGCGGGTCTATCCTACGCTGCCTGACTGGCCGGTAGTTTGTTTTTATAACATGAGCAAGCGCCGCGGCGAGCAACGGAATTGGTACGCCCTGCCGTATGATGAACGCCGCAAACTAATGAAAGGACACGCCAGTGTGGGCCGCGAATTTGCAGGCAAAGTAAGACAACTCATCACGGGTTCGACGGGCCTCGATGATGCCGAATGGGGCGTGACGCTCTTTGCGCGTGACACATTTCAGATCAAAGCGATCGTTTACAAAATGCGCTTCGACCCGGTCAGCGCCGAGTACGCAGACTTCGGCGAATTTTACATCGGCATTCAATTACCGCTCGACGAATTGTTCAGGCGCTTGCAATTGTAACTCTTGCTCGTGCTCGTGATCATAATCGATTGCAGTCGAGCACGAGGAAGAGCACGATTAGGTGTACGACGCTTGGATGGGTGACAGAGCGGTTGATTGTGCACGCCTGGAGAGCGTGTGTGCCGAAAGGCACCGGGGGTTCGAATCCCTCCCCATCCGTCCTGATTTTCCTGCTCTTGCTCGCTAACGTTTCTCGATCACCTGCAGCTCCTGGCGCAATTTGACCATGCTGCCATGCGGCAGGACACCGCGGAAATTTACGCTGGGATAGATCATGCAATCGCGGCCGATGACTGAGCCGGGATTGATCACTGAATTGCAACCGATCTCCGTTCGGTCGCCGACGATTGCGCCGAATTTCCTTAAGCCCGTTGGAATGTCGCCATCCGGCGTGCTCACCGCGATTTCGGCGTGATCGAGTTTTACGTTTGAGAGAATCACGCCTGCGCCAAGGTGCGCGTGGTGACCCAGGATAGAGTCCCCCACGTAATTGAAATGGGGCACCTGTGCTTCATCGAACAGAATGCAGTTCTTGAACTCGCACGAGTTGCCCATCACGACCCCATTGCCTGCGATGACGTTCTCGCGCACGTAGCAACCGCTGCGAATCTGGCAGTTTTCGCCGATCCACGCCGGGCCCTTCAACACCGCGCCCTGCTCAACGACCGTTCCTCTGCCGACGAATACGCGATTACTGATGAACGGTTTGCCCGTTAGCTCGCCGAAGACGGCTGGCTTCAGCCGAAATTGCAAGTAACTCGCGATCTGTTTGAGTGCGTCCCAGACGTAATTCTGGTTCTCGAACAACTTCTGATGCGCGGTGTGTTCGAGGTCCAGAAAATCAGCAGGGGCAAACGTTTTCAAAATGCGGTGCGCTGGTCGGTCACAATTTACCGAGCGTCACGTATTCGCCGTTTGGCTGCTGGAACCATTCCGGCAGCTCTATCCCTGAGTCCACAATGCTTTCGTAGCAATTTTGCGTGATCATGCCGCGTCGGGTGCTTTCGCCAAACACTGCATAATTTTTCTCGGTCACGAACAGCCGATGCTCCGGCAGCTTGGGCACGTCATCCTTGAGATCATCCATTGCCTTTGCACTGGGAATGTGATCGGGCAAATGCTTAAAGAGATGTCGAAGCACCTTGGCACGCATAATCTGATGGATCCATATTTGCCACCAACCTTTTCGTTCGAGATAAACATCGCCGAACAGGTTTTTCACTTTCTTAGGGTGGAGCGTGAGCGCGGGGATGCTCAATAGCGCTCTGCATCTGCAGAATAGCAGGCCATCGATTCCAGGTGAACGCATCGCGTGAGAAATGAGGCTGGTGATCTGGTCGGTTGGAAGTTGGATCGGGTATTTGTCGTCCACGCACCAGTAAATCCATTCTTCGTCATCGATGTCTGCGAGCAGATGCAAGATGGTCCCCTTAATGTCCTCGGGCGCCGGGTGGTAATTGATTCGGTCGGTGTCGGTTCCGCGAAGCTCCTGATACGGAACATGAAAAATGAACGGATGATCCGGCCACAGTCGCTCGTATTTGAGAATGACGTGTCGCGTGATCGCTCGCCATCGATCGCACGTGAGTACGATCGCTTTTATTTTATCCGGCAAACTCATAATCGAACCGCTCAATATCCACTTTGAATTTCCCTGCAATGATATCTCTTGTCCGCGGAGTATAGTATTCCGTGTAATGGCGCGCCCGCGGATTGGCCCGCTGATGCGGCAACTTCTCCTCCAAACCAAGCTTTTGTGCCACGAAAGCCCAGTCCTCGTCCAGCCGCTCAAATTTGCCAATGAAATCCGCCAGCAGATTCCCGTTCGGATCGACGAACCAATCCAGCTGATACCGATGCGGCGCGGAATGCACGCAAGTGGCGCTGCTGTACTGGATCCAATCGACAAATTGTTCGAAGCTCATCTCGTTCCGCAGTTGTAATGCTTCCGTGCGCTCATAGAGCGATACAACGCGATCCCACGGGTTGCGAACAAAACCGAATTTGAAATAGCTTTCGAATTGCTGGCGTCCAGTTTCTCTCCGGCGCTGTTCAGGCACCAGCAAATAGAGTGCGGCCATGATCCGGTTTGTTCTTCCGCCGTAATTGGTCCAAGACGTTTCCATCAGCTGTTTGATCTGCCACAAATTCAGATGCGGCTTCCACGCTTTCCCGAGAATGGCTCTTACGCTGGTCGATCCGGTCTTAGGCACTTCGACGAAGATGCATTTATGTTTGTGTGAGATCATCCAGCGGCGTCATTCTACATTGAAAAATCTCGCAGGCGTTACAAAGTGAAGCCCTGCGCGGGTCGGTAGCTCAATCGGTAGAGCAGCGCCCTTTTAAGGCGTTGGTTCCGGGTTCGAGTCCCGGCCGACCCAACTTAGCAAATCGCGCAGCGAATTTCGCGGCCGACCCAACCTAAGCACCGACAAGCCGACTGCGGCGGCCGCTTTCCAATCGCGTTCTGGATCATCGCCGACGTGAAGGACCTCGTTCACATTTAGATGGATTAGGTTTAGAGCGCGTCGAAAAATTTCCGGATCCGGTTTGTCGGCACCCAGCTCACTCGAAATGAATATGTGGGCAAAATATTTTGAGATTCCAAGGTGCTGAAGGATCAAGCGCAAGCGGCCATCGAAATTCGAGATCACGGCCAGTTCAAAGCGTGGCCGTAGTTGCTCGAGCACTTCAGGCACTTCGGGGTAAAGCTCCCAAACACTTGGTTCGGCGAAGTGTTCGTACGCGACTTCAAAGAAATTGTCGCGATCGAGTTCGCTCAATGAAGGCGCGACCTGATCGAAAACGCGACCAACAAGCTCGCGCCACCAGCCTTTGTCATCATTTTCGCGCGGCCCCTCGATGGCCGGGCGGCGCGGCATTTCTTGCCATGCTGTGTGAAATGCGCGATGCAGTTTCTGCGCGTCGAGATCTAATCCGACTTCGCGACCGACGTAAGCGTAATGGTCGCCCACTGTTTTCGTGAGAAAAAAAAGCGTCCCGGCGGCGTCGAAAAGAATTGCTCTGATCACTTCAATGCAAACGTTCAGCGTGCAATCTGCCTACGCAACGTTACAGAGGCGGCAAGCGCTCAACGTCAACATCCAGCACGGGACAAGCACGCTAACATTTTTTGTTTGGCAAAACCCGCTCAATATGCGTTGCATGATCGCCTGCCATGAATGCTACGGACGAGTCGCTGCCCTTATGGAACTGGACACAATCAGCCGCTGAGGAAGTGGCGAATGGTATCAGCCATGGGATCGGGCTTGTGG
>QHOX01000278.1 GCA_003219465.1 Verrucomicrobiota bacterium | reverse complement strand
AGAAGATTTCGAACAGCCACGCCACCGTCGCCACGGTGACCCGGAGGACGGGCATTTCGTCATTTTGCTTTCGCGCGTTGAAACCGTCACCGGCCCGGCACGGCGGGCAGGCAGCGCGCTTAGGCCGGATATTTCATAGCCACTCGGCGGAACCGGAGCAGCCCCCTCGAAGCAAACGAGTTCAAATTTGTGCGGAGAGAGACCCGAGAGTCACGATTTGGAGTGATGCTGAAATTAGCGGTGCAGCAGCTCGCAGGTGGCCATGACCGATCCTATTTTGGCGCGAGGGAGGGAGCCAGTTTCTGGAAGCGCGGATCCTTGCGCAGTGAATCAAACATTGGATCCAGCCGGAGCAACGCAGGAGTGATCGGCGGGTTTGCGGCCAAGGGCGCCTCGTACGGGATCGAAAGCAGCTTCTCTAAGGCGGAGATGGAGCGGGCGGGATCGCCGACGCGGGCCGCTACCCGGGCAAGGATGTCGAGCAGCCTGGGACCTGTCAGCGCGTCTTTGTCGACCGGAAACAGGGCGATCGCACGCTCGGCCAGAGTCAGTGCAGCGGCGTTGTCACCAAGACCCATGTTTGTAAGCGCGAGATCTCCCATGAGAACAAAATTTTCAGGTTGTTCTTTGAGGAAAGGTTCCAGTTCGCTGCGAGCCCGACTCCAACTTTCACGGGCGCCGGCATGGTCGCCGGCAACTTCCTGTGCCCAGCCTAACCAAAAGCGCAGTTCGCCATTGTAATAACCCAATGCTTGATCAGGCGTGGCGAGTATTTCCTTTAACCGAGAAATGATCGGTCCAGGGCGGGACTCCAGGATTGCCTGGTAAACTTGTGTTTCCAACGCATTGGCGTAGTCGGCCCCCAGCCGAAGGGGAGCCAGAAGCGCCGAAGCGCGCGGGAGGTCGCCTTCCGCTTGTGCAATTCGCGCCTTTAACACAAGAGTATCTATGTCGTCCGGTGTTATATTGAGAATCTGCTCAAGCTTGCGCAGGGCTTCGGGAAAACGACGAAGGCAGATGTAGGAACGCGCGTGTTGAGAGAGCAGGTTAACGTTGCGCGGGTCGAGCTTCTCAGCTTCGTTGAAGTACGCCTCGCTCTTCTCCCAATTGCCTCGCCTCCGTTCGACATAGGCCAGAGACTGAGGAATCCGGCTGTTATTCGGCAGGAGGCGATACGCTTGCTCGAAGTAACTCACCGCACCGTCGTAGTCCTTCAGGCAGGCATAGTGATAAAAACCCTTGGCAAATACAGCTTCGCCAAGATTGGGCTGCAGAGTAACAGCGGTTTCGGCCGCCTGCCGCGCTTCTTCACGGAGGGCGACGGTTGGTTGAAGACTCTGTGTGAGATAACCACTCGCATCGACATAAGAGAGCAGCGCCCAACCAAGGGCGAACTTAGGATCCAACCGCACCGCTTCTTTCACGTATTTCTGCGCGCCAAGCGAGTTCGCCGGTGTGAATGCAGTCTTTAGTGTGTAAGCAAGGCCGCGCAGGTAAGCATCGTAGGCCTCAGGATTGTTAGTCGGTCTAGCGGCGATGACTTGCTCTTCCTGTCCTGTGAGTTTGGCTCGTAATTGGTCGGCGATGGCTTTGGCCACTTCACTTTCAACCGAAAAGATGTCGGTCACCCTGCGATCAAACGTATCCGACCAAAGGTGAGAATCGTTGGCCGCCTTGATCAGCTGCACGTTCACGCGGACGGCGTCGGCGCTCTTCTGCACACTTCCTTCCAGAATATGGGCAACGCCAAGTTGCTTTGCGATCTCGGGCAGGTTTTCCGGAGCGCTTTTATAATGCTGTGTCGAAGTGCGCGAGATCACCTTCAGATCGGCGATCTTGGATAAACGTGTCAGGATTTCGTCCTGTATTCCCTCGGCAAAATAAGCGTTCTCCTTATCACTGCTCAGGTTCCCGAAGGGCAATACCGCGATCGATCGCTCGATCGGGGTAAAGGACCGCGTGCGTTGGTATAACCAAGCGCCAAGCGCAATCGTTGCGATTGCCAACGTCAAGGCCGCGCCCACCAACGCAACTCGTCTGCGTCGCGAGCGCGCTTCAGGGTTAAATCGTGCGTAGCAGCTGTGGACAGCAGAAAGTAACTCGCGTGCCGCTTGCGGTCTGTCCTTCGGGTCCGGCGCCAGCATCGATTTCAGCAGCGTAATAACTTGCCCCGCGAGATGCAGGTTCCTGAGCTGTTCCAAGGGTAACTCACTCGTTTGTCTCGCGCGGATTTCTTCCATCGTACGTCCGATAAAAGGGGTCCGACCGCAAAGCAGATACCAAAGCGTAACCCCTAGTGAGTAGATGTCGGAACGCGTATCAATCCGGGATTGCCCAGTGCTAGCGAACTGCTCTGGACTCGCAAAAGCTGGCGTGCCAATGAAGCCCGCTTGCGTTTGCTCGGCGCCAGGATCTGCCTGAGGCCCCATTACTTTCGCCACTCCATAATCAATCAGCTTTACCGTGAGCGCCCCGCTCGCATCTGATTCGAGCATGAGATTGGATGGCTTGATGTCGCGATGCACCACACCGCACACTTCCGCGACGGCTAACGCGCGCGCGGCTTGCTCAATTACTTCCAAAGCGAGGGCAAACGGCATTGGTCCATCGCGGCGCACACGGGCTTCCAGCGTTTCTCCCTCGACCAGTTCCATGGCATAGAAACACTCGCCGTCCTGCTCTCCATAATAAGTCACCCGAGCAACGTTTGGATGATGAATGTTCGCGGCCGCGCGCGCTTCGCGCAGAAACCGCGACCGCGCGCCGGGATTCTGCGCCACTCTCCGGTCGATGACTTTCAGGGCAACAGCCGAGTTCAACACTGTATCGCGAGCGCGGTAAGTTATGGCCATAGCTCCCGCACCGAGCTCAACTGGAAAACCATCCGCACCTACTTCCACTTCGAAGTGTCCGTATCTCAATGGTCCGGGCGTCAGTCGACCCCGCGCCGCTGGTCTTTCCGCCTCTTGGCCGTCCGCCAGAAAGCCAAGGCTAACGAGACAACGCAGGCACTCCCCGTTCGGACCGCATTGAGTCAGCGGTCGTCCACATGTGGCGCAGGTCTCCGCGGTTTGAGGCTCCGTTGTTCCGAGACCGATGCTTTTGTCGTCCATGCGTTAAATCAACTCATGTCATCAGTATTCGATAAAGATGCTGTAGCTCCTGATCGACATCTGCCGGATCAGAGACAGTACTCGCCACTTCCATTCTCAACGATTCGCGATAACGCTGGCGGAGACGCGAAAGCCACGTGCGCAACGTCGCGATTGGCACTCCGAG
>QHOX01000291.1 GCA_003219465.1 Verrucomicrobiota bacterium | reverse complement strand
TAGGCGACGGAGTTATAAGGCAGATTCCCTTTCACCGGGTAGGCTTTCCCATCGAACTTGCCGACCCAAACGCTGTGCGTCGGTTTCCCATCCTTGTCTACGCCGTCCACAGTGATCTTAATTTTGTCCTTCTGCTCCGCGTAAGTGACCGTGGTGTTTTTGCCCATCCCCGGCACGAGCTTCGATTTCGCCTCATTGAGCTTCCACGTGCCCATGTGAGGGTTGGCCGCAAAACAAGCTGCTGCTGCCGTAAACGATAGGGCCGCAGCCAATACTGCAATTCGAGTTTTTATCATGCGGCGATTCCGGCAGAAATACCGTGAGCCGTCAATAACAATTCAAAGTTGGGCAAACGTTCAACCTCACTCGTCGCGCCGTAGCCTTGGCGAAGGCGGAACGCCCAATTCCGAAGTGGCTTTTTCGTGCTCGTGCTCATAATCGTGCTGAAGATCCCATAATCACGAGCTCGACGCGCCCGGGAAATCTAAATGCTGGCTGCTGGCAAGTTTGGAAAAACATTGACGCCAAGTTCAATTCCCGGCTCGATGAAGCCATGAAAACAAAACCGTTCGTCCTGTCCATTTGTTTCGCTTTGCTCTCATTCGCATTTGTCAGCACGGGGGCAGCGGCGGACACGAAGATGGAACAAGCTCTTCGTGACGCCGATGCGGAATGGTCGAGAGTCGCAGCAGCGAAAGATCTCGATAAGACGGTCTCCTTTTATGCCGACGACGCGATGGTCCTGCCGCCGAACCAATCGATGGTCACATCGAAGACTGGCATTCGAAATTTGTGGAAAGGATTTCTCGACAGCTTGACGGATATCAGTTGGAAAACCACTCGCGTGGAAATGGCGAAGTCCGGCGACATGGGCTATTTGATCGGCACCTACGCGATGACGATGAAAGACGGCACCAAGGATACAGGCAAGTACTGCGAGGTTTGGAAAAAACAAGCCGATGGCAAATGGAAAGTCGCCGCCGACATGTTCAGTTCCGATTTGCCGGCCACACCTGCATCATCTTCACTAGCGCCCGCGGCACCCGAGAAAAAGTAATCCGAGCCGAACGGGGAACCACAGAAGCTGACGCACAATAGGAGGACATATGCCAATCACTGCCTTCAGCAGTTTCACCGACGGCCTCGATGCGACTCAAAGGAGCCGCGAACACTTCATCACTAACATCAACCTGGAAGATGAGCGTCTCTGGGTGCCTTACGCGGATGGTGTCTGGTTCCAGCCCTGCTCCTTCAATGTCACATCTGGAGGATTCAGCGTCGTTCTCAAAGGGCTCCCAGGCTCTATGGTGGGAACCCACTACCACGTTGGCACCGTTCATGGCTATACCATGCGTGGGCACTGGCGATACTTGGAGCATGATTGGATTGCAAAGCCCGGAACATACATCTACGAACCCGCCGGCGAGGCTCACACGCTGGTGATTACCGAGGACTCACCAGAGCCGATGGTAACTCTGTTCGTGGTTGGAGGCGGCCTCATCTATCTGGACAAACCGGTGAATGGTAGCGTTGCTGCCTACGAGGATGGATTCACGCTTCTCGAGCTGACGCGGAAGTACTATCGCGAGGCCGGTCTGGATGCGCGACAGCTGGATCTGCTAGTTCGCTAAGCATCATTTGATGCATCTCGAGTTCGCTAACGTCCTCAATCTTATTTCAACCGTCACGTTGATCGGCGCGCTTGTCTTCACCGGCTTGCAGGTGCGCAAGTTCAGGAAAACATGACGAGCGGCTACATCTCAGTTGCACAAGTGCTGATCGATCATGCGGAGATGTTCCCCCGGGGAATTGCGGGCTACGTATGAGTCGTCCGCGTCGTTCTCCGATGCCGACAAACTGATCTACTTCGGGAAGCCGCGCTCGCGTTGCGAATGAATGTTCTCGAAATGCTGTGATTAGGCAGAAAGATTCCGTACAATCCTCCTTCGTAATGAAACCCATTATTCTAATGTCACTCCTGGCTGTCCTTTGCACGACCGTCCACGCCCAAGACCCAGTGAAAGTTTCTCCGCAATGCTACAAAGTTCTGCTGGAAAACGATCGAGTGCGCGTGCTCGAATACCGCCTCAAAGCGGGGGAAAAAGAGCCAATGCATTCGCATGCGGCTGGAGTCGTTTATGTGCTAAGCGGCGCCAAACTTAAGTTCAGTTATCCAGACGGCCGAACTGAAGAAAAAGCTGCTGCCAGCGGAGAGACTATTTGGCGTGATCCAACCACACATGCGGTAGAAAATGTAGGAAATACCGAAGCCCATGTCATAGCGATTGACCTGAAAACTCCGGCCGAGCATTAATACGACGCTTACAATGAAACGATCCACTTGCGTGTTTGCCGCTCTCGTTTGTCTGCTCACCATTGCCAAATTCACGCTTGCGTCTGAGACGATAAATCCAGCGCAAGAATCGAAGGACGAAGAAACGCTCTGGAACCTCGAGCGCGCATACTGGCGCTACGTGCAAGACAATGATTTGTCGGCTTATTCAAACCTGTGGCACAAGGATTTCCTGGGTTGGCCGTCGGTGAACGCCGCTCCCGTTCACAAAGATCACATTACGGACTGGATCACTGCACAAACCAGCAAGGGTTTGGTATTCAAGACCGGCGAATTTAAACCCGCGGCGATCCACGTGACCGGCGATGTGGCGATGGTGTGTTACTGGATAACGTTTAAATGGCTGGACAAGGATGGGAGTGGAACGGCGCACACTCTGCGGATCACGCACGCGTGGCTTAGGACCGGAAGCGATTGGCGCATCATAGGTGGAATGTCCATGCCGGAGCCCGAGACGCCGCGAAAGTAACATCGCAGAAAAACTCTATGAACTGGGAAATGCTGGCAGCGATCGGGCAATTGGCGGCGGTGTTCGTCGGCATCCCGTCCCTTATTTATCTCGCCGTTCAAATCCGAGAGCAGACCAAAGAACGACGACAATCAGCGGTAAACTCTCTCACCGTGCAGTGGGCGATCTGACATGCGCCCTGCACGATAACGCCGAGTTCAGCGCAATTTATCTCCGTGGGGTGCAATCGTTCGCTGACCTCGATCCGGTCTCGAAACTCAGGTTCAGCGCGTTCTTCAACCGCTTCTTAAACTACTTCGAAGGAATGTATTTCGCCCATCGCGACGGCCTGCTCACGGCATCGGCATGGGGCAAGATCGAGCGGACGG
>QHOX01000290.1 GCA_003219465.1 Verrucomicrobiota bacterium | reverse complement strand
GGGCGATAACCGCATGTGACGACTAAATTCATTCGCTTTCGATATTCAATTCGCGCTCTGTTGCAGAATTCCAAACAGCGATGGCTTTTGCCGTTGGTAGCTCCCTCTAAGAATTGGGGGCGTCCGGAGCAGCTCACATTGCTCGGTTTGCTGCTCGCCTTTACAGCCTTCGCCACTTATCAAATTCACTCGCCTGGGCTTTATATGGATGAAATGGATTTCGTCGCGGCTGCGACTGGGAAGCGGCCGTACCGAAGCTGGCTGGGCATACCGCTGATGGTCTTCCCCTACATCGGAGCACTAAAAGCCTGGATCTACACACCTATTTTCGCATTGTTCGGCGTTTCTGCCGTGAGCATCCGTCTCCCAGTTGTGTTGATCTCATGCGGCACTCTAGGGTTAGGGTATGTACTCGTCCGCAGGAATTTAACTCCCGGGTGGGCGACCGCATTCACCGCGGCGTGCGTGGTTCATCCAGGCTTTGTCATGCAAACGAAGGTGGACTGGGGGCCCGTCGTCCTCATGCTCTTCTTCAAGGCGCTGTGTCTCTATCTTGTGGTCAAATGGCTGGAAAGCCCCCGTCTTTTCTCCTGGTCTTTAGCCGGGGCGACCGCGGCTTGCGGACTGGGATTTTTCGACAAATTTAATTTTATTTGGTTCGTTGTAGCTTTATTTGGCGCAACGCTCGTCGTCTACTGGAGAGAGATTCGCGCCAAGTTGACAGGTGTTCCCAAGAATCTCGTCGCTGCGATCGCGATAGCCATTATCGCCGCGGGAGCTCTCGTTTTATTGATCGTACTGCCGCTTGTGCAGCCTCCCCATATGCAATCGGTTTCGAGAAGGGTCTCACAAATTTGGTCGCTCTACGAATTCACTTCCGCCGGCGGTGCCACCGCTTTCTTGTGGTTCAAGAGGCCTCCTACTATCCCATTGTGGCCCGGTTGGGCAGTATTGGCTGCCACCGCGAGTTTTCTATTGCTGGCGCTTGCATTTTACCGCCACCGGCCGGGTTCGAACTTTCCTGTTCACTCCCGGGCTCTTCGGTTCTGCATCTGGTGTCTGCTAATGTTTGCTGCCATTTTTGTGCAGATTGTACTCACGCCCCAGGCTGGAGGTCCGCACCACACTCTGATGCTCTTTCCTCTCGATTTATTAGCCTGTTTCGCTGCGGCATTTCTCTTCACAAACACCTTGTCTGTCCGAAAGCGCTACGTTGCGACGCTGCTGGAAGGAATCGTCTTATTGATTTGGGTAGGTTCTGAGATGCAAAGTTTACAGAGCCACTTTCGCCGTTTCCGCGACGCAAGCTCCTTTCGCGGCGGGTGGAGTCCACGCGTGGAATTACTCGCGGATTATCTGAACATTAACGGAAAGCACGTGGATGCGATTTATTGCGTCGATTGGGGTATTGGACACCAATTGGCAGCCTTGTGTCAACCCGACATAGGGCGGAAGATCAGAGATAGATGGCCGACCTTCAAAGACTGGTCGGCGCAAAAGCCAGATGCGCAGGCAGCGGTTAAGGCGACCTTCTTACCGCAGGTGAAGGCGCTCTATCTGACATTTACACAGGAAAATTCGGTTTTCCCAGAGGCGAGGCACCATTTTTTACAGATGAACAGCTTGGCCGGAAATGCGGCCCAGGCTGTAACACTTGTTCCTCCTGCGCTCGGAGAAGTTTACCAAGCGTTTGAGAGTGGCGCGGGCGCAACTGGCGAACCGGCGCCATTAAACACTGCAAGCGCTCTGACCCCGCCCGCGGCTAGCATTAGCGCGGATCCAAATCCTGTCCCTGCAGGCCAAGGTCGCCGGGGCAGGACGACCATCAATTGGCAGACAAGCGACGGCACGATTGGAGAAGTTTACGTGGTGACCAACGGAGGCGCGGAAACGCTTTTCGCCAGCGGTTCGAATGGTCCGGCCGAAGCTCCATGGATCGTGGCTGATTCCACTTATGAATTTCGTCTCTACAGTGGAACGGACCACAAAACGCTTCTCGGGCGGGTAACCGTCACCCGCGCCAAGAATTAACTACTAGCGGATCCCTTACGCGAAGATTTTCGGCCGAATCGCCGTCCACGTCGGCTCGTGGCGCCGTGGCTCACTTTCAGTTCCTGCATGATTTCACAACCACCGTGTTATAGTGATCTCCGTGCGCAATTGGGCGTTGAGATAAAAATGGACCAAGCTTCCGCGATTTCTTACGAACCGGGGACGCTCTGTTTCCGCTGCAATATCTGCGGCGAGCACTGCCAGACCGCGTTGGATCGGCTTGGCCGGGAAGAGGTTTCCTGCAAAGGTTGCGGTTCATCGCCCCGAGCCCGCGCCATCATCCGCGTACTTTCCACCCAGCTTTTTGGTAAAAACCTTCTCTTGAGCGATTTCCCTGCGCGTCGCGATATTCGTGGGTTGGGAATGACTGACTGGAAAGGCTACGCAACCAGGCTGGCTGAAAAATTTAGTTACCGAAACACCTATTACCATCAAGAGCCGAGACTCGACATTTCCGCGGTGGAAATCCCTGCGGATCTTCTATCCAACGATTTCGTTATCTCGTCAGAAGTGTTTGAACATGTCGTTCCACCGGTTAGCCGAGCATTTGAGAACGTTTCGAAGATGTTAAAACCTGGGGGCCTCTTTATTCTCACTGTGCCTTATACGAACAACAAAGACACGATCGAACACTTCCCGGAACTTTATGATTTCGCGGTCGTCGAGGATCACGAAGCCGTTGTTCTAAGAAATAGGACCAGAGAAGGTGTGATCCAGGAATTTAGGAATCTCGTTTTCCACGGCGGACCAGGCACCACCCTTGAGATGCGCGTGTTCTCTGAAAATTCAATTATTCAGCACCTCAGAAACGCCGCTTTCCATGCGATCAAGGTTCACCGCGAACCAGATTTTGCTCACGGCGTGTGGTGGCCGCAACCTTGGGCCTTTCCGATCTCGGCCAGAAGTAACATGCTGCCAATGATTATGGCGTCACCAAATCCAGTGCCGGCTGGCGAAGGAGCTGGTACGATAACTATAACTTGGAATACAGGCGACGAGACGATAGGGTACGTTTACGTCTCAGTTAACGACAGGGAAGAGTCTCTCTTTGGGCGCTCTCCCCAAGCTTCCATCGTTGCGAATTGGATCCAAACGGGCTTTAGATATCAGTTTCGCCTGTACGATGGCACCGAGCGTGGGAAACTGCTCGCCGAAACAACAGTAACTCGGAACGAGACACGCAGGTGAGTGATGAACTTCAAAGTTCCCGCAATCGCGCGAAGCCTGCGTCACCGCGTTTTGTTCTCCAGATCTTTGCGACGATTTACGGAATGTGCGTGCGCGTCCCGAAGCGCTAGGTCCGAGAGAGCAATCCATATCTAAGTATTAGGCTTCGCCCGCGTGCCGGAAATGACAGCCATGGACAAACTGGAAGACCACGACCCAACAGAAACGATTTCGCCATCCTTGGCATTGGGTCACCGTCGATTTTCGCTTCGGGTAGCAACAGGTATTCTTTGCTTCGTTCTCTCGCTTCTCTTTTACTACGGTGCGGTTCTTCGCGTCGAGTT
>QHOX01000017.1:13985-15321 GCA_003219465.1 Verrucomicrobiota bacterium | reverse complement strand
AAACAAACCGCGGCTCCAAGCCGTTCGTGATGCCTTGGATTCACTTGAGAAATTCGAGGCCGCGGAAATCGAAGCTGCACTAAAAAGTACCGCGGCGAAGCTCGGCATAAAACTCGGCGCGATCGTTCACCCCACACGCCTCGCAGCGACTGGTAGTAGCGTGGGACCGAGCCTGTATCACTTGATCGAAGTTCTCGGAAGAGAAAAAGTACTAGCCCGCATCGATCGCGCGCTTTCCACATTCTGACGCGCTGTCATCCCGAGCGAAGCGAGGGACCTCTCAAAGGTCTGCAAGATCACACAAGCCATCTTCGGTAAGCATCGTCCAGCGGGAGATCCTTCGTCGTCTGCGCGACTCAGGATGATATGCGAATTACTTCTTCGCTTCCTTCGCCACACATATCTCTCAAAGTGACAGTGCGGTTCCACACTTGCTTTTCCGCTGTCGAATCTCGATCGCGTGCGAAATAGCCGAGACGCTCAAATTGATAGCGTTCTTCCAGCCGGGCATTCGCAGGTGCGGGTTCGCATTTGCGTTCGCTACTTCCAGCGAATTCGAATTTATGAACGATTTGAAATCGCCGCCGGTATCCGGCTCAGGAACAGTGAAAAGCCTTTGCATTGACAATTTCGGAACGCCATCCTACTCCTCGTTGAAATGTGAATTAGGAGCAATTGGAGGACGAATCAATGAAATGGAAAGCCAGTTGCGATTTTCAGCGCGGACGCCATCGCCGGAGTCGTCGAGAAGTTGTCTTATGTGTCATGGGAGCAATGGTGTTCTGCGCCGCCGCGCTTGCCGTAGATCCGCCGCCTGACGGCGGTTATCCCAATCAAAACACAGCCGAGGGTGAGAATGCGCTTTTCAGTGTTACTGCTGCCGGTAACTCCGACACAGCGATAGGGTTTGAGGCTCTTTATAACAACACAAGTGGCGGCCTAAATACGGCCCTGGGATATATAGCTTTGCACGACAATACAACTGGTGGTGCGAATACGGCTGTAGGCGGAGATGCCCTCAACCATAATACCACCGGCAATTGGAATGTGGCGGTCGGGCAAGCTGCCATGGCGGTGAATACGACCGGTGGAGCAAACGTGGCGATAGGGTCGGATGCATTGGAAGCTAATACAAACGGCTTCGGCAATGTTGCGATCGGCTTCGACGCCATGGCTTTTAGCCAGACCGCTTCCTATAATACCGCGGTAGGTAACGTGGCCTTGGCATTTAATTCTGCCGGAATCGACAATACGGCGATTGGCGACGGCGCGATGAACCAGAGTAGCGGCAGCAATAATGTCGCTGCTGGCCGCGCGGCAGGCCTGAACTTCGCTG
>QHOX01000017.1:0-13909 GCA_003219465.1 Verrucomicrobiota bacterium | reverse complement strand
AGGGCTCATCGGGAGACGCAAACAAGATCCTGATCGGCACGCCTGGGACACAGACAGCCACTTACATCGCCGGCATTCGCGGGGTGGCTCTTGGCGGAATGCAACCCATCGGAGTCAATGGCCAGGGGCAGCTGGGAGTAAGAAGCTCCTCGGCCCGATTCAAGGAAGCGATCAAGCCGATGGGAGAGCAGAGTGAGGCGATCCTTGCCCTGCGCCCGGTTAGTTTTCGTTACAAGAAGGAGTTGGACCCGAACGGTGACGCACAGTTTGGGTTAGTGGCCGAGGATGTAGCGAAGGTCACGCCGGAACTGGTGGTGCGCGATGAGCAAGGCAAACCGCTAAGTGTGCGCTACGAAGAAGTGGACGCGATGTTGCTCAACGAGTTCCTAAAAGAACATCGCAAAGTGGATTCGCTGGAAAAGGCCATGGCCGAGCAACAGAAGGAGAATGCAGCTATGCGAGCCATGCTCAAAGAGCAGGCGACACAAATTCAGAAAGTCAGTGCGCAGCTCGCCGCCATTCAGCCGTGTGACCGTCTAGTGACTAACGAGTAACGCGGAACTTGGGAAAAACGGGCGGTGTCCCATCGAAGCTTGAGAACACAAAGAAACCGGACACTGCCCGCGTAGAAGCGGGCGCTTCTCCTACTTTTTCGTTTCCTTGGCCCACGTGTCCCTCAACGTGGCCGTGCGATTCCAGATTTGTTTCTCCGGCGTCGAATCGAGATCCAGCGTGAAATAACCGAGGCGCTCAAAGGATGGGCATTCGCAAGTGCCGGTTCGCATTTTGCGTTCGCTATTTTCAGCGAATTCGAATTGATAAACGATTTGAAGCCGCGGGGCGGCCCTGTCTCGCCCGAGCCTTCGGGCGAGGCGGAATCCGGCTCCGGAACAGTGAAAAGTCTGTCATATAATCGGACTTCCCCGTCGATTGCCTGCGCCGCGCTCACCCAGTGAATCGTGCCTTTGACTTTCCGGCCCGCTGTCGGCCCACCTGATTTGCTGTCCAGATCGACGCTGCAACGCAGCTCGGTCACGTTGCCAGCGGCATCCTTCACAACTTCATCGCACTTGACGATGTAAGTGTATTTCAGCCGCACCTCGCCGCCCGGTCGAAGCCGAAAATATTTCGGCGGGGGCGTTTCCATGAAATCGTCGCGCTCGATGTAAAGCTCGCGACCGAATGGAATTTTGCGGGTCCCAGCATTTGGATCCTCGGGATTATTGATCGCATCGAGTTCTTCGATTTTTCCTTCCGGATAATTTGTCAGCACAACTTTAATCGGTCGCAGCACGACGAGACGGCGCGTTGCAGTGCGATTGAGTTCATCGCGGATCGCGTGCTCGAGCAGAGCCATCTCGGTCATGCTCGGATACTTCGTGATCCCGACGTTGTACGCCAGGCTGCGCAACGCGGTCGGGGTGACACCGCGCCGGCGCAAACCGGAAATGGTCAACATACGCGGATCGTCCCAGCCGTTGACGAGCTTCTCTTTTACGAGGTGGATTAGTTTGCGCTTGCTTATGACGGTGTATGTCAGATTGAGCCTCGCGAATTCGTATTGATGCGGACGCGGCTCCGGAATTTCGAGCGCGTCGAGGATCCAATCGTAAAGCGGCCGGTGCACTTCGAACTCGAGAGTGCAAATCGAATGTGTGATGCCTTCGATGTAATCGCTGAGCGTATGTGCCCAGTCGTACATCGGCTAAATGCACCATTTGTCGCCGGTGCGATGATGCGTTGCGTGCCGAATGCGGTAGAGCACCGGGTCGCGCAGCCAGACGTTCGCGGCGTTCATGTCAATCTTTGCCCGCAACGTGCGCGCGCCATCGGGAAACTCGCCCGCTTTCATTCGCGCAAACAGATCGAGGCTTTCATCGACGGAGCGGTCGCGAAAGCTGCTGGCTTTCCCGAGGCGGCGATACGCGTCCGTTTCCTCGGCGGTCATGTCGTCAACGTACGCCTTCCCCTTGCGGATGAGTTCCACTGCAAACTCGTAAAACCGGTCGAAATAATCCGACGCATAGAACGGCGCGCCGCCGAGTTGTTTGTCGGCCCAGCCGTCGATCAACCAATGCACGTCAGCCATAATTGACCTGACGTATTCTGCTTCCTCCTTCGTTGGATTAGTATCGTCCATGCGGATGTTGCAAACGCCGCCGAACTCGCGCGCGATCCCGAAATTGAGACAGATCGATTTCGCGTGGCCGATGTGTAGATAACCATTCGGCTCGGGCGGAAAACGAGTGATGATTTTCTTGTATTTCCCGGTGCGCAGATCCTCTGCGATAATGTCCCGAATAAAATCCGAAGGTCTTTCCGTTTCGCTCGTCATTGTGATAGGGAAACCTATCGGCGAAGGCCCGAATCGACAACTTTCGCCGCTACCAAGACATGCTGCACTCGCTCACGAGCGCGACAGTAGTATCGTCTGCGCACTGTAATGAACGAACGGTCAACTACCGAACGTTACACGCTGACCGATCTGGAAAATTGGTCTGAGGTCGCGCGCGATGTTAACCCGCCAATTCGTCTTGGCGTGTTCGGCGACCCGGTGGCACACTCGCTTTCGCCGCAGATGCAAAATGCGGCGCTGCGCGCGTTAGAGATCAACATGCAATACGCGCGGTTTCACATCCGAGCGAACGAATTGCGGTCGGCACTGCGCTTTTTGCGTGAGCTCGATTTTGTTGGGATCAATCTTACCGTGCCGCATAAGATCGCCGGGCTGACGCAGATTGACGTGGCTGATGAATCGGCGAGCCGTTGCGGCGCAGCGAACACGCTTCGCCTCGATAGCAAGAAATTTGTCGGTTCAAATACAGACACCGAAGGATTTTCCCGCGCGGTTCGCAGCGAGTTCTCAATCGATTTGCGCGATCTCAGAGTGATGATCCTTGGTGCCGGCGGAGGCACAGGTCATGCCATAGCCTGGCAATGCGCGTTGGAAAATTGCGAGCGGTTGGTCCTGGTCAATCGCACTCTGGCAAAGACAAGCTCGATTTTAGAGCGGTTGCGACCTTTCTTCGCCGAACCCCGCGTACTGGGTCCTGTTGCGCGGCTCGAAGCCGTGCGATGGGACGAAGCCGCGGTGCGCGCGCAACTCGCAGACATCGACCTGATCGTCAACGTCACCCCGCTGGGGATGAACCCTAGCGATCCCGCGCCGATTCCCGCGAGATTGCTCGCGCCGCACCACATTGTATTCGACTGCGTGTATGGCCCATCGAGAACGAGGCTGCTTCGCGCGGCCGATGAAGCCGGCGCCCGCGGCGCGAACGGCTTGTCGATGTTGCTACACCAAGGCGCGCTCTCATTTACGATCTGGTTCAATCGGGAAGCACCGATTGCAGCTATGCGTTCAGCGATCGCGCTGTAGTTCGTTAGTTGCTGGTTCATTCGCAACAAAGGCGCCGTTGCCTTCATCGAGATAGATCGTCGAACCGACCCGCGAGATTTGAAGCGATTGCCGCCACGTTCCCGATGGGAAATGTTTTGTAGCTTCGATTGTTTTGGTTTCGGGCTCTCGCGAAGGCATCGCAACGGTCATGGCTTCGGACAAGATTCTGCCGTCCATCTTCTGTGGCGATTTGATGCCGAGAATCTGCAAAATTGTTGGTGCAAGATCGACATTGCCACTCGGCAGATCATCTGTTTCGCCGCGCTTAAAATCTGGCCCGGCCGCGATCAATGTGTTGTGCATGTCGAAACGGCTGAGCGTAGCGTGGGTCCCCTTCCCTGCCGCGCGTTGCCAATCGGCGTCGATCATTCCAGGAATGCCGAATTGACTTTTCGAAGCGTCCCAGCGGAACGCCATCACGATGTCAGCAGCGTGAGCATTTTGGATTTCCGCTTGCTCCAATTGGAACGTTCCTTCCGTTGGCTCTTCTGTAAAAATCACTCCGGCGAAATCCGACTGTTGCAAAAACTCAACCAACCGACGCGTCACCGTCGCCTCGTGTCCGATCACATAGAAAAGAACGCTCCCGCCGTTGCCGGCTAGCATGATGTCTCCCGTTTTCGGATCACCATTGAATTCTGTCGTCGCGGCGAAGCCCGCCTCATTCAAAATCTTTCGCAAATCAATTGAGCGCCTGATCGTAGAAAAACCATGATCCGAAACGACAAAGACATCTGTTGTCGCGCGCGCCTTGTGTTCGTCTAATCCCGCCAGCACGGCGGCAAGATTTTCATCCGCTGATTTGATCGCCGCGATCGCTGCCGGCGCTCCCGGCGCGGTTTCATGTTGTGTCAGGTCGGGTTGGCCCAGCCACAAAATGGAAAAAGCCGGCAGGCCATCTTTCCAAAGAAGCTCTATCAACGCTTTGGTCGTCCAGGAATCCTTTTGCAAATGGGCTGATGGAAATGGACCGAGCGCTTCCGTGATTGGCGCCAGTGCCATATTCGGCAGGCAAAGGCCCGCTGAGAGCGTTACGCTCTTCTTCACGGCGGCAGCGTTTTGCTGCTTTTCGTCCCGGCTGGACAAATCACCGACGTCTCGGCGGACTCCCGATTGCCGGTCCAATAGCAGGCCGACAGTCTTTGCGGACGCAATTACGCTGCGAGCACCGGCGCGTTGCACGAGCTCTGCGATCGTTGGCGCGGAAATGTATTTCCCGCCCGAAAGTTGGTCGCCTTTTTTCACCACGGACGGCAATTCGATAGCAACGGCGTGATGAGAATCGATATCGGGCCGATACACATAGTTGGCAATGATGCCGCTTTTGGCGGGGTAAACACCAGTCATCATCGCCGTGCAGTTTACCATCGTTGCGCTGGGATAAACCGCGTGATGATTGCGAAAAATAGCCCCCTCACGCGCGAGCTTCCAAAGCGTGGGAGTGTTTTGCTCGCTCACAAAATCCGGACGCATTCCATCCCACGCGACGACGACCACATGGCGCTCGGGTTTCGCCGGTACGACCGCTGCAGCAGACGCGCAGACGATGAAAAACAGAAGTAAGTCGAATCGCCGCATCCGGGAATCATAAAACAAGGAGCAGCGGTCTCCAGTCCGCCGTGCGAAAGCTGACGATCTCCGCTGAGGACAGCGGACACTACAGCGAGACGTGAGAAGCCGTCTCTCCAAATGCCGTCGCTCACAGAGCGACGGCTACAACTTCTTCGGTCGCAGCAAGGGAAACAGAATTACGTCGCGGATGGATTCGGCGCCGGTAAGCAACATTGTGACCCTGTCGATCCCAATCCCGAAGCCGCCGGCCGGCGGCATACCGTGCTCAAGAGCGAGCAGAAATTCCTCGTCGATCTTTTGCTTCTCTTGGCCGGCCTGCTCGAGCAGACGCTGACGTTGAACAATCGGGTCATTCAGCTCGCTGTAACCTGGCGCGATCTCCGTACCGTTAATGACCAGTTCGAAAACATCGACCAGGGAGCTGTCCCCTATGTTTTGTTTGGCCAGCGGCACTAGCTCCTTCGGGCAATGCGTTACGAACAAAGGATCGATCGTTTTTTCTTCGATGAGTTTCTCGAACACATGCTGCGTCACCTCGAAGTCAGTCAGCTGTGGCAAGATTTCGAGCTCGAACTCGTTCATAGCGCGTTGGCGCCGTTGCTCGGCTGACAACTCAAACCAATTCTTGCCCGCGACCTCGCGCATTAGATCGCGATATCGCACGCGGCGCCACGGTCGTTTCAGATTAATTGTCCGAGTGATATTTCCGTCGGTATCCCGATGCTCGATGGTCAGCGAGCCGCAGATTTTTTCGGCGAGATAGCAAATCAATTCTTCGACGAGATTCGCCATCTTTTCGAAATCGGCATAGGCCCAATAGGCTTCAAGCATTGTAAATTCGGGATTGTGTTTTCTAGAAATGCCTTCGTTCCGAAAGTTGCGATTGATCTCGAACACCTTGTTGAACCCGCCTACGAGCAAACGTTTCAGATAAAGCTCCAGCGCAATGCGCAGGTAGAGATCCATGCCAAGTGCGTTGTGATGTGTTTTGAACGGTTGGGCCGCCGCGCCTCCAGCCGTCGTTTGTAAAATTGGCGTCTCCACTTCAACGAAGCCCCGTTCCTCGAAGAACCGCCGGGTTTCACGGACAATGGCGATGCGTTTTTCAAACACCGCGCGCGAACGTTCGTTGGTGAGAAGATCTAGATAACGCTGTCTGTAACGCGCTTCCACGTCCTGTAGTCCGTGCCATTTTTCCGGGAGCGGCCGCAACGTCTTCGCAAGCAACTGGAACGTCTGAACCTTGACTGTCGGTTCCCCACTCTTGGTGACAAAACATGTTCCTTCCACGCCGATGAAATCGCCAATATCGAGCAGCCGAAATAGATCGAACAATTCCGACCCAACCTCTTTTGCGTGGAGATAAATTTGAATGCGTCCGGTGGCGTCACGCAGGTCGAGAAAGTGGCTTTTGCCCATGTCGCGATGCGCGGTGATACGGCCAGCGACACGAAACGTTTCACCTTCTTTAAAGTGCTCACGCACCTCCGCGATCGATCCGCTAACATCGAAAGCGGTGCCGAACGGTTCGATGCCTTTCGCGCGCAGCGCCTCAAGTTTTTTGCGTCTGAGCGCGATCAGCTCGTTTTCGTCTTCCATATCTGGACAGCGAATGTAGGGCGGGGCGCGTGCTTCGCCACGTTAAATCGTGAAGTGTTGCTTGAGATGCTACCTTCAGTCCTGCAAACCAACATATTACGTTTGCCAACGAAACACAGAGGATGAGATAGTTTGTCCGGCGCGTCCACGGAAGTTTGGTGGCGCAGCCTGTATCTGCATGCCTGCTGATTTACCACAAACAATTTCGAAATTGGACGGACCGCTGGTGAAGCAGTTCTCGGTGTTCCTGCCGAACAAAGTGGGGGCGATGCTGGAAATTGTGAAGCTGCTTAGCACCCACCACACGCATGTTGTCGCACTCAGCGTGTCAGAGTCCACCGACTCAGCGATTGCGCGGATCATCGCGAGCGATCCCCAGCGCGTGGAAAAATTGTTTCGAGAAAACAATGTTGGCTTCGGGGTCAGTCAGGTCGTGGTGGTGGAGATGCGGGAAGTGGCCACGCAACTGGTCAAACTGCTCGCAGCATTGGTCATGGGCGAGGTAAATGTGCATTTCGCCTATCCCCTGCTGATTCGTCCGCGCGGCTTTTCCGCAATCGCTCTGCACGTGGATGACACGGAATGCGCATGCTCCGTGTTAACGGGCGAAGGATTCAAAATGCTTAGCCAGGACGATATCTCACGATAAGTGATCGTGACCCTTCTAACGTTTTAACGTTTCATCGGTCAAATATCCCGCAGATTGTTGACAGGCTAGCAACAGCACGCTTACAAGACTGGGTTATTCCTACCCATGCGGACTCTTCTCTCACGGGCTATTCAAATCGATCCAAGCTTCCACGTCGCCGTGGGGGTGATTGTAATCCTCGCGATAGCCGAGGTCTTTTTTGCGACATCGTATTATGTGGGCCGGGCGCGGGCGAACCGGGTCTCGGCACAGACAATTACGGCGCCGGTGGCGCGTGCTCCAGCGGCGTCATCGGCTTCAGCGCCAGCGGTGGCTCAGCCAAGCATTTCGCCGGCCGCAGCGTTGAACACACCTCCTCCATCGATCGTTGATCAGTTGCTGCGAGAAGGCAAAGAACTCCGAGAACGGGGCGACACGACAAACGCGCTCGCACATTTTCAGGAAGCGTTGGACAGCGAGCCGGACAACACCGGAGTGCTCCAGGAGATGGCGCAGACTTACGAGTCCATGCAGTTGTTAGATCGCGCGAACGATGTCTGGCGCAGAATCAAGCAAATCAGCCCGTCCGATAGCGCGACATATGTTTTAGCCGATCGTCGCTTGAAGGTCGGAGTTCCCGCTCCGCCCGCCGTCGAGCCGGGCGGTGCCCCTGCGGAAGCAGAAGTTTCCTCGCACAAAGATGTTGGCGGCAATGCGGACGGTCCAGTCATGGGGATTTCCGACGTCAAAACCAAGGAAACGTCCGATCCGGAAGCCGAAACGAATCTGGCGCTGGAGATCGGGATAAAAAAACAGTCAGGTGCCGCCATCGACCATAACAAAGTCAAAATCCTGGTGTTTCTTTACGACATTGTGAACGACAAAGACATCAAGCTGACTGATGCCGACGTGAGCAACGAATGGCTCACGCCAAAACACGACTGGTCGGACACGAATCTGGAAGTGCTTCTCGTGCGCTACGTGCGTGCAAAAACCGGAGGCGCACTCTCCGAATCATCGCTTTCGGAGGCGGCGGCAAAAGTTCGGCCCGGCCAAAAGAGTCGTGGCTCAAAGGGCTCCGCAGACATCGGACAACGCAAATATCTCGGGTACATCGTTCGCGTTTACTACGGCGACGACCTGCAGGCTGTTCAGGCGGAACCAGCACGGCTTTTGCAGCAGTTTCCGTCCTCAAAAAGCCCATCGGCACGATGACGCGACTGTTTCGAAGCTGTGTTGCTTGCGTCCGAATCAGACGGAGTCACACAGACAATCTTCGACGCATTCTTCCGTGGTTTTGTATTTTTGTTTTTGCCGCCGCAGCGGAAGCGCAGGTTCAGGTGGATCTGAAATTCAAACGATTGCAATACATCGCTTACGAACCGGTCGTGGCGACGGTTGCCATCACGAATCTGGCCGGACGCGATATTGAACTTCACGACGCGGATGGGCAATCCTGGTTGGGTTTTGAGATCACGGGCAGCGAGGAACAGCCGATCGCGCCGCTCAGCGGTGCGAATCGGGAGCCGCCTTTGAAAATCCAAGCTGGTCAGAGAGTGACCCGCCAAATCGATCTCACGCCGCTTTATCCCGTCCACGAATTCGGCGCCTATCACGTGCGCACAAACGTTTACTTCGCGGACCTGGGAAAATTTTTCTACTCCGGAACCCGAGTCTTCGAAGTCACGGACGCGCGGCCGATCTGGCAGCAAACCGTTGGAGTTCCAGGCGCGGGCGGGTCCGACGAGGTGCGCACGTATTCGCTAATGACCAATCGTTTTCCGGATCATACTTCTTTGTACGTACGAGTGCAGAATAAGGAAACGGGCGTCGTTTATGCCACCTACTCGTTAGGCCGCACTATTTCTTTCGAGCAACCGCAAGCGGAGATCGATCGCGCCAATCAATTGCATGTTTTGCATTGCGCGGCTCCACGCGCCTGGTCGTATGCCCGGATTGGATTGAACGGCGAACTATTGGAACACTCGTCATTTATGGAGACCAAAACCCGGCCGCACCTTGTTCATTCAGGTGGTGGCGAAGTAGCTGTGCGTGGCGGCATGGTCGAAGCGCCTGCGCAGAGCTCGGGTAGCAAAGCACCGAAACTTTCGGCTCGCCCGCCTGGCGCGCCCACAGACGACCGATGACGCGCAGGAATTCTTTCCGAATCGCTGTATCAGCTGTCGGTCTGCTGATGACATTTTTGGCATGTAGCTCGTACGCAGCGAAGAGCAGCCGCAGTGTCGGCGGCGACACACCCATAACTGTGGTGATCGATGCAGGACACGGCGGCCATGATCGAGGTGGAATTCCCGGCCAGAGAATCGCCGAAAAAGATATGACGCTCGATGTAGCACTGCGCCTCAGGAATATTCTGTCAGCCAACGGTTATAACGTGGTAATGACGAGGAGCACCGATGTATTTGTTCCGTTGGGAGGACGAGTGGCTATAGCGAATTCGTATCGAAACGCCATCTTTGTCTGTATCCATTTTAACGCGACAGGACGTCGCGGCGCGAGCGGCATCGAAACATACTTTTACAGTCGCGAAAGTCTGCCGCTTGCTTCTGCCATTCATTATTATGTCGTCGGTGGTGCGCCCTCAGACAATCGCGGCGTGCGTCGCCGTGGTTATTATGTCTTGCGCAAGACCAACATTCCGGCGGTGCTCGTGGAGTGCGGTTTCCTGACTAACCCCACCGAAGCTGCGTACGCGCAGAGCGCCTCTTACCGTCAAAAACTTGCCGAAGAAATTGCGGCCGGAATCCGCGGCCGCAATTCCGTCGCTAGCTCCTTTGGTACGACCCGAGTCGCGACAGCCGAGAGCATCCCGCTGCAACCGTACATGGATCAAACGAAGGTCACCTCATCCAAAAAGAGCCGCTCGAAGCGTTCCCATAAGAAGAGCGCTCGAAAAAAGAAAAGCTCCTCGAAAAAGTCGGGGTCAGAAGCACGCGCGGGGTCATCAGACCGGGAGGGCTGATTGGACTTGCCAATTTTGACGTCTGCACAGATGCGGGCCGCAGAAGAGGCCGCCTTTGCTAGTGGCGTCCAAGTCGAGGCGCTGATGAATAAGGCCGGCGCCGGTATCGCTCAGGCAGTGACGAAATTTTTCCAGAAACCCGGTCGATGCATCGTGTTCGCCGGAAAAGGACATAACGCAGGGGACGCTTTATTCGCCGCGCAGTGTTTAGAGCGGCGCGGATGGAAAATCGAAGTGCGTCCCGCGTTCAAAGAAGCTGATTGCAGTGATCTCATGCGCAAAAAGCTCGCGGACCTGTGCCGGAGACCACCGGAGATTCTGGGCGGTGTGCGATCTGCGAATGCCGATCTGGTCGCCACACTTGTCGAACTTTCACCGGAGGCCCCAGACCAGACAGCCACGACACAAAATACAATCGCTGTAGAAGCCTGTTCGGGCGTTGCTGCTCCGCTCGTTATCCTGGATGGCTTGCTTGGGGTCGGCGCAAAACCACCGCTCCGCGAGCCGATCCGCGCCGCCTGTCGCGCCATTAATCAACTGCGAACAACAAAGGGCACCTACGTTTTTGCGGTAGATCTTCCAACCGGTCTCGATACCGATTCAGGCAAGCCAGATCGCGACTGCGTCGTCGCGGATTTTACGGTCACAATTGGTTACGCGAAGCCAGGTCTCGTCGCTGACGGTGCCCTGAATTATGTGGGCCGGATTGAGGTCGTGCTGCTCGACGAATTGCGGACGCCGGAAACGAAACCGAAGGAAATTATCGCCAGTCCGACGGTCCTTCGCAGCTTACTTGCCAGACGTAAATATAACTCGTATAAGAATCAGTTTGGTCGCATCGGCGTGGTAGCCGGTTCCAAGGGATTCGTCGGCGCTGCGCTAATGACATCACAGGGCGCGCTCAGGGCGGGTGCCGGGCTGGTGGAAGTTTTTGTTGCCGAAGAAATCTACGAGATCGTCGCCGCCGCGGCGTTCATGGAAGCAATGGTAAAGCCAATCGCGTCATGTCGTGATTTGCTCAAGGAGAAAGTGGATGTCTGGGCGGTGGGCCCTGGTCTCGGCAAATCGCGCGCAGCCGAGATCCTGGAGTTCGTTGAAAAAGCGAAGCAACCGATGGTGCTCGACGCCGATGGGCTCAACATCGTGTCCGACAAAACTTCGGTGCTCCGGCGCTGCAAAGGTGAGCGACTCCTCACTCCGCATCCAGGCGAGATGAGGCGCCTTTTCCCGGAAGAGCAAGAGTCGCGCGCTAAGATAGCGAGGAAATTCTGTGATCGTTTTCCGGTCACACTTTTGCTCAAAGGCAGTCGTACTATCGTCGCCGAACGCGGTCGGCCATTGAGTTACAACACGACCGGCAACCCGGGCATGGCCACCGGCGGAATGGGCGACGTTCTGACCGGAGTTTGCGCCGGTTTGCTAGGGCAAGGCCTCTCGCTTTACGATGCTGCGCGAGTTGGTGCATGGCTATGCGGGCGCGCAGCGGAGATCGCAATTTTTAACGGTAATCAAACCGAGCAAACCCTGCTGCCGCACGACCTTCTCGATCACCTCGGCGACGCCGTCAAAGAACTGTAAGGCGTCTGTGTCAGACGCCGTGAAACGACTCGGCCATCCGCCTTGTCGGCTTTTCCTGCTTTCCTGTTTCCCTGATTCGTAGATTCTTGCGGTGTGGCAAGGTTTGTTTTGATCGGCAGCGGATTGGCGGGTGGGTTGCTCGCGGCATATCTCGGACGGCGCGGATACGATGTGGATCTTTACGAGCGGCGCGCTGACCACCGCGAAGGGAACATCGTCGGCGGACGCTCGATTAATCTCGCGATTTCGACGCGCGGGATTCACGCGCTAGAAAAGATCGGCATAGCTGATGAAGCGTTGCGACGCGCGATTCCAATGCGCGGCCGGATGATCCACGACAAATCTGGGGCGCTGCATTTCACGCCGTATGACGTCGATCCCAAAAAGTGTATCAACTCGATTGGGCGGGCGACGCTTAATGCAACCGTTATTGAAGCAGCACAGCGCTATTCCAACGTTCGCGTACATTTCAATCACAAGTGCACCGATGTGGATATCGGCTCGGCGGTTGCTCATTTGGAAACTGCAAACTGCCCCGTTACTGCACGGGGCGACGCAGTGCTCGGCGTGGATGGCGCGTTCTCAGCAGTACGCCAATCGATGCAGATGGAGATCGCGAATTTTCAGTACGACGAAAGTTATCTCGCCCACGGCTACAAGGAATTGACCATTCCGCCCGGGGCTGATGGTTCATGGCGAATGGAAAAGAACGCGCTTCACATCTGGCCACGGAAAAGTTTCATGATGATCGCGCTGCCTAATCCCGACGGGTCATTCACCTGCACGCTGTTTTGGGAATTCGAAGGCCCCCGCAGTTTCGCCACGACGAAGACCGATGACGATGTGCGCCGGTTTTTCGACGAAGAATTCCCGAATGCCGTGCCGCTCATGCCAACCCTAGTTGAAGATTTCCGGAATAATCCAACGGGTTCACTGGTGACCATTCGCTGCGCGCCGTGGTTTCACCGGGACAAGGTTTGCCTCGTCGGCGATGCCGCGCACGCCGTCGTGCCATTCTATGGGCAAGGCATGAACGCTGCGTTCGAAGATTGCGTGGTGCTGGACGAGTGCTTGCAAAAATTTCCGCAGAGCCGCGAGCGCGCATTCGCCGAATATTTTCGTCGCCGAAAAGAAAACGCCGATGCGCTTGCCGATCTTGCGATTGGGAATTTCATCGAAATGCGAGACAAGACAGCATCCAAAACATTTCGCGCAAAAAAGAAACTCGATCACGCACTGGAAGCCGCGCTGCCCGGAATCTATCTGCCGCTTTACACGATGGTCACTTTCACACGAATCCCTTACGCAAAAGCGGCGCAACGCGCCCGAATTCAAGACTGGTTGGTGTTTTCGAGCATGTTCTTAATCGCGGCGATTTTGGTTGCGGCGATGCTTTGGTTCGTCGCTCGCTGACCATTGATGCAAAATCACCTCACTCGAATTGCACGAGTCCGCGCTTGTTACCCCCGTATCGGGAGAATGTCTATCTTCGACTGTTTGTCCACGCGCTTCAGTCGTCCTCAAAAGCGACGGTGCTGTAGTATGCGCTGTCCTCAGCGCATCCCATTGAGGAAGGCAACGCTTCAAGCGATGTCCGCTGAGGACAGCGGACGCTACGGCCGCAATTCCTCGGAAAGGCGCGTCGCAGTTATTGAGCAGTTGTTAGACGTCTCCGCTCTGAGTGGGAACTTGCAATTCGCCCACGCCGGGATTACCAAAACTGTTACTATGGCTGACACATATGTTCCATTGATCAGTTCCGGCATTGCCGGTCCACTTGGCGTTCTTCATCTCCCGCGTCTGTGGCAGAAGGTCTCGCTGGAGGAATCGGGAAAACTTGCTTCCGGTTATCCCGGCGTCGGCAAAGGTTTCGATGCAATGACGCTCGCCGCGCTCGGACTCGAAGAGCAGGCAGTCCGAGACTACATCAGGCAAAGCAAGCCGACCTATCCGCAGTTCGAGGAGTGGGTAAAGAAAAACGCGAAATCGTTAAATCGGGATGCCGTCGAGAAGCACAACGCTGCGGTTCGCGGCTACAATCACGACGACGAAACGCGTAAGGGGATTCTGGGCGCATGCAAAATTGCGGATGACGCTTCTTCGCCGAAAGACGCCGTGACCTTGAACAATCTTGACGATTGGTACGAGT
>QHOX01000016.1 GCA_003219465.1 Verrucomicrobiota bacterium | reverse complement strand
GGCGGAATAGCCGTTACTTAGAGTAATGGAAAAGGTATCCGTGCTTCCGTCGCTGCTGTTATCGATTGCGGTGACGCTGTAGGTGACTCTCCTTCCGTCGCCCAGGCGCGCTGTGCCACCCAAGTCGGCGCTATTCCCATTGAATGTCAGAGTCCGAAGTTTCGCTTTAGTTATCGAGATGCCAGCCGCAGGATCGCTGAAAGAGAGCGAGCCGGTCGGCCGATTATCCGACTGCTTCGCGTCAAATTCGAAAGTAGCTTCGTCGCCTTGTCCATGGATTGAGCCTTGGCCAGACACCACGATTCCCGGATCATAGAGTTCCGCGGTCGCGAGAGCAGCTTTGTGGGCAAGTGCTCCCCCTGTGACGAGCACCATACCGTTGAGCAGGAGAGTTGCGGCATGGTCTTTTCGCATGGTGTTGAGGCTACCGGTTAGTGACCAGGTGCCGGTTGCCGGATCGTAGAGTTCGGCAGTGTCGATCTCGAAGTTGGTTCCCCCCGCCACGAGCACCATGCCGTTGGGCAACAGAGTTTCGACGTGATCCGCTCGCCCGTCGTTGAGGCTATCGGTTACTGACCAGGTGCCGGTCGCCGGATCGTAGAGTTCGGCACTGTCGAGTTCGTCGGGGTTTCCCCCCGCCACGAGGACCATGCCGTTGCGCAGGAGAGTTGCCGTATGGTCGTATCGCGCGGTGTTGAGGCTGCCGGTTGCTGACCAGGTGCCCGTGGCAGGATTGTAAAGGTCGGCACTCGCAAGTTCCACCAAACGGGGATCACGTCCCCCCGCGACAAGCACCTTGCCATTGGCTAGAAGAGTTGCTGTATGGAATATCCGCCCTGTGTCGAAGCTGCCGGTTGGAGACCAGCTACCGGTGGCCGGATTGTAGAGTTCCGCGCTCGCTGAATAGAGGTCGGTTTCGCCTCCGCCCGCGACGAGGACCTTGCCGTTGGGC
>QHOX01000015.1 GCA_003219465.1 Verrucomicrobiota bacterium | reverse complement strand
CGACCAGCACTCTGCCATCGGGGAGCAACGTCGAGGTGTGATGGAACCGGGCAGTATTGAGGCTGCCGGTGTACTCCCATTCAAAGGGAGTAGCAGCGCATGGTTGCATGGACGCAAGCCCGGCCGAAAAAGACAGCAGCAGGAGCATAACCGGTCGCGCCAGACATGAAGCGGTTGCCGGTTGAGTTATCGCGGTCATGAGTTGACAGGAGTTTTTATAGGGTCATTGGCTTTGGGTTGAAGATCTGAAGTGGCAGAGGAAGCTGCAGGGGGAAGCGTTCGGCTCCTATCCAGACCGTTATCTCGGCGCAAGGTAGGCAACCACGCGCTTCATTGTCAACCTCCAAATTGCTGTCTTTGGCCTGGTAGATCCGGATGTCGCCAACGATCAAAGGGCCAGTAGAATAAAGGTCAGCGTTAGAATCTCGGCAGATTTCATTACCGGCTCCTGCTCCCGATCGCAATAGACTTCCAAGTGGATTTCTGGCTGGACATATAATACTGCCCTCTCGTTTACGGACAACGCGAGATAATTTGTGACAATGCAGTTTTGACATCTTTTCCCTGAGGATGACCCGCTTTGACGCTTTAGCTCTTCAACGTTTCGACCGGCAAGCTTCACGTTGAGCGTGCCCCGTTTTCCCCTTAAGTTGCCGCCGCATCGCTTTCATCGGTGAGACCGACTACCACATATTTGAGACCACCTCCGGGATACCGATTTCGGCGGCCATGGTATCTCAGACCATGGTTTTATGTTCCCGTCGGCATTCTGGCGGTGTTGGCGCTCTTTGTGACAGTTTTCGTTTCCAGCGTCCTCTTCGATCTAAAAGCGCAAGCCAACGTGTTCGACTTGGACAAGCTCGAGCAAATGGAATCGGCCAGCGTGATTCTCGATCGAAACGGGAAGATATTTGGCCAAATCTACGTCGAGAACCGCGAGACAGTACCGTACGAGAAGTTGCCTCCCGATCTCATAAACGCTGTGGTTGCCGTCGAGGACGCAAAATTCTACGAGCACCACGGATACGATTTGCTCGGCATTATTCGCGCCGCGCTCAAAAATGTGACGGCCGGCCATGTCCGCCAGGGCGGCAGCACCATCACGCAACAACTGGCGCGGAACAGTTTTGCGCTCAAAGAAAGAACATATCGCCGGAAGCTGCTGGAAATTTTTCTGGCCAAGCGCATCGAAGATCATTTCAATAAGCAGAAAATCCTCGAGCTGTATCTGAACCGGATCTATTTCGGTGGCGGATTGTATGGCGCTGAAGCCGCCGCGCGCGGCTACTTTGGCAAGTCTGCACGCGAAATGACGCTGGCGGAGTGCGCCACGCTCGCGGGTCTGATCAAGAGCCCAAATCGATTGTCGCCGTGGTCTGATCGGGCGAACTCACGCGAGACGCGAGATTTTGCACTCGATCGGATGCGCGACCTTGGGTTCATCAGCCGTGAACAATGCGCTGCTGCGCGCGCCGAAAAGATCGTGGTCGGGAGCCGGCAAAACGCTCAAGGGCAGACTTACGCCGTTGATTACATTCGTCAGCAAGTAATCGCAGCGGTGGGCTGGGACCGCGCGATTAATGAAGGCTATCGCATCCACACTACGATCGACGTTAATCTCCAGCGCGCGGCCGAGGATTCTATAAAGGCACACTTGGAGCAAGCCGAGCAGCATCCGGAGTACAATCATCAGACCTACGCCGATTACGCGGCATTGTTTCGCAAGGCCAAAGCAAACGGTAAAATGCTTGAGCAGCCTGCACCCGAGTATTTGCAAGGCGCGGCCATCGGTCTGGATAACGCGACCGGTGACATTCTGATGCTGGTGGGCGGACGCGATTTCGAGCACAACCAGTTTAATCGAGCGTTGCAAGCTCGCCGGCCCGCGGGCACGGCAATGTTGCCATTCGTTTACGCGGCTGCATTCGAACGGGGAATGTATCCAGGTTCGGTGGTCGAAGATTCACCTCTGGACAATCGCGCGGTGATGATCGGGGGCACAACGGGAATCCTCGGCGAATGGGGACCCGAAGATGCCGATAACCGTTACGAAGGTCGAATGACCGCAAGACAGGCGCTCGTGAAATCGAAGAATGGCGCAACGGTGCGCATCGGAATGGACGCGGGAATCGAGGCGGTGTTACAGCTTTGTTCTTCGGCTGGTATTCGTTCTCCGCTTCGCCCGTATCCGGCGACATTTCTCGGCAGCAGCGAAGTTACTCTGGCCGAGCTCGCAATGGCATACACAGTTTTCCCGAACGGTGGCTGGCGACCGAGCACACCGCACATCCTGGAGCGGATCGAGGAAAAAGACGGAACACTGGTGTGGGAGGCGAAGCAGCAGAGCATCCGGAAAATTGTGATTAAACCTGACACCGCGTACGAAGTGCATTCGTGCCTCGTAGATGCGCTTCAATCGGGAACAGGAAATGCCGCTTACACACAGTTTGGGCTAAAGAAATTTCCTGCCGCCGGAAAAACCGGGACAGCCTACGATTTTACCGATGCGCTGTTTGCCGGATACGATTCCAGTTTCACTTGCGCCGTATGGGCAGGGTTTGATAAGCCGCAAAAAATTTATCGGGGCGCATTCGGACGCGAGCTGGCATTGCCGATCTGGGTGGACATCATGAATGCCGCCGCACAGAGTTACCCGCCGCGAGAAATCAAACAACCATCCAATCTGAAGGAGATCGACATTTGTTCGCGGTCCGGACTACTGGCCACCGACAAATGCTATGACGCAGTCAAAACACCGAACGGCGATACGGTCCAACGCCGCACCACTTACATGGAGATTACGACACAGGCCCAGGCGCCCACCGAGCTCTGCAACATTCACGGTGAACCGCGTGCGCGCCTCGCTCGCGAATTCGGTTCCAGCGATCTGCCCCGCGCTGAGCTCGCTGTGAATCTGACTGAAGTGATGCCAGTCGCCATAAAAAGTCCCACGCTCATAGCTGACATCGACCCGTATAATTCCATCAAGCCAACACTGATACCGGACGCAACACCGCAGCCGGATAAGCAAATCGCCGAGACTGAGAAGAGCGACAGCGGAGCCGGCACGAATGGAGTGAAGTCGGTGAGTAACACTGCGAGCCAAGATCATCAGACTACTCAAACGACACAAACTACTCCGGAAATTCGAAAGGCGATCCCCGTCGAGCAGATTCGCAAAGCCATTCCTGTCCAACCGCAGGATCAGCAGCCGGCCGAGATCCGGCGCGCTATCCCGGTTAAACCGCTCGATCAAGAAGACACGGAGCGCACGCTATTGAGATCCGCAGCGCAGCCGCACGGCGACATCCACGAGTAAAGCCGATACTGTTAATCGGGCTGTCATGTCGAGCGAAGTCGAGACATCCCGAGAAGTCACATACGGGTTATACAACGGGATTCCTCGACTGCGCTTGGAATGACCGTTATGAGATGGCTGTAATTCGGTAAGCGATGACCTCGCAAGACACAGAGAATTTCCGCCTAACTGTTCTCAATGCCGGAGGGCGCGATCCGGAGCAGCAATTTCACACCGTGCCTGCACCGGGTGAAGATGCACATCCGCCGATTAATTTCCATGCTTTCGCTGCGTGCACGTTGGGCGCGTTTCATGGTGATCCGCGCCGCGCCCTCGCCGAAAAGACACCTGTGCTTCTCCTTTTGCGCAGCGATTTTCGCGCGTCAGAACGCGCATTGGCTGGTCTCAAAAGGCACGGTCGCACCGTCGCTGTTTCATTGAAGGAAACCGGGCTGCACCAGATCGCGCAACACTTGCGCGATCCGTCGAAATTATCGCGGTTCATGAAAATTGTGGCAGATGCCGACGGCTGTATCGCTACGACGCCGGAGGCAGCGGAACTGTATCAACGTATCCGCACCAAAAGCGATCCTGCGACAGTGGGGTTTATCCCCACCCCGTACCCGATTGACGATCAACGATGGGATTTTTCCGCGCCGCGCAACGAGCAGTCCGGCATTTTCATCGGCACACGCGAATGGGACGTTGCATCGCGAAATCATTTCGCCGCGCTCTTGGTCGCGCGGCACTTGTGCGAAACGACAGGTGAACCGGTCACCGTCGTCAATCTGGATGGCTACAAAGGAAGACGATTGTTAGGCGAACTAAAATTTCCTGATGGGAAACTCCGGTTAATCGAGAAATGGAAGTTGTACCCGGATTATCTGCGCGACGTGGCGCGGCATAAGATCGTGTTGCAACTCGACCGTAGCCATGTACCCGGACAGATTGCTGGCGACGCGCTTCTCTGCCGAATTCCGTGCGTGGGAGGCGATGGCGCAATCGAACGAATTGCGTTTTCCAGAACTTGCGGCGAAGGCCGGAGCATTAATGAGTTAGCGTCGATGGCGCTCGATTTGCTAAAAAATCCCGATCTGCGCGAAGCGGTTGTCTCCGAATCACAGGAGCGCGCACGGGACCGGCTTTCGTTCCAAGCGGTTGGTGCGCAACTGGCAAATTTCTTTGCCGAAACCCAAGCAACGAGGGCGTCCTAACGGTTGAGCCAACCTCGACTGCCTGTCGCGTCGTCCCGGGCCTGCATCCGCCGCATCACGCGACCAATGAAAGCGCGCCGAAAACTTCGGAACCGCCTGACAACAGTTCCCCGAGCTGAGTGGCGATTAAGCCAGCAACTGCGCCCCAAGATTTACCAGATCTATCTTCAGACGTCTCCGCGACCGAGCGGTACGTTTCGAGTGCCACCACTGCGGCGGACGTCCGGTTTTCCACATTGAGCTTGCTCAAGATGTGTTCGACGTGCTTGCAAATGGTGCCTGTCTTCGCGCCAAGAATGATGCCGATATCGTGATTGCTTTTGCCCTGGGAAATCCAGAAGAGGACTTCGGCTTCGCGCGGCGTCAATTCTGGCGAGCCGAAAGCTGCCTTCACGCCGCGTTGATCCGAGTACGACACAGAATGCATTTTCGTTCTGTCCCTTAAAGAAAAGCGCAGCGCCGGTCAAGACCTTCGTACGTAATTATACGTATTGCCAGAATCGCGTACGGCGCAAGAATGCCCGCATGAAAACTACGACAATCGTCTCAATCGCGTCAACGAGTGTCGCTACGGCAGCAGTTTTAACTACGTCGCTGTGGTGGGGCCATTAAAATTTTAACGTCTAGGTGACGCATTAAATCGGGAGAACTTATGAGCATGCAAACTGGAAAAGAAACGACAAACGGAATCAAATTTTCGCCGCGTAGAATCATCCCACGCGTCGGCGCGCCAGCAGCGATACTGGCGCTCATATTTTCAGGGCTGTTAATCACAGGAGCTCGGGCGACATCGCTGATCGATCCGGACCCGGAAGATTCCAGTACACAGTTTGGATTCTGCGTCGCGGTCATGGGTGACATCAACGGGGACGGAGTTCCCGATCTCGTAATCGGAGCGCGGTTCCAGGATGGAGATTTTGAAGTTTCTAACGGGTTTGGCCCGCCCCAGAATGTCGGAAAAGCTTGGCTTATCAGCGGTGCCACTCTGGGCGTGATCAGACAACTCAACGACCCGGATTTTCAGCTTCCCAACCCAACAAAGTTTGGTGGTCAGTTCGGCACTTCCGTAGCCCGTGTGGGAGATCTTAATGGCGACGGTATCCCGGAAACCCTTGTTGGGGTTCCCCACTACTCTAATTTTGACGCGGGGCACATAATCGCGGGTGAAGCCTTTGTCTTCAGCGGCGCGGATGGCAGTATCCTCTTTCGTCTTAACGATCCTGACGAAGAAGAAAATAACAGAATGGGCTTTGCCGTCCTTGGCCTGGGAGATGTCACTGGCGATGGCGTGCCCGATCTGCTCGTAGGAGTTCCAAAAAAGGAATCGGAGGCAGGCTTGGCCGACGTAGGAAGTGCCTACATCTTTAGCGGGGCGGATGGCAGCTTTGTTCGGGCATTGGATCCTCCCGATCAAGGCGGCGCGGAGGAAAACGGCAGGTTCGGCGCAGCTCTGGCTGACGCAGGTGATATTAACCATGATGGGGTGGGCGATATTCTCATCGGTGCGCCGGGGAACAGTCACGCCTACGTTTTTAACGGTGCGACTGGCGCACTTATTTTCACAATGACTAACCCCTCGCCCCCTGCCCAGGAGAAATTACCTTCTTTTGGTGCCGCTGTCGCCGGAGGTCAGGATGTCGATGGCGATGGTACTCCCGACTTCGTGATCGGTGCCCCGAACCAGAAGAGCCTTCAAGGAGCGGCCTACGTTTTCAAAGGCTCGAATGGAACTCTCATACGGAGCTTGCGCGGCCCTAGACAGGCATTCGCCAAATTTGGCACTTCGGTCGCGTTAACGCCGGATGTCACTGGCGATGGCCGGCCGGATATTCTGGTTGGCGCCCCGGATGTGACCGTCAATGGGCTGCAAAGCGCGGGACAAGTTTTTGTTTTTAAGGGTAACGGAAGACTTTCCCGGACAGTCAGCAGCGAACAGCCTACGGCATTCGCAGGTTTTGGTTTCGCCGTAACTACAGGAGATTTCAATGGCGATGGGACTCCCGAGATCGTGATCGGGGTTCCTTTTCAAGACGTAAATTTAATTGTGCAGGGAGACGTTGAAACGCATCTCCAGATTGGTCAGATCGAGATTCAGTAAAGAATGGGTTCAGTAAGAGGGAATCAGAAATTATGAAAAAAATACAATTCTCAGCGTTGGCTTGCTTAATCCTTTCCGCCGCGTTTCTGCCATCGGCGTTGGCTAACCATCGAACCGGCAGCATCATCGCGCCCGAGTTGCTCGTGGCCGGCGATTTCAACCAGGACGGCAACATGGATTTGGCAGTCAATTGCACCGGTTTTGACGTTGTGGCCATCTTGTTTGGAGACGGGCAGGGCGGGTTCACTTTAGGAGGGCATTTTACAGTCGATACGCTCTCAAAGGGGCTCCAGGTGGGCGACGTGAACATGGATGGAAAACTCGATTTGGTGAACGCTTCCAACTGGGGCTACAGCTGTACGGTTCACTTAGGCGATGGTTTAGGTGCATTCCATTGGGCTTCCCCGCCCACCGAAATCGACGGCGACGGCGAGCCGGTCCGTCATCTTTTGCGAGACTTCAATAACGACGGCCGGCTTGATATCGCAGTGAACGGCCCCGATGAGGACGTCGCCCTACTCTATTTTGGCGATGGGAAGGGGAACTTCCCTGCTCCCAGCATCGAAATAGAAGACGTGCAACACCCGTTCGGCATGGACGCGGCCGATCTCAATGGCGATGGAAAGCTGGACATGGTGGTGGGCGGTCCCTCAAACACCGCAGGGGCCAGCTTGGTCACTATCCTGCTGGGCGATGGGGCAGGAGGATTCAGGCTTAGCACCCTCTCAGTCCTTGATCTGCCATCCAGTAATAAGATTGGCGACCTCAACAACGACGGTATTCCGGACATTGTCGTGGCGGGAGCCCAACCAGGCAATACCACCGGTAACTTTATTACGACTTACCTTGGCAATGGCAGGGGTGTTTTCGCTCTGGCGCAGACAGTGCAGGTGGGGCCTGGGACCTTAAAAGGCGACATCGCCCTTGGGGATTTCGATGAGGACGGAAACCTGGACGTGGCATTTCCTAAGACCGGAACTCAGATACCGCACGACCATAGCACTTCGGTTCTCCTTTTCTTCGGGGATGGTCATGGACACTTATCGGCCGGACCAATTTTGACCGTTGGAGAGGAACCTCACACTGTCATTGCCGTCGATGTTAACCACGATGGCCATCTGGACTTGGCCAATACTAACAGGACCGATGGAACGGTTACTGCGCAGCTGGGTGATGGGAACGGGAACTTTACAGTTTCATCAACAACGTCAGTACTTTCTCCGATACCATGAAATGATAGAATGAAATCCACAACGATCCTCTCAATAGGAGTAGCAAGTGTCGCTACCGCAGCAGTTTTAACTACGTCACTATGGGGGAGGCGCAGGGGCCGCCAGCCGTCAAAAAAAGCCCTCCAAACAGATTCATTCCTCGCGGGAGAGCTGCGGCTGAAGGACCGGCCCAATTTTTCTCCTTCTCCACGCCAGATAAGATTGCGGCCAAAGGAGATAACCCCAGCACTCGCCCGCCCCCGGCGGAAACCGGCTTTGACGACCTAACCAACGGCTTCTTTGAACAGGGGCCGCCGTTTGAGGAAATCAATGAGGACAACGTTGAGCCACTTCGCTCTTACAACGATGGTCGGTTCATTTTTGAAGAAGCTGAAACCGTAGAGGAAGGTCTTGGGCCTACCTATAACACTCAGAGCTGCAGCGCATGTCACCAGAACATTGTCACGGGGGCCGCGAGCCAGATAGCCGAGCACCGGACTGGGCATACCTTCAATGGCCAGTTCTTCGAATCGCCGGGTGGTTCACTCATTCATTCGCGCGCTACGTTCCCCGACATCGTGGAACATGTGCTTCCCGTGGACACTGTCAGAACTTTCCGCATATCCACGAACATTATGGGTGATGGCTATGTAGAGTGCGTCTCAGACAGCACGCTGACTGTTATTCGAGACGCACTGACGCCCGATCAGCAGGGCACGGCTCCCGAAGTTGCTGTTCTTGAAGGCGATGGCAGCCCCGGCGTTGGCCGGTTTGGATGGAAATGTCAGCACCGCAGCCTGCTCTCGTTTGCGAGTGATGCTTATCTCAACGAAATGGGCATCACCAATCCTCTCTTTCCTGATGAAAATACGTCGCAAGGGCTGTTCGTAGGGTATGGCACAGCCTATGACCCGCTGCCAGAACCTGAAGACGATGGCACAGATACTCAGGCCTTCGTCAACTTTATGCGATCCACCAAGGCCCCGCCGCGTGGGCCGATCACGCCCGATGTGCACTTCGGTGAAAAAAAGTTTAATATAATAGGCTGCAATGTTTGTCACGTTGCTTCCATTACCACGGCCGCCGCGGGCACGCCGATCAACGGCGGCGCGTTCACCGTTCCCGACGCTTTGGGCAACAGAGTGATCCATCCCTACAGCGATTTCTTGTTGCACGATATCGGCACCGGTGACGGCATACCGATTCAACCCACCCCCCAGTACGCAGGGACAGCAACCCAAATTCGTACTGCGCCACTTTGGGGACTGCGGACGCGCAACCGGCTGATGCACGACGGTCTCTCATTTACCTACGACGACGCCATTCAGCGGCATGACGGACAAGCCGCCGCTGCGAGGGACGCGTTCAACGCGTTGGGCGACTTTCAGAAAGCGCAGGTAATCGACTTTCTGAATTCTCTTTAATTTAAGATTGACTTTGGCAGTGGCGCAGAGCGCGCCCCGCGCAACAACTGCGCACGACTGAGGAGGCACCGTCAGCGTTAATTGCGAGAAGTTTCCGGCCTCTCGTCCCCACTGGCTCATTCTGCGAAACGCCATGGCGGAAGACAAATGATAGCCGTGGCGGTTCGCCGGCTCATGGACCAGGATTCGAAAAGCTGAAGGATCAGTGAAGAGATGGAGCGCGACAGAGTTCGTACGCAATTCTGCGTATTTCCAAGAATCGCGTAAGGCGCAAAAATTCCCGCATGAAAACGATAATCCTCAGAACAATGCCATCTACTAACCCAAAGGTCAGAACTCCCATGAACCACAAATCTTCGCGGCGCGCTTTAGTTCGTGTCGCGCTGTTCCTCGGGTGCTTTGCGTTTTTACCTGGAGCCCAAGCGGATTGTCTAGACGGGTGCGACTCCAACTTCGGCACGTTTCAAGGTGATGATGCGCTCATTAGCAACACCATCGGCGCTGGAAATACTGCGCTTGGTTGGCGGTCGCTATTTTCCAATATCGACGGCAGCTTTAACACCGCAGTTGGCGGCGGAGCGCTGGTCCTCAACAACGGGAGTTCCAATACCGCAGTTGGCGCTGCAGCGTTGTTGCTCAACACCACCGGCGGACAAAACACCGCCGTTGGAACCGATGCGCTCGTCTTTAACGACACCGGTTCCGGCAGTACGGCCGTCGGTTACTTTGCGCTCATGAACCAAACCACCACCGGCTCCAACACGGCCGTTGGTTGGGAAGCGCAATTGAACACCACCACCGGCTTCAACAACACGGCCTTGGGTGTTCGTGCCATGGAGTTTAACGTCGACGGCGACAACAACACTGCCCTCGGCAATTTAGCGCTCAATATCAGCGTGAGCACGAGCGATCACGTGGTCGTAGGCAGACACGCCGGGGAAGGTATCACCGTCGCAAATAACAACATCATTCTCGGTCACCACAATGGTGTGCACAGTGTTTTTGGCCAGGTCAGCGACAGGTGCTTTATCGACAACATCTCCGGTGCGCCGGTTTCCGCCGGGACGGCCGCTTTCGTGCTCGTCGATTCCGATGGAAGATTGGGCACGTTCACCGTCGAGGGACCCGACCCGGGTGGAGTTTCGCCCAAAGGCGTCCGGCCCCAAGCCGTTCCCGACGCCGCCAGGCAGGCCATGCTCAATCGCAAAGTGGAGACATTGGAAGCCACTGTCGCGGAGTTGAGAGGGCAGCTCAAAGAGCAGGCCGCGCAAATCCAGAAAGTGAGCGCGCAGCTGGAGCTGAATAACTCAGCGGCGAGAACGGTAGCGAGCGATCACTAAAGCGCGACGGCCTCACCGATTTGTGCCGGAAAAGCTGGCGACTCGCGAGGGCGCGATCGCCAGCACGCGGCGCGCGTGCGCTCACCGGAGAATTAAAAGATGATCTCGAACAGTTTGATGCCGTTCCATTTCCCGGGGTGGTCGGGGTCAAATGATGTGTTCTCTATCCAAATCCCGTAGCGGGCTGGCGCCCACGGATTGAGCATCTGAAGCGGGTTACGGCCGGGGCCAAATGCTTTTGGAAGCGCGCCCCCAACTCTTGGCCGTTCGGAAACTGGTGGCGGCGTCGCCATCGCGCGCACCGGCTTTTGCCGACCTATCGGTGCTCTGAATTCTTGCGCGGAAGCGGTCGTAACCAGCGCGGACAGGATTGCGATTATCAATGTCTTCATGTTTCCCTTTCGTTCGAGGCGTGCAAAATGTTGCCCATAACCACGCCTGCGCACAATATATCTTTCGATGGATTCTCTTGAAAAGGCCGCACGCGTCCTGGACATAGAAATTTTTGAACTCCAGCGGCTCCGGAAGCGGCTGGATGAAAATTTTTCCCGCGCCGTCGAATTGATCAAAGAAACGGTGGATGCGCGAGGGAAAGTTGTGGTAGTTGGTGTGGGCAAATCCGGGCACATCGGTGCGAAAATCGCGTCTACGCTCACCAGTACCGGCTCGCCCGCGGTGGTGCTGGATTCGTCCAACGCGCTTCATGGCGATCTGGGCATGATCGCCGATGGTGACGTGGTGCTCGCGTTTAGCGCGAGCGGTGAGACGGAAGAAATGCTGCGGATTTTGCCGGCGATCGCGAGGTTCCAAGTCAGGATTATTGCCGTATGCGGCGATCCGAAATCAACGCTGGCACAAAACGCGCATCTTTGTCTGGATGTAAACGTCGAACAGGAAGCCTGCCCGTTGAATCTGGCGCCGACGTCGAGCACGACAGTGATGCTGGCGCTGGGCGACGCGCTGGCGATGGTGCTCCTGGAGGCGCGCGGGTTTAACAAGGAAGATTTCGCTAAATTTCATCCCGGCGGCATGATCGGCCGCAGCATGTTGATGCGCGTCCATCAGGTCATGCGACCGCGCGAAGCGATGGCAATTGTCGCCACCGACACGCCGATACGCGACGTGCTCAGGGCGATGACCAGTGTGCGCGCGGGCGCTGCCGTTGTGACAGGCGAAGACAACCAACTCCTCGGCATATTCACGCACGGGGATTTCGTGCGCCATTTTCAATCCGATTCCAGGATTGGCGAACGATTGGTGGCGGACCTGATGACGCTAAATCCAGTCACCGTGCACAAAGAGAAACTCGCGGTGGAAGTTCTGAACCTGCTGGAGCGTCATCGCAT
>QHOX01000289.1:3558-4620 GCA_003219465.1 Verrucomicrobiota bacterium | reverse complement strand
CAAAACAGCTGGTGGTCGGCGTGTTTCGAGACATCGGTTATCCTGATGCGGCTGCTCTTTTTTTAGGAGGGCTTTGTTGTTTGGAACGTCGATTGCCGCAAGGGGCGCCAACTAGTCCGGCATTAGCGAATCTTGTTGCCATACCTATCGACATAGAACTCACGGCTATAGCGGAATCGGCAGGGATGTTATATACGCGTTATGCTGATGATATGACGTTTTCGTCGACGACGCTCATATCAGCCGACTTCCGAGCACGCGTCACGAACGCTGTCGAAAGCTTCGGTTTTTCGCTTCGCGCTACAAAAACACGTTTAATGGGCCCAGCGACACGGCGAGAAGTTACAGGCTTGACGATCAACCAGCAGGTTTCGATCCCGCGGCATCGCCGGCGACAACTCCGCGCATATTTTCATCACATCAGCCGCTCTCCCGAGCAATATGCTGAGCAAAGGCAGCAGGCATTGGGATATGCGCGATGGCTATACGATTACCATCGAGAAGAAGGTAGTAACGCGTTGCGCATCGTTGCCAACATTCCGATTCCGCCGACAAACCAATTCTGATGCGTAAAACATCCTGACGTCGTGCATCTGCTCAGCCACTCAACTCTCCGTTACTCATACAATCGAATGTCTTCTGCAGCGCGTTTTTGGTCGGACGATCGTCGATGAGTTCCTAAGCTACGGTAGGCACACAATCCTTGCTTCCGGCAAAGCGTGAAGAATTCCGCACTTCATTGCCTCGGACGCATCTCGCAGCACGAACACGACACTATTGGGCGCTCGCGCGTTCTTGATCTGTTGAGCGAAAAGATACGCATCACTGGCGCTGCTGTATTCAGGCATGATGACATAGAGAATCGTACATGTATTAAACATCGCTATATCGACTACCGTTCTGCGGATCGTCTCGAAATCTAAGTGAATAGCGCATGGTGTCAGCGCAGGTATATCAGTAGCTGCTTCAAGTTTGGCGAGCACGTATTCGTTTCGATCTGTTACTCGCTGTGAGGTCAGGAGCACGGTATCGGCATGTTTATTGAGCAGGAGATCGACGACT
>QHOX01000289.1:0-3520 GCA_003219465.1 Verrucomicrobiota bacterium | reverse complement strand
TGCGCCACCGTCATCGCTGAGCCGAAGCGCACGACCACCGGTTTCGACGCGGAACTGGGACGCTCCGCCGTGTTGAAATGCGTTTCGGGCGACTTCGACACACAAATCGCGTGCAAGCGACGCAACAGCAGCTCCCCATGCTTCGGTCAGACCCGCTGCTTTCAGTGCGTCACCAATTATCTTGTTCTCGTTTCCAAGTGCAACCAACTCGGCAGCGTGCGTGAATGGTCGGATTGAGAGATTGCGAGCTGCGCTCCAAGTGCTCTTGAGCTCAACCGCAGCGCGCTCCTCCGCCGCCGCTCTCCACTGTTTTAGCAAGGCGCTTGGGTATTGCTTTGCGTCGGTATCGATTAGCTTTGCATGAAATGTGCACATCCAGATCCCGTTGCTTATGGAACTTCTCTCTCTGGGCGAAAGACTAGCATCGTAACGCCTCGCTCCCGGCCCCGGCGCTGCTGCCGAGATATGACATGCTACGCCAACGCGGCTTCGTGCCATCTCCGACTCGTCGCTCGGACCGATCGTTCTATTCATACACGCAGGGAACGAGCACCGGTACCCCACGCGCTCGGCGAGCGCCGTTTTCACCTCTTTCGTAAATTCATCCCGGTTCGCCATGATTTCGGGGAACCCCGATCAGAAAGCCCTGCGAGCTGTGTTATGATTCTGACGGCGCGGTGCATTCGCGGCAACACCAAAGTATGCCGCGCGTGATCACTTCATCCGACCGAAAGCCTTAGGCTTCGCCACGTGATTCGTCGAAGCGTTAAATCGTTGAAACGGAGACAAGCATTCGACCTCATTTCATTGTATTCCAGTATGCGCATCAAGCGTCGTCGAACTTTGGTTTGCGGCTGCTGATTTTCCGAAACGTGCCGTCGGCGCGGACAAGGAAAGTAAGAATTAGGAAGGCTGAAGGAAAAAAACTTGATAGCGACCTCATTTCGTTCAGTCAAAGGTTTTCTGGGGGCGCATGGGTTAACCGTTATCAGTTATTTGTTATCTGGAAAAGAAGAAAGCGCGCAGCTGCGCTGCGGGTTATCGGTTATCTGTTAGTTGTTATCAGAGGCGCAAAAAAAACGCAACGGAAGTTCGAGAATGTTTTGATCGAGTCAGCCCCGGAATGGGCGTAGATTCAGGGCTGTACTATGCCTAACACCATCCAAATTCACCGCGTCCTGCGAGCCGCACCTGAGAAGGTTTGCCGCGCGTTTCTTGATCCTGACGCGATGGCGAAGTGGGCGTGACAAGAAGTTTGAAGGCAGAAGAAACATTGCACGGTCATCGGTAATTCACGCACACTTGTCGAATGTCTCCGCTCCTGATCAAGATTAGTAAAGATTTCGCTACCCTCTGGACGACGATCGATCCAATCGGGAACGTGGCGTTGTTTGCCGGGCTCACCGCTGCGCTCACACGGAAAGAGCGGCATCTGACGGCGCTGCGTGCTGTGATTTACGCCACTATCATCCTCGTGGCCGCCGGAACCGTCGGCCAGGTCATTCTCGACGCGATCGGCATTCACATGCATTCGCTCAAAGTGGCCGGCGGCATCGTTCTGTTCCTGTTCGGTGTGCAGATGCTTTTCGGGAAAATGGATTCAAAGACGGAAAGATCGCCAGAGGAGGGGCGCGACCTCGCGGTGTTCCCACTGGCGGTGCCTTCCATCGCCGGCCCGGGCGCGATGATGGCGGTGATCGTCTTAACTGATAACGATGTCTATACGGTCCCGGAGCGGCTCGAAACCGGCGTTGTGCTTCTGGTGGGACTCTTCCTGACCTATATCCTGCTGCTTTTTTCGGATGCGATTCTGCGGGTGATCGGTCGCCAGGGCGCGTCCGTCCTCGTCCGGGTGATGGGACTCATCCTTTGCTCTCTGGCAGTGGAAATCGTGCTGACAGCGCTGGCGGTAGGAAGCTGGGGACCGGCGAAAGCACTGAGTCACTGACGCGGTTAGAAAAAGGCAGAAGGGTTTTGACAGAGATTAGCCGTCGGCCAGTGTGAACCATGGCAACGAATACGATCCAAATTCACCGTGTCCTGCTTGCTGCACCTGAAAAAGTCTACCGCGCGTTCCTTGATCCTGACGCGATGGCCAAATGGCTGCCACCAAATGGATTTATCGGCAAGGTTCACCAAATGGACGCCAAAGTCGGCGGCAACTACAGGATGTCGTTCACCAATTTCGGCACCGGTCAGAGTCACTCCTTCGGCGGCACATACACTGAGCTCGTGCCGAATGAGCGCATTCGTTACACGGACAAGTTCGACGATCCGAACATGCCTGGAGAAATACAGGCGTCGATCACCTTAAAGAAGGTCTCGTGCGGGACGGAATTGAACATCGTGCAGGAAGGCGTGCCCGACGTCATTCCGGCGGAGATGTGCTACCTCGGCTGGCAGGAATCGCTCATTCTTCTGGCAAAACTCGTCGAAGCGGAGATTCCTGGTTAGACGGATTCTCTAGTCCGCGCCGGTTGAAGACGCATTTTCATAAACAGTCGCAGTAGATTTGATGCATCGTAACCGGCTTACGATGCGGCCTAAATCGGGGAAAAAGTTCGTTTCGGCTAGCAGCCTGCGCTCCCAAGACGAAAGTTCGTTTGCGCGAGACGTGCAAACCAGCACGCGAGACGCGCGCTCTCCCCGGATGCGTCTCGGCGGTTGATTCTGGTTTACGGTCGGAACAGCGGGGAATACCGTTTGGTAATTGGAGACTGCGTGATTTGCCTCGGACCTAAAATCGAGTTCAGCCGCGCGTGTGCGATTGCGTTTGTTCTCGCTTTGACCAGCGCAGCCTTTGGACAGGACGCAATTCCGATCTCGCGCACGAACCGCTCGATCCTTCAGCCGGAGGAGGAGGCGCAAATCCAGCGGCCGAGTGGGTTTATTGCTGCCGATCATATGCTGGTTGACTGGGGCGGATGGCGCGAACGGCTGTTCGCGGCGGGCGTGGAGGTGTTCGCGTTCGACAATAGCATCTACAACGGCAACGTGAGCGGCGGAATTCATCCCGGTCACGCGACGATCGTGAATGACGCGTTCGCGGGGTTGAAATTCGATCTCGACAAGCTCTTTTCCTGGAAGGGCGGGCTGTTCGTGGTCAGCGGGATCGATCGCGCCGGCGAGGATCTGACCAGAAAGTACGTCGGAAGCATTTACTCAGTGCAGCAGATGGTCGGCGGACAGCGGCCATTCCTGTATCAGGTTTTTCTGGAGCAGAAGCTCGCGGACAAAAAAGTGACGCTGAAGCTCGGCCGCTTCAGCGCGTCGGACGACTTCAACGCATCGCCGTTCTACGGCTACTCGCTGAACAACGGCATCGATGGCGATATCCGGAATGTGCTCTTCGATACGCGCTTTTCGGCCTATCCTTTTCCGGTCTGGGCAGCGGCGCTCTTCTACTATCCGTCGCCCGAGGTCAATGTGAAGCTTGGGCTGTTTCAGACATCGAAGGGCATGTTCGACAACACAAAGCACGGGCTGGACTGGAGCATCCGCGGCGAGGACGGCTACACCG
>QHOX01000288.1 GCA_003219465.1 Verrucomicrobiota bacterium | reverse complement strand
GATGGACGTGTCATTCCGCTCTATACGCGATCGGTCGTTGGTTTACTGCCGTTGATCACGGCCGAAATTCTCGAGGAAGAAACCATTACGAAACTACCCGGCTTTTACAAACGCCTACAATGGTTCGTGAAACATCGCCCCGATCTAGCCCAAAACATCAGCCACTGTGAAGCAAGGCAGAACCGCCGTTTGCTCGCGATCCCGTCGCGCGCGCGACTGGAACGAGTGCTCAAATACATGCTCGATGAAAATGAACTCCTCTCTCCGTACGGGCTACGCTCCCTTTCGAAGTTTCACCAAAATAATCCGTATGTCATCAACGCTGGTGGAGTCGAGCACCGCGTCGACTATGACCCTGGCGAAGCCACTACTGGCCTCTTCGGCGGCAACTCGAACTGGCGTGGGCCGATCTGGTTCCCGATAAACTTCCTCATCCTCGAGGCCCTCGAACGCTACCACCATTTCTATGGAGACAGCTTCCAGGTCGAATGCCCCACCGGATCGGGGCGCATGATGAACCTCCGTCAGGTCGCCCTTGAACTTAGCTCGCGCCTTGCCAGCATCTTTCTCACCGACGCCAGCGGGCGCCGCCCTTGCCACGGCGGCGACTCGCGCTTCGCCAACGACCCGTACTGGCGCGACCTTGTGCTCTTTCACGAATATTTCCACGGCGAAACCGGCCAGGGACTCGGCGCGAGCCATCAGACCGGTTGGACCGCATTGGCCATCGGATGCATCGCAGACGTCGCCCGGTTGCGAAGTAAACCAAGCTAGCGAGGGCCTCGTCGCTAGAAGAGATTGCCGGCGGAGGGGCTCGAACCCACACGATCTTGCGATCACTGGATTTTGAGTCCAGCGCGTCTGCCAATTCCGCCACGCCGGCTTTTCACTCTGAAGGGCTGTTTTACCTATGAAAGATCATCCCTTTTCGCGGCATTCATTCTAACACGGAAAATGTTTACTGTCGCGAGAGATCGGAGCTAGTGAAAGTTGTCGCAATGCTGATGACTGCGAGCGTCCCGGATGATCGCGACACGGAAACGGTTGGACACGCCGCTTTGTTGCGGGAATGGAAAAGCTGGCAGCGCCTTTGCTTCGCCAGTCAAGCAACGGCGCCGATTTGCCTCATGTCCCCTCGTAAGTTTAACATTACTGACAAAGTTTTCTTTACGAAGCTTGATGATTGCGCAAGGTTTCTAAACGCATGAAAGCAACAGTCAAAGTCGAGCAGGATGAGGAAACAGGCGTATTTGTCGCGTCCTGGGATGATCCGCGCGGTGGAGGGATCACAACGCAGGCGGATTCCTTAGAACAGCTTTACGACGCCGTTCGTGAGGCGATTCGCTGTCATTTTGCAAATCGGACTGCTCCGCGCGAGGTCTCTTTACATTTCGAGAGAGACCCGGTGTTGCAGGTTGCGTGAAACTTCCGCGACGTTTCAGGCCCGCGGGCCGTCAAAGCGTTGTGTCGTTTGGGTTTTAAGCGAGAGCATCAAGAAGGCTCACACATTCGCCTATCACGCGAAGGATTGCGCGTTACAGTGCCGAATCATCGCGCACTAGCGCCAAAAACGCTGCAAAGCATTCTACGACAAGCCGGAATTTCACTGCGCGCGTTCATGGACGCACTGCGATGAACGGCACGCGCTTTGATGCGGGCTGAATGGCGCGCGCCCCCAGGAAGAGCAAGGGGGTTTTATCGACGCGTCTGACGGGTAGTGGTACAGTCTAAATCCTAGGATTTAGACTGCCCGTACGTTTCAGCCCAATTTGTGCCGCGTTTAGCTGATTAGGGATATTTCAATCCGAGCCATCCCATTCCAATGAAAAGTGCGCCCATGCCGAGCTTAACGAATGGCGCGGTATCCCATCCTTGTGGGATTACGAGAGCAAGTATTCCCATCGCTATGGCAAAGTCATGGAAATTCGTTTTAGCTGTAAGTGCAACGTGATGCGAGTAAAAACTTACGGTTCTCGAAACTCGCCCGCGTGCTTGTGCGTTTCGATCACGTTGCCCGCTGAATCGAATACGCGGATCACTGATGTTCAGTTTCTTGGCAGAGCTAGTGTGAAAAGGAAATCGCGTCCGCGTGCAACTAAAAACCGTTTAACGAATTGAACACCATACCAAGCGTTGAAGTAAATACCGCGGTTCAGACGGCGGTAGTTTGCGACGAAGCGCAGCGCATGGAGCTTATCTCGCAGCGGCAGAGAATGCTTAAAGCTGCGGCGCAAGAGAACCATAACAACCGTCCTGGTTGATTCGCGCGAGCCAAATTACGCGCGCGTGCGAAGGGCGAGAGAGAGAGAGAGACACTATTCGCGTGAAAACTGCACCTGTTTTCGGGAACTTCGTTCCGCCGTTTCCGGAGAACTAGGTGAGAAATGGCTCAACGGTGCGGAGAGGCGGCAACTGGGCAACTGGGTAGCCGTGCTAATTCATAAACACCGGGCCGGGATAGTCCCCGTAATTCCTGGCCCCCGCCTTTTCCGCCATTTTCGTCGCGCCTCACGTGAGAGCCATTGACGCCAGTTACGGTCACTGCCGTTCGGCAAGAAAGCTTGCAAGGCTTGAGCCGCCGCCCATCGTGAGTTCTAAACGCAAGTCTCAGCAAAGCCGGTTGGAGTTGGGGCTGCGTCGCCGCCGTGGATTCTCGCGGGCGAACGATCTTCATTGCTGACGCGCATCGCGATGACGGGAAACGTTTCGTTGTGCGAGCGGATGAAAAGCTAACGGCGTTTGTGGAAATGGAATCGGCGATTCGAGCCGTCAGTCCTTTACGTTAGACGGGAAATCCGTCAGCTTGTTGACGGAGACGTTTTTAAGAGCGCGTGTGTGTTTTCTGGAACCCATCACCGTCGTGTAATCATACGATCCGACGAAGGTACCAGTGGCCTGAACCTTATCCCCGTCATAGAATGCCGGGAAATTCCCGACAAGAAGCACGGTCGCGTAACTTGGAATTCGTTCGCTGCCGACTGAGTTCGTTTCCCGAACGCTGATTAAAAGCCCTTCATCGACGACGTTCAGAACTTTTCCGTAGATCAACAACTGCGGGCCTGCTGGACGCGCATCCAAAGCGCTGCCCTGCGTGGAAGATGAACCGGCTGGCCGCTGATCGAGCATGCTGCCGTGCATCGAACTTGCGGTGGATTGCGGTTGCGCCAGGGATTGTTGCGGCGCTGGATGTTGCTCGCTCCAATTTTTTTGCCTTTCTTGGAGTCTTTGTTGCTCATCGGCCTTTCTCTGCTGTGCAAGCGCGGCTTGTTGCTGGTTCTGCTCAGCGGAGTACGCGCCTGCCGCCTGCGAATCGTAGCCATACTTCTTTTGAATTGCGGGCGATAGCTCGGTGAAAGGAATCTTGACGATTCCGCCTGAAAACTTA
>QHOX01000287.1 GCA_003219465.1 Verrucomicrobiota bacterium | reverse complement strand
GCTCTTCCACTTTCTGATTACGCTTGGAAGCTTGACTGACCGCAGGGTCGGCGAGCGCTGTGTCGGCAAGTAAACCGGCGGCGATGAAAATTGTAACGCTTGAAGATATCAGCGTTCTCACGGTTGAAACTACACCTGTGAGGGCACTGTGTGCAAATTACCGAAAACGCGAGGAGGGATCCTTTTCCCAAAAAACCAAGAAGGGCAGTGGCTGCTGCCACTGCCCTTTTCACAAACCAAACCAAGGTTTAACGGTTAAAATTTCTTCGTGAGACGCCCGTAAACGAATCGGCCAGTGGCGTCGTACGTGAAGCCGGGATAACCGACCGCGTTTCCACCTTCCCCAAATGCCTTGGGCGGATCCTGACCAAAAACGTCATTGCATCCAATAGTAATGATCGTGCCTCGCAGCAGATGGTCCAAGACGCTACGACGGTAGTTGCTGGTCTGAGCCGAAGCCTTTTCCAGAGGCGTACCGTCCTTGGCGCGAACGACCTCTTTTTCGCCCTTGGAATAGCCAGGCACAGGATTGGCTTCAACCGGAAGAAGCGCAGTGAAGTCATAGGAAAGCTGGGCGTCAAAGAACCAGGTCTGGTGAACCCAGTGTGGGTGAAGGTTTGGCGTAAATTCGTTGAAGCCATCGGTGAAGCGCACGATGCCAACGAGATCGAAGCCCTTCCATGTCCACTCGAGGCTTGAATTACCTTTCCATTTATACCAACCCTCATTGGAGGCACCTGGGTCCGTCGTTCTACCGGCCAGATTGCCTGGTGATGTTCCAAACTCCGCGAAGATGAATTGAGGGAAAAGAAATTCATCCAGGTAAGTTACCTGAGTCTGCGAAGTGAACGTCCCCCACTGCGTTGGCCTCTGGTAGTAAAGGCCGAAGTCAAACCCGCGAGCCTCTTGAGAACCCAAGTTTTGATTTGCGATCGTGATACGGGTGATGAATCCGCCAGCATCGCGCTCGACAATGCCTGGAGCGGTGCCGTCTAGCACTTGTTGAGCCAGCGGAGCGGTTACAACTCCGGTGCGCTCGATATCCCAGAAGTCAACCGACATGTTCAAACCAGGCGCATATTTCGGCGAGTAAACAACGCCGCCACTGAACGAGCGCGAATCTTCAGGTTGAAGATTCGGGTTGCTAGTTATAAGGGTGTTCGTTTCAGATTCGAGCAGCCCATTTTTGAGCGGATCGTGGGTGACCTCCAACGTTGAGACTGGAGACCCAAACAGTTCCTCGAGTGACGGTTCACGAAAACCTTCGCCCCAAGTCGCGCGCAGGGTCAGCTGCTCGTCAAACGGTTGCCAGCGCATGCCGACCTTTGGCACCAAGACATTGCTATCGTTGTTTAGAAACTCTTCAAATCGCCCGCCAGCCGTAAACTCCAGGGAATAAAACCCAGGCACTTTATAGCTCGGGCTGAAGATCGGAATTCTGGTCTCTGCATAAAACGCATAAGAATTTCGGCTGCCCTGAGCGCCTGGAACTGGCGAGTTGCCGACGATGTCTCCCTCCAAATTGAGTATATCGGGATTCTCACTCAGTTGCTCCCGCCGCCATTGACCACCGACGGCGAAGCCAACGCCGCCAGCCGGCAGGTGAAAGAGGTCGGTTGTGTAGATGGTGGCATCTAACGTGGCCAACTTTGAGGTGTCCTCGTCCTTGGGGTGCACTCTGGCGAACTCGACCGTGGCCGAATTAGACGCGATTGGAACGCGATAATCACCAAACGGATTAAACGCGACAGTGGTGCCGATGAATTGCGGAGATGTAGGGTCAAAGATCGGATCGGCCTGGTTTACGATGCGGTTGAATCGCGATGCGGACACCTGCGTGCCAGTCTGTACGTTCTTAATCTGACTGTAGCGGAATCCGGCGTCGTACCCCCAGCTCCCATCAAACAGTTTGTCCCCCTTGATGCCTATGGTGCTTAGCCACGCGTCGGTTTCGTTGTCGAATAAACGGTTTCCAAATTCAGCGAGCCGCGCACGAGTGCCGCCGGAAATAATTTGTTCGAAGGGATTAAAAGGATTGAATGCGTCAGCCGGGACACCGGTCTCCGCGTGGGTTGGCGTGTTAGGTGGTTCCGAGCCTGGCGCAATCGGCGAATGCGGTGGAATCGCCAATATGGTCTGACCCTTCGTCTCAAACGAGCCGGTTGCTGGCGGCGCCAGTTCGTTGTGCGTCTTCACGTTTTGGTAAAAGCCGTCTGCATAGACGACCATCTGATCGCCGAAGACCTTGTGGTCACCACTCAACCACAGCCCATAACGCTCCGATTCCGGGAGCGAGGACGAGAACAGATTGAAATTAAAGCCAGGGCGTAGACCGCCGGCCGCTCTGACACGGTTATTGGCATCGTAGAGATACCTGCTTGCCGGGGCCGATCCGTTCGTAAAATCCGGAGCAGATGCAAATTCAGTCCCACCAGGATTTAAATTCTTGCCACCAGCCGCGGCCGCTACATCGCTGCTTAGCTGAAGATTATAAGGACTATTGTTCGAGCTTAGGAACGGCGGGGTGAGCGAGAAACCGCGATCGTGGTTGAAGATCGAGTTGCGATGATAGTAATTCAAGACGCCGGTAATATTGGTATCGCCCTTGCCCACACCAAAGATGGCGGATGAGTCGAGTAGACCCGAGTCTTTATCGAGCGTGTTTCCGTATTCGATTCTGGCCTCCGCGCCATTATAATCGTGACGCATCTTAAGATTCACGACGCCAGCCACCGCATCGGCACCATAGGTGGTGGAAGCGCCGTCTTTTAGAATTTCAATGCTCTCAATGGCGGCTTGGGGAATCGAATTCAAATCGACAAACATCACATTGACCAAGCCCGGATTGTTGCCGGTCGGATAAACTGCGACCCGTCGCCCATCCAGAAGGATGAGAGTCGCCCGCGCATCGAAACCGCGTAGAGCAATTGTCGCTGCACCCACAGCCGTGTTGGAGCCGTTTTCGTTATTCGAAACCGGAATTATGTTGGCGTTGGCGATGGGAAGGCTTTGGAGAAATGTCTCTGTCGTGGTCCTACCTGATGTGTTCATGTTCTCGCGGTTGTAGGTATCAACAGGGTTAGGTCCGACTTCTTCAGCCGTCGGAATGTTCGAACCCGTTACGGTGACGCGCTCGGCTTCCGTGACGGGTGGTGCCGGGGCGGCACCCGTTGGCGGCGGCTCTGGCGGTAGAGGATTCTGCGCAAATGCGTTCGACGCGATAGTGAGAGGGATTCCAACGCAGGCTACGAGAGTCATGCGCAGGAATCCGAACTTGCAAAGCTCGGTTTTGGTCATGGTTTCTCCTTTGGTTAAGGGCTGAATCTTACGTCAGGTGCATGCCGCGCCTCGCGTAAAATCAAGGCCAATTCCTACGAAGCCAAAAGGCGGTCGCAGGTGTCAAGCAAAAAAGCTCGTACTTTGACATTTCTCCAGTCTCCCTCGCATCTGCACGGAGCTTGTGCCCCGCATCTAGGTGTCACGTTACTCTTGATTCGCAGGAG
>QHOX01000286.1 GCA_003219465.1 Verrucomicrobiota bacterium | reverse complement strand
GTGTTCTGATCATCATTAGTTGCCTGCTGTTTGGGTATTCGTCCTTCGCACTTGGTAACATTAACCTTCAAGTCGCGCCGAGTAACCTACTCTGGCCAATCATCATCAGCGGTGTAGGCGCATCGTCCATGTATGTGCCCGTGGCCACAGCGGCCATGGGAACGCTCAGCCGCGAACAAATGGGCAACGCTGCTGGCATTTTTAATCTGATGCGCAACATCGGAGGGAGCATCGGCATTGCGGCGATCACCACGCTGGTCACGCGTCAGGCGCAAGCGAGCCAGGCCAACCTTGTTTCACACATGTCGACGTTCAACTTCAACTTTCAACAACAACTCGCGCACCTCCAGAGCGCGCTTGCGAGCAACACCGGCAACTGGGCGGCGACGAAGAAATCGCTCGCAGTTCTCTATAACATCCTTCAACAACAAAGTTCGCTGCTCAGCTATGTCTACGCTTTCCGGTTCTGTGTCTTGGTCTGTGTGGTTTGCGCCGCGATCGCGGTGTTGTTCAAGAAAGTCGGCAAACCGTCTGGTCCCATCGCTGCCCACTAATAAGTGTCCAGCGCATTGGAAAGAGAGAAGAATTTCACTGGTTCCGCCAAGTCGATCACCAGTATGCCGCAGCGGCATACTGAGACAAGAAACATGGTCTTTCACAAACGCGACCGGTGAGGCCGATCGTGTCAGTATGAAAAGTTTAACTAACGGAGGACAAATGTATGAGCAGAACAATTGAAGCAATCATGCGACACATGACACTGCCGACCAATGGGGTCACCAATCAACGGAACGGAACAGAGAAGCTGGAAAAAGAAGTCACTGTGAAAAAGGGCTGGCGGTACATGTGGCCGGAAGCGCAATTCGTGCGAACGATGGCTCCGTTTCGCAGTGACGTACGTGTCGCCTACAATGGCACGGAAGTGGACGGCAAAAGCGTCCTAGATCTGATGACGCTCGCCCCGGCGGAAGGGTCAACGGTGCAGATTCGGGCCGAAGGACCCGACGCTGCAGAGGCGATGCACGCGCTCGAGCAACTGATCCAATCGCGCTCTGGGGAGGATTGAATGAGCACCCTGAGCAAACAAATACGGTCCTTCGCAAATGCACACGACCGAAGTGATCGTGAAAGAGTGGGAGCAAATATGAACGAACAATTTGTTAACGAATCTAACGAGAAGCCACGGATCCTAATCGTCGACAACAACTCGCATTTCGCGCGCCGTGCGCGGCTACTTCTCGACCAAAGCGGAAAATACCTCGCGTGCACGGTGATCGATCCGCGTCGTGCATTGGAAGCGGGGCGCAGTTTCAAACCGGACCTCGTGCTTGTCGATCTTATCATGCCCCAGGCGGACGGCATCGAAGTCGCGGCGCAACTCGAAGCGGATTGGGCGCTGCATGGAGTTCCGATCGTTTTCCTCACTTCGCTGATCACAGCTGAAGAGGCAAAGGATGGTCGTCGCGTTTACGGGCACCGGATTCTTCCGAAGCCGACAAGCAGCTCTGCGCTGATTCGACTCGTCGAGCAAAACCTGCCCTGTTGTGCCGAAGCCTAAACTTTCAGCGAACTTTCATCGGCCGAACGCTTCTCCCGCCGCCTTGGCAGAACTTCTCCATGGCCGTCGACCCCTCAATAATTCTTCGCAGGAAGAAACCGCCAGAAAAACCAAGATTCTCTAAAATTTAGACATTGAAAAGCTTGAGAAAAAGATAGGAAAAAAGATTGAATGATGGCATCGGTCAATAGTGTCTCGATCGCGCGGGTCGCGTTACGATTCGCGGTAATCGCATGAAGACGACTAGAATAGTCATTGCCGGTGGCGGATTTGCCGGACTTTACGCGGCAATGCACTTCGACAAACGGCTCGCGCGTCGAGCGGACGTAGAGGTGACGCTGATCAGTCGTGAGAATTTCATTCTTTTTACGCCGATGCTGCACGAGGTCGCAGCGGGCGATCTTTATCCGGGCGACATCGTGAATCCGCTTCGGCGCATTCTTCGTCATGTGAAGTTTGTCGATGCCGATGTTCAGGCCATTGATCTGAACGCGCGACGAATCCGTTGCATAGCTAGCGTTGCGGACCGCGAACTCGAATTCGAGTTCGATCACCTGCTTCTGACGCTGGGTTCGGAAACAAATTTCTTCAATATGAACGGCGTCCGCGACTGGTCCGTAACCATGAAAAGCTTGAGTGATGCGGCCCTGCTGCGCAATCGCATGGTGGCGCTTTTAGAAGAAGCCTCTCTGCAGAGCGATGAGGCGGCACGCCGGCAGTTACTCACGTTCGTCACCGCTGGTGGTGGTTTCTCGGGCACCGAAACAACCGGCGCCGTTAACGACTTCGTGCGGGAAACCGTGCGCTACTATCCGCAGTTGTCCGAAGACTTGATTCGAGTTGTGGTGGTTCATCCGGGGAATTTCATTCTGCCCGAATTGGGTGAAGAACTGGGGCGCTACGCCGAACACAAATTGCGCGAGCGCAAAGTGGAGGTGATCAAAGGCCAGCGTGTGGCGAACTACGATGGGGTGGTGGTCACGTTAAGCGATGGCACATCGATTCCTGCCGCGACTCTGATCTGGACGGCAGGTGTAAACCCCAGCCCGGTCATTGCACAGTTACCGTGCGAGAAGGAACGTGGCCGCCTTCTGGTTAGTGAGTATTTGGCGGTGACGGGTGTTCCTGGCTTATGGGCGGCAGGCGATTGCGCAGCCGTGCCTATCTTAGACGCCGAAAACTTTCATCCACCAACGGCGCAGCACGGCATACGGGAAGGAGTGACGGTCGCGAAGAACATCGAAGCTATGATTCTCGATCGGTCGCTCAAGTCGTTCCGGTATAAAATGATGGGACAGTTGGCGAGCATCGGTCATCACACCGGTGTGGCGATGGTGTTTGGGATCAAGTTTTCCGGTTTTATCGCCTGGTGGTTCTGGCGATCAGTGTATCTAATGAAGCTTCCACGCCTGGCTAAGAAGCTACGAGTCATGGCGAGTTGGACACTTGATCTTTTCTTCGGCCAGGAAATCGAGCAGATGATCACCGTCCGTGATATCGAAGCGCTCAGCGGTCAACTGGCGCGGATCCGCGCGCGAACAAAGAGCGGATCAGAAGAAACAAAACACGAGCGGCCCATTGCCTTAAACTAACGGAGGGCGGCGAACGCTTCTTTCGCGCACTGGCAAAACTTTTCCGCAGCCGGGCTGAGTTTTCCTTTGCGGGTAATTATTCCAATCGAGATGCGCTTTGGTTCGGGCGTTAAGCGCAACAGTTTGACGCCGTCGCCGAACAAATAACCGAACGCGTCCGAAGAAATCGCGACTCCAGTGCCGCCGCCAACCGCCGAAAAAAGTCCACTCCAGCCGTCGTGCTCCTCTACGATGCGCGGTTTCGAATTCACGCGGGCGAAAATCGCAGCGACATATTCCTCGTAGCGAGGATACTTCTCGCGCATGAGTCCGATGAATGGTTCGCGCGCTGCGTCAGCTAACGAAACCGATTGCCGCCGTGCGAACGGATGGTCGCGCGACACGATGAGACAAACACGCGCCGTCGCCAATTCTTGAAACCGGACATCAGCCAGAGCGTTCGCTTTGAGCGGAGCCACAAGAATCGCGAGCTCCAGCCGGCTATCGCGCACGCCATCGATGCTCTGGTCAACGGCCCAATCGTGTAGCCTCACGTGCACGTTCGGCATCGCTTGCTGATACGCGCGGAGAAGCCTCGGCATTACCCGCCCTGTCCCGAGAGGCCAGTCGCCAACGCGCAATTCTTGTTTACCGGCAACGGCGTTCGCTTTGAGCGGAGCCACAAGAATCGCGAGCTCCAGCCGGCTATCGCGCACGCCATCGATGCTCTGGTCAACGGCCCAATCGTGTAGCCTCACGTGCACGTTCGGCATCGCTTGCTGATACGCGCGGAGAAGCCTCGGCATTACCCGCCCTGTCCCGAGAGGCCAGTCGCCAACGAGCAATTCTTGTTTACCGGCAACGCCGCGCGCTTTGAGCACCGCCTCATCAACGCGTTTCAAAATCGCGCGCGCCTCGTCGAGGAAAGCGCGGCCTGCCTCGGTCAAGCGAACAGACTTGGCGGTGCGTTCGAGTAATTGCACACCCACCTCATCCTCGAGATCGCGGATTTGTCGGCTCAACGACGGCTGCGCAACGTGCAGCTTCTGTGTCGCCGCGCGCGAGACGTTTTCCATCTCCGCGACCGCAACGAAGTAGCGCAAATGACGCAGTTCCACTGCCCTTGAGAGTATGCCTGCCAGATATGCTCAGGCAAGAAACATAGTCTTTCACAAACACCTCATGCACAGCGGATCGTCTTTGCATGAACAGAATACAAATTATGATTGCACTCATTGATCCTGCCGCTCGTCCGGCACTTACAATTGCTGGAATATTTTTTCTCATCATCAATCTCCTCGCCGGTGCGTACATCCTTCGGCACTGGCGTCGACTGTTCGGTCGAGACCCGCGCGTTGACGGTGACAGGGACGCCACTCGCTACTTACAGATCGCGGTCATTACCATTCCGTGGCTGATTCTCACAGGTCGCCTCGCCGTTGAACTGGTCGGTCTTTGGATCAACTGACACCTCGCAACGGGAAGGTGTTACTCGCCACGCGTCCTAATAATTCCTGAAATTTCGCTCTCCAAAAGTTTGAGAAAGAGATAGAAAACAAGACGGGACAATGAGGGTCTGCGCTCGACACTTCCGTTTACGACCAGCCATAATGAGCATTATGGAAGTTCCTGGGGAGTTCGGGAGGTTCTCGTGAAGATCGCTTTCATCGGAGCGACGCAATTTCTCGTGACGATCGGGATCGCACTTGGCCGCGATGATCCGCCTCCGTCGTCGGTGAGGCCGTGGGCGCCACCGGCACTTCCGAGATACGAAGGAGAACTTCGCCAGTACCAACCGACTGAAGCTGAACGGCGCTATTTGCCGGCCATCGATCCGCGCAAGACCTACAATCTGGCCGAACTGATTGACATCGCGCAGCGCAGTAATCCGGAAACACGCGTCGCCTGGGGACGCGCGCGGATGGCAGCGGCTGCCGTTGGTCTGACTGAGAGCGCTTATTACCCCTATATCGTTGCGGCCGCGGCTGGAGGATACGATCGCGCCTTCATTCCGTTCCCGCAGTTGCGAGCTGACTTAACAAAGCCGCCAACCAATGGGAACCTGCCGAACGTGGACATTGTCGGCGGCGGCACTTTGATCACGGAATCGCTGCTGGCGAGAGCCGAACTGAACGCAAAGTGGTTGCTGATCGACTTCGGTGAACGCAACGCGATCCGGGGAGCGGCGCGCGAGAAATTGATGATGGCGAATGTTGGCTTCAATGGAACGCACCAAAAAATCGTCTTTGATGTGACCGACCGCTTTTACCAACTCGGCACGGCGCGGCAAAAAGTGATGGTGACTCAGAGCGCGCTGGACGCGTCAAAAACGGTCGAGCAGGCCGCGCAGGCGCGGTTCGACACCGGGCTTGCCACGAAACCTGAACTGCTTCAGGCCCAACAGCAAAGCGCGCAATCTAATTTTGATCTTGAGGCCAGTCTTGGCGCGGAAAGCGATGCCCGAGTAGCTCTAATCGAAAGCATCGGGCTCCTGCCAACAGTGCAACTCAAGGTCGCGGACTTGCCACAGCAAAGTGGTTTGGATTCCCAGCGCGAAGATTCTGTTGGTAACTTGATCACGAAAGCTTTGGCGCAAAGGCCGGATCTTGTTGCAAAACTAGCCAACGTCCGTTCAAAGGAATATGAAATTCGCAAGATCCGCGCCGAGTATTATCCAAAGGTCACGCTCGACACACACGTTACGGAAACGGATCTACAGGTCAGCGTGGCCAAATCGGACTACTTCGGAGGCACGCGGCCGACCTTTGGAGCGTTTCTTACGATGAACGTGCCGATCTTCGATGGGTTCGCCCGCCGGCACAAACTCGACATGGCAGAGGCGGACCTGCATCAAGCGGAGAACGACCTTGCCGGAGCGCGCGACTCGGCTGCGCGAGACGTGTGGAAGGCATACACCGGTTATCGAACAGCGCTCAAGAAGCAGGACGCGGCAGAAAAGTTAGTCACGGCATCGAAGAGCGCATTCGACGCGGTGCTCGAATCGTACAAGCAAGGGCTGAGCACATATACAGAGGTCGTTAGTGCGGAGCGAAATCTCAGCGCCGCGCTAGCAACCAGTCACGACACGCAGGCGGCAATTTACACCGCTCAAGCGGCGCTCGCGCTTAGCGTCGGTGATCTTGCCCGCCCTGCCCCGCCACTCGTTAGGCAGCCACGAAGATGAAAACAAAATTTGGGCAAGTTGCTCCGAGCAGCAGCAACAATCCTCCACCCGTTCGGCGGACTAGGTCTCGACCCATCGGAATCATTGGGTTGCTCCTTCTAATCGGGGCATTGGTCTTCGTGGTTCGACCGGTGAGTCACCGCTCACCTACGATTGATATTCTCGGCTCTTATTTTCCGGCCTGGATGGTCTGCATCATCAGCGGACTGACGCTAACGCTTATCGTGCATTGGATTGTTCAAGTGTGCCACCTAAAGGCGTATCTCGGTCCGCCGCCCCTCCTCTATTCGTCTCTGATGATCATCTTCACATTCGCGACCTGGATTTTGTTCTACCAGAACTGACATGCATCAAGCCGCCACACCTTCAAACGAGAGGAGCGTCGCGACCGCAACGAAGATCGACATTGAGCAACACAAGTTCGTTGTCAGTCTGATCGTCGTTGCCGGCGCCATTCTAATAACCCTCTACGTGTGGGGAATACTGGAGCGTCATCCGCGGACGGACGACGCGACCGCGCGCGCCAACGTGGTCGGCATTGCGCCGCGTGTGAGTGGTCAAATCCTCAAGCTCAATGTGCAGGACAACCAAGCGGTGAAGGAAGGCGACGTGCTTTTCGAAATCGACCCGGAAGATTACAGACTCGTGCTGGAAAAGGCCAAGGCTGATTTGGCCGCTCTGGATCGACAGATTGCACAAGCTCATAGCACCTTGCAGCGCCTGGAACCGCTCCTACCCAAAAAATTTACGACCGCCGAAAACGTCGATGAAGCCCGAACGAAACTGACGACCCTACAGGCTCAGCGCGAAGGTGCGATCGCGACCATCAGCCTCGAAGAACTCCATCTCTCTTACTGCAAGGTCATCGCACCTTTTTCCGGACGGGTCATCAATCTCAACATTTCGGCCGGCGCCCACGTTACCGCCGGGGTTCCCGTCTTCTCGTTGTTGGACACGAGCAAATGGTACGTGATCGCGAATTTTCGCGAGGCGGAAGTCCGACATCTGGTTCCCGGCAGCGAGGCGATTGTTTACCTCTCGTCCGCGCCTAACCAACGCTTCCGTGGAAAAGTGCAGGGAATCGGATGGAATCGGATGGGCAGTGAAGCCCGAAGGCGAGATCGATCTGCCGCCGGCGGGAGTTCCGTACGTGAAACGCGAACTCAACTGGGTGCGTGTGGCGCAACGCTTCCCGGTCCGTATCGAAGTCGAGAATCCCGACCAGGATCTTTTCCGGATGGGCGCATCCGCGGTTGCGATCATCAAAGGTCCGCCACCGAAATAGTCTATGAGTGCGACGTTCGTCGAGGCACGACCGATTGATTCCGATTGGATTGGCTGGTTACGACATGAGCTCGCGCCGACGAGAGCGCGCAACATCCGAACAGCGATCATAGTCGCGGGCGCGGTGCTGTGCGTGATCATTTCGATGACGCTACAGGTGCCGCAGCTGGCTACCAGCGCCTACATGGTTTTCTTCGCCTCGAAGGAGACCAAGCTGCTCACGAAAAATACGGGACTTGGTGGAATTATTGCCCTGACCATCGGGATTGGCGCCACTCTCCTGCTTTATAAATTCACATATGGTCATCCGGAACTGCGCATTCCCGGAATGGCAATCGCGCTTTTTCTTGGAATGTGGTTGTCGCGCGTTCTTGTAATGGGGCCGCTTGGATTCCTTTTCGGTTTTGTTGTCGCTGTCTCGCAATCCGTGGGCGAAGAGGTTTCGTCACCTGAACTATTGGTCCGCGGACTTCTGTGGCTATGGGTGGCGCTGGCCTACGCCATCGCGCTCACTGTCGTGCTGAACTTGTTGTTCTTGCCGGACACGCCGAAGACTGTCGCACGGCCCAAACCAAAGTCCGAGCCGGACGGGCGTAGTTTATTTGTGCCGGACGCATTCACGAATCCCGCGCACGTGCACTTCGCATTCAAAGTCACTTTTGCGGCGATGTTCTGCTATATCGTTTATGAGGCGATCGATTGGTCGGGAATTCACACCGCGTTTATAACCTGCACATTCATCGCGCTCGAGAGCACTGAGGCAACGTTCTACAAGGGAACTCTGCGAATCGTCGGATGCGTGATCGGCGGAACACTCGCGCTCTTCACCATCGTCTTTCTCATGCCTCACATGGACACAATCGCGTCGTTGATTGTGGTCGTGGCCTGTGTCGCTGCCATTGCCGGCTGGGTCGCCACCGGAACAGAACTCATCTCCTACGCGGGTTTACAGATGGCGTTCGCTTTCTTCTACAGCGTCTTCCAAGGTTATGCGCCCGACACCGATCTCGACAACGTCCGCAATCGCGTCGTTGGAATTCTTTTCGGTCTCGTCGTCACCGGACTCGTCTTCCGATACATCTGGCCGGAGCGCACGATTGACCGATTGCGAGCCGCGTTGCGACAGGCGCTTCGACAACTTGCCCAGCTGCTCGAAATTCCTCGTCCCGAAAGTTCGATCGAAGCGGCGAAAGCGAAAGCCCACCGTCTGATAGGAGAAACCGCAAAGAGCTTTGACCAAGCGCGGCGCTACGTTGAGCTAACGCAGTTCGAGTCCGAAGAGTCTTCGGCAACTGATCAGGTATCGACGAGTAAGTTGGAAAATATTCTGGTCCGCGCGGATGAGATATTTGCTTCGGCGAAATCGCTTGTGCTGGGCGACGGAAGGCAAGATCAGACTCGCACCGCTCTGCTATCCGAAATTACAGCCGAAACTGAAAAGCTTGGTTGAAATAACCTAACGAATAAGAACGGATAATATTTAACATGGAACCAGCAACTATTTCAGCTCTCGCCGCGCTTGCCGGAGCGACCATTGGCGGCGTGACATCGTTCGCGGCCACATGGCTTACCCAGCGAACTCAAGCCAGAATTCAGGCGATCACTCACAAACTAAGCCGGCGTGAAGAATTGTACAAAGCCTTTATTAAAGAAGCCGCAAAGTTATATGCGGATGCCCTGGTCCACGAGATATCTGACGTCTCGAAGCTTGTTGGACTCTACGCCATGATAAGCGAGATGCGTGTTCTCTCACCGACAAAGACGGTTGAAAGTGCGGACGAAGTTGCTCGCATGATTGTTAACACCTATCGCTCGCCCAATAAGACTCTACCCGAATTGGAGGACATGGTGAACCGCGGCGCCATCGATGTGTTGCAAACCTTTAGCGAAGCCGCCCGTCAAGAATTTCGAAGACTGGGAGTGTGAAAGGTAAAAGGAAACCGTGCGATCAAGTTTCCAGAACAGGTGGCAGGTTGTCGGCAGATATGGGTTCGCGCTTCTCTTGTTCCAATGCTGTGGATGCGCCTCTCATCTCGCGACGGTAAAAACAATACCGGCGCGTCTAGCGACAGGATTACATGTGGAAGAGCCACTTGACTCCGCCACAAAATACCTGCTCGCAGCACAACATGAACAGCCCTTGCCAGCGTTAAGCCATGATCTGCTCGCTGCGAAGATTTCCTATGGCGTATTGGAACGGCAGCCAAAAGATGAATCGGCGCGGAGCATCTACAACTTCGCCGTAGCGCGCGTCGTTCAAGACGTCGATCGAGCAGATCTTGAGCCGTGGCGGCATTCGATCACCGTTATGACGGACGAAGGTCGTTATACTCTCGTATCTCCTAAGCCCGTTGATGCGGACCATGATCCGAGTCGATACGATTTATTTCCGACCGACACGTTGAAGATCGGCGGAAAATTTTTCAAGACGTACACAACGGTTAGCGGCATTGGCGCGCCGATTGTGGTAGTTGGGCGCACGGAAAGTCCGCACTTTCATCAGCAATACAAGCTTCATCGCGTTTACGCGCCGGTTACTGCGATCGTGCGCTT
>QHOX01000014.1:22720-24644 GCA_003219465.1 Verrucomicrobiota bacterium | reverse complement strand
TCGGCCGAACTCAAAGATCGTTCCGCCAAATACAACAAGGGCAAGCCGATCCAGACCATCAACCAGCGTCTCGGCTACATGGTGCGCGGCGGCGATCCCGACGCGATTGATTCGATCGTGCCCATGGCCTACGGCAATCTTGCCCTCGATCTCATCCTGCATGGCCGCCACGGCCGCCTCGTCGTCTTGAAGAATGGGCGCTATGACAACATGCCGATTGAAGCGGTGACCAGCAGCAAGAAAACGGTCAACGTCGAGAGGTACTATAACAAGGAGCGCCTGCGTCCACTCTACACCGATTTCGAAATGCAGCCGCTATTCATCATGGCGAGTGGTTAGGAAGGCAGCGCCGGGCCGTCTCTAAACCCCGAAAGTGTTGACTCATGCGCTCCCGCTCAACTTTACCTTGATCACTCGCACTGCCCCGTGCTTGCGCCAGCTACCTAGCTGCGTTGCCGTCTACCCGCGCGATTCCCGATCGCGACGTGTTCTATGTCGCTTATCCCATCAGCTTCATTGAAGAAGACCTTTTGTCTTGCCCGAGTTAATGTTTGTTTGCGTCGCCTGAATCCTATCTAATCCAAAGCGATGGAACCAAGTGAAGCCCTCACAACTGCCGCTCAAATCGCGGTGGCGCTGGCCGGGTTTGCCGGGGTAGTGGTGGCGTTTCGCAGCAGCTCGCTGCACGAGTGGTCGCTCCTGGATAAGTTTCGCTTGTGGCTTTTACTCGGCAGCGCCCTGGTCCCACTCTTCTCTTGTTTGTTCGGCATGCTGTTGCTGACGATCAAACCGACGCCGTTCCCCATCTGGCGCTGGTGCAGCGTATTTTCGCTCGTGTTGATTTGTATTTTTGGTTTTCTGAGCCGGCGACGCCAATCAGAACTAGGGCCGGCAGTAATCAAGAAAATGGGTGCTTACCGTTATCTCTTTTATGTGATCGCCATCCTAGGCATGGCAGTTGGCCTGTTGCAAGCTTACAATGCTCTGGTCTCGGGCGTTTTCTGGCTCTTTTATGCCGCCATCATGTTCCAACTGGCCATCGGCACTTTGCAATTTGCCCGATTGATTCTTCTGCCGCCGCACACGAGCACGACTTAGATGGGTTAAGCCGATAGGTCGAAATGAGCGGGAGCGAAGATTTGAGTCGCGTCTAAACATTTAGCGGCTACGCCGCTCGTCATTCGTTATTGGTTGTTGCCTGTTCGCGACTCTTGCTACGCTTTTGACGCGAGCCAGACTTTTAGTCCGTGACTTTGGACCTCCGAAAGGCGTCACTCATAACGAAGGGAAACTATTGGATCCACGCGTGTGGCGCGACGCGCGGGAACAAAGCACGAGGCTGCTGCCACGACCGTGAGCAGTCCCGCAACTGCAAAATAAATGGATGGATCGAGCGCATTCACCTTGAATAAAATGTTTTGCAAGGCGCCCGCGGCAACGACGCCAAACAGGAGCGTGGCGGCTCCGGTTCCAACCACAAGTCCAATGACCAGTTGCCATGCACCCTGCTGCATGACCATGCGGAAAATCCTTCTCGCGTCGGCACCCAGGGCCATGCGAATTCCGAATTCCTGCGTCCGTTGGTTCACCGAGAAGCTCATCACCCCATAAAGACCGACGGCCGAGAGCACAAACGCGACGATGCCGAAGATCGTGAACAAGCTCGCCATGATGCGATTAACTCCGAGAATTTCGTTGTGCAATCGCGCCGGCGTGCCGGCGAAATAGAGCGGCAGGTTTGAATCAAGCTCCGCCACGGCGCGACTTAACGCCGGGCCAAGTGTTTCGGCGCTCTGTCCCGGGTGCGGCCGGACGATAATGCTGCAAAATTTCGCCACCGGCGTCGCCCCGAGGAGCGGCATATAGAAGCCGCTGCAGTCGTTCTGCGGATTAAATGGACCTTGCATGAGAGTGTCAGGAACCA
>QHOX01000014.1:0-22631 GCA_003219465.1 Verrucomicrobiota bacterium | reverse complement strand
GGACTCTCGTGACCGAAATGTTTTCTCGCAAAGCTCGCGTTCACGATCGCGACGGGTTGTTTCGCGTCATTGTCGTCAATCGTGAAGTCGCGGCCTTCTAAGATTTTTAAGCCGAGAGCGGCGAAATAACCGTCGGATACAATCTCGGAGTTGCCTTGCGGACGGTCGTGGTCGGTCATGTAAGCTTGGCCGTCCACTTCGTATTGACCAAGGTTAGCGAAGGTCATGCGAAACCGATCGCTCAGTGCCGCGCCTATAAAGGCCGGATTCGCGCGCAGCGCTCGCACCGCCTTGACGAAAAACTGGCGGCGCGCTTCCTCGTTAGGATAATCGCCCTCCATCAAACCCATCCGTGCGGTGTAAACGCCTTTCTCATCGTAGCCGTAATCAAGCGTGAGTTGGTTTCGAATCGATTTGATTTGCAGCGTAGCGGCAATCAAAAGTGCGGCGGTCAGCGCAATTTGACCGATCACGAGAACACTGGTGATGATGTTCACTACGCGGTTCGTATTGCCGCGGCCCCCTTCTTTCAACATATCCGCGGCGTTGCCCCGGGAGCTGACCAATGCTGGAATTAGACCGGAAGCGAGCGTCGCCAGCAAAGTCGCGCCGATGGTAAACGCGAGCACTGGCGCATCGATTGTGAAGACGATCCAGTAGGGCAAGGGAAACGGCAGCGTGTTCGTGGCGCGAATGATTAGACCCAGGGCCCAACCCGCCATCAATAGGCCCGCGACCATGCCTAACGACGCGACCAGGAAACTTTCCGTCAGCATCTGCCGCACGAGTCGCCAGCGGGTCGCGCCGAGTGCACCGCGAATGGCTAGTTCTTTCGCTCGCAGCGCCACCCGGCCAAACTGCATGTTCATCACGTTCACGCACGCAATTAGCAAAACGATGATGACCGCTCCGAGCATGCCGTAAACTGTCTGGCGCAATTGCGGGCCGGTAATGGCGGTTAGTAACGGCTGCACACTTGCGGAGACAAGCTGACTGTTTGTTTTTGGGTTGTCCGCCGCCAGTCTTTTCGCTAGTCCGACGAACTCCGTGTTCGCCTGATCGATACTCACGCCGGGCTTGAGCCGGCCCATGACCGCAGGCGCAGGATTTGAAGCACCTACTTCCAAGGTGCCGCGCGGCTTTAATGGATACTCATTATAATAAGGAAGCCAAAGCTCTTCTGCGACCGGGAACTTAAAATTCGGCGGCATCACCCCGATAATGGTGGCGGCGTGGCCATTGATCCGGAGGCTTTGCCCGACAACCCTGGGATCGCCGTTAAAATCGCGCTGCCAAATTTCATGACCGAGAATTGCCACTTTCTCCGCGCCGGGTTTGTCGTCCGCGGCCGTAAAATCGCGGCCGAGAATCGGCGCTACACCCACAATCTTGAAGAAATCCTCCGTCACATAACCGCCGGTGTAACGTTGCGGGTTGTTTTTGTAGCTGACATTGACGGTTGAACCGTTGAGATATGCAGCCATCTGGGTGAACGATTGCTGGGCCGCGCGCAGATCTTCGTAGTCCTGCGCCCACGGGATAACTCCGGCCCCGAAATTGTTATTTCGCGCGGTCGCCTGCGGATCGATCAGCCCGACGCTCATCAATTGCTCTGGGTGTTGGAAAGAGAATCCACGCAAGACAATGGCATTGACGACGCTGAACTGCGTCGTCACCCCGCAGATGCCAAGCCCGAGCACGAGTACGGCAAGAAAACAAAACGACTTATACTTAAATAGAACACGAAAACCGAAGCGGACATCCCGGCTGAACGATTCTATAAACATAAAGGCTTAGTGATTGATGTTGTGAGGTTCGACTATCCAGGCGTCGCAGCTGGCGAAAAGCGAAGCAGAAGTCGATTCATGCGGACATACTACCATCACCGAAAGAAAACCCGAACTAGTGCGGAGTCCGCGGACGCATTGGGGAGCCCGGCTGCCAGCGCTGACTGAGAGATTGAATCCCTTACGCCTAACAAGTGCGATATCAGTGAAGCTCCGCTGCCCCGCGTACCAAACGAGCCAGTTCATATAACCAACCGTACCCCGCTCAAATAGGTTCGAACGTTTCAAGCCATCTAAACCGTATCAGCTTCCTTGAGGAGGCGGAGTCGTGATCGTATGGCAAGCTACGCACGGCTCGGGTCCAGGCGCCGAGATTTCCATCGGAGTCTGCGCGAACTGCCAAATCGAGAAGACAACACCAAGAATAAAGACTGCGTAAACCAAAATCTCGAGGACGCCACGGCCTTTTTCTTCCGAGCGCGCTAAAAGAGTGTAAGTAGATTCGAATTGGTTGTTCATAATATTGGTTTGTTTCATGCCTAGCACTCCACGCATCTCGCATGCCACGAAGTGAGCCTCAGTCTAAGTTGGTCATCATAAGATAATTGCGATGCGATTCGCATGAGAGCGCGCGATATCTTTGTTCCGTCTGTGGGAACTGACCATTCCGTTTTTGGGACAGCCGGCGCTGTCAACATTCACGCGCAGCCGCCATTCAAGGGGATTGGGGTCAGATCTAAACATTTGACATGCCATCCTCGTTAGGCCTTTTCGCAAAAATGGTTTGAAACTCGTTTGCTGCCCACGCTCACTCGCTCCTACCCTTGTCGCTTTACCTTCTATGTCGCTGATCCCATCAGGTCCGTTGATCAATCGCTAGCTATGAGAGACTGCTCAGCGCAATGTCAGTCTCCCTTCTGCTCGGACTGGTTTACGAAGGGAGTTGATGGTGATTAGTTGAGGGTTGAGAGCGCAAGCGACACGGCTGCCACTACAGCTTCTCGCACGCGACACGCCTGCCACTACAGCGGTTCGGCTCATGCATCGTAAGCTGCTTATGATACGTTTAGTTGTTTTGTTTACGGCGGGTTGGGAAATGGCCATCATCATTCAAGCCGCAGCCAGATGAAGTTGCCGAACACTGACAAATTGATCGTCGAGCGCGAGAAGATTGCGGATTATTTGCTCAATGCCGCGCATCGCTACGGCGCAAGCAAGGCGCGGTTCTTCGCGGAGTTTGGGTTTCGGATTGAGAATTGGGACCAACTGGCTGACGCGCTGCGCGAGCATGGTCGCACGCATGAAGTAACGAGCGAGCAAGAGACCGGTTTCGGCCCGCGCTACGTGGTCGAAGAAGAGTTGAACACGCCGACGAGCCGCCGGCCGCGCGTGCGGACGGTCTGGCAAATGGACAAGAGCACAATTGCACCGCGGTTGATCAGCGCGTATCCTCTCGAGGCAAAGTTATGATCAAGGAACACGATTGCGTCGTGCTGACCAAGAACCTGCCGAAAGAAAAGCTTGAAGCTGGCGATATCGGCACAGTGGTTCATATCCACAACGGCGGCGAAGGCTACGAGGTGGAATTCATGACGTTGACGGGTGAGACGGTGGCCATCGTGACATTGATGGCGGATCAAGTTCGTCAGCTTAGCCGTCGCGACCTCGCGCACACACGGGAATTGCAGACCGCCTAGTTTTTGCATTCTCAGTCGCTTCAAAAAAGATAAGCCACTCGAGGCAGGTCTTACTCCCGTTTGAGACTGCGGTTCTCCGGGGGCGTCAGTCTCACTTCTGCTCGGGCTGGTTTATCGAAGGGAGTTGATGGTGATTAGTTGAGGACGTAAAGGCTTCGTCCACGTCCCAGGAAGACGTAAAGCTCCGTGGGAGGCACGCTCCTTTACGGAGTTGAGACCTGTCACGCTGCAGTGACGACGGCGCATAGCGCCGTGGCTACAGCGAGAGTGCACCCGACACGCCTGCCACTACAGCTTCTCGCACGCGAGACGCCTCCCACTACAGCGGTTCAGCTCATGCATCGTAAGCCGCTTACGATGCAGTGTTGCGGCGGGCGCAGTTTCCTTGTGTAAATCATCATGGGTTGATAAAACGCCGACCGTGATCTGGAAGATCTTCCAAATCGTTCTGTGGCTCGCTGCCGCCGCTTACACGGTTGTGGGTGTTTTCGCCATCACAGGTATGCTGGGCAGCGCCCACGAAGCGGATTCGTTGCGCCATGCCTATGCTGTGTTCGGGTCCATGATCCTGATCATCGGCGTTACGTCCGCTGCAGTGACCTTTTTAGCTAACAAATGGCGAGGTTGGTTGATCCTCGCGCCTCTGATTCTTTGTGTTGGGGTTCCTGTTGCATTCTTCGGAGCGTTTTGGATCGATATGGAAAAAGGTGACGTACATCGCCGCCAGATAGAGGAGGAAATCCGCTCCGGGAGATATGACTTTGGCGATCAGCCCGCGCTTCTGGCCGTGGCGGAGGCAATTTCAGCGAATGATCAGGACGCGATCCGTGCGGCCGCGAAGGCCGTTCCGGATTTGCAAGCGGCCGGACGGGATGGCACAACATTGCTTTGCTGGGCCGTGAGGGAAACGTGGCAGCGTCCGCAATTAGTCGACTCGGTGAAAACGTTGTTATCGCTCGGTGCCGACCCGAACTTCACGAATGGCCATCGGGATTCATTCGCAATGGGCAACGCCGTGCATGGATCTGCTCGCCTTCTGCAGAGGATGCTCGAGGCCGGCGGAAATCCGAATGCTCGCGACGAGTTCGGCCGGCCGATTATTCTCATGAACTGGTACCTGGGTTACTACGAAAATGACCAGCGTGCGCGGTTTGATCTGCTGTTGGATCGCGGCGCCGATATCAACGCCACAATGCCCCAAAGCGAATCCGAATTCGCCGGCTATACGCTATTACTCTATCGCACGCGAATGGGACTTGATCATAGCGACGCGTACGCGGATGCGCTGCATCTGCTCGAACGCGGCGCGGACCCGAACCGCGTCGCTGCTGACGGGATGACGCTCACCAAAATGCTGACTCAGCATCGCGAACACTTCACGACTGGCCGTGGAGCGCCGCTGGAGTTCGCGCGGCTTTGGGAGTGGGCGCAAACACATGGGATAATTGGCCAAACGAAGTGACGGGCTAAAATGGCATGTCTTTTTTTAGACTAACGAAATCGACCCACGAGCGAATGACAATTTTCCACTGCTGTTGCCGTCAGCTTATGCGCGACAAAGCCGCGCGAATGTCTACGGTGCGCGCGTAACACTGATCATAAAAACCCAAATGAAATTTGCCAGAAGTTGTTGAGGTAGTTGGTGGTTCAGCATTGAGTTGAGTGTTGAATGTTGAGAGTTGATAGCTGCAAGGCCGCAGTCAGCGACAGCGGCTACAGGTTTTGCGGCTGACACAGCCGCCGCTACAGCTGCTCGCAGGCGACACGCCTGCCTCTACAGCTGCTTTCATTCATGCATCGTAAGCCGCTTACGATAGACGAGGTAAATGGGGGCCGTCGATGCGCCGCGCTGGATCGATATCCAGCTGCGGCGCGAACGAACCTGCGCAACAATCTTAAACCAACCCGAGAGACTCAACCGTGGACTGATCGACTGTGCCGGTGACGAGCAGACCGTTGTCACGTTGATAATTTGCGATAGCGGCGCGCGTGGTTGAGTCGAGCGAGCCGGTGATCGCGCCCGTGTAATAGCCGACCAGTTGCAACTGCCGTTGCACATTGGCAATGACCTGGTCGGGCAACAAATTGCCGTAGGCATAGATCGGATCGTCGCTCGGGTAGTAGTTAGCCGGGTCGTAGCCGTAGGCTGGATACCAATAGCCGGCGTCCCAATAGTAGTAGCTGCCGACGACGATCACGATGACGCGGCAATGACGTCGATACCAATCGCCGTCGTGCCAATCGTGCCGCGGTGGCGGAGGCGTCGCGGACGCGACCGGCGGCTTTTGCGGATTGTTACCCGGGTTTTGATGGTGATGCTGGTTGGGATTTTGGTTTCCGAGTTGGCCGGGATGACGATTCGGCCAACCTTGCGTGACCGGAAGTTGCGAAGGTTGCGCTGGATTCCCGTTACCCGGCTGAACATTTCCAGTTCCGCCGCCCGGGAGATGCGGGCCTTGTTTCGGGTGCGGGGCGCGCGCAACCGGCGCCCTGCTTGTGGCCGGTTGTGACGGAGCCGGATTAACCGATTGCGGCAGAGGCACGGCGAAACCGACGCCGCCGCCGCGCTCACCGGCGATGAGTGATTCGCTCAGCAGGAATAACACGCTGCTGATTGCGAGGGAGATGATTGTTTTCATACCAAACATTCTGTCGGGCGTTGTCCTACGGCCATGGCGAGATCGGATGATCCCGAAGTGCCTCTTACGAGGGGGCTGTAGCCACGGGCCTGTGGCGCGTGCCGCCTTTGCCTGAGCTACGGCGAGTCAAGAAACTACGACGTGACAAGGCCGCACGCTAGGAGCGGCTTACGACGGAGAAGACTCGACGTTCAAAGACCGGCGCTACAGACTTTGGAGACGCCCCCGGCGACCAGTAACAGCTGTTCAGCCATCCATCGTAAGCCGCTTATGATACGCGTTGATGGCGAATTGTTGAGAGCTCGCTTCTGCTGGGACTGGGTTATCGAAGGGAGTTGATGGTGATTAGTTGAGGACGTAAAGACTTCGCCCACGTCCCGGGGAGACGTACAGCTCCGTGGGAGCCACGCTCCTTCACGGAGTTGAGAGCGTAGCGGACACGGCCGCCTGTACCCGCCTTCGCGTGAGCTACGGCGCGGCAAGGAGTTGAGCTTTTCCGCGGTCAACGAACCCCCGCCACAGCGGAAATCAAAGGCCGCAGTCAGCGACCGCGGCTACAGGTTTTGCGGCTGACACAGCCGCCGCTACAGCTGCTCGCAGGCGACACGCCTGCCTCTACGGCTGGCGCAGCTCATGCATCGTAAGCGGCTTATGATAGATGGCTCAAGCGCCGCTCGCGCAGCCGCACCGGGACGTAGCAGGGTCGCTAAAGAATGAACGGAATCAGACATTTCACGCGCTGTTGATACGCAGCGTATTGGTCCGGGAATTTCTGGAGCATGAGTTTTTCCTCATGGCGCAGTTTGATCCAAACGCTCACGAACACCAATGGCATCGCGATGATTCCAGCGACGTGCCCGAGCACGATCACGGTTGCGACGAACATGGTCAGCAACCCGGTGTAAATCGGATGGCGCACCAGCGCGTACGGCCCCCGTGTTATCAGTTCGTGGCCGTCTTTGAAGGTCACGACGCCGCTCCAATTTCGCCCGAGCGTGAACCTGGCCCAGATACAAAACGCCAAACCGGCTATGCATAAAACAACACCGGTCCACGCGATCGCATGAACATGCGGAATCACGCGAAGATTGAGTGGATCGGAGAGCCGTTGGCCTTTGAAAACCAAATAACCGCCGACCAGGATCGGGATCACGTAACCGAGCCGTTGCCATTTGCTTTCCTTATAGACCGATCGTTTGGTCCAGAACGCCGCGATTAGCCAGATAACAGCAAACAAAATCCAGCAGTCGCTGATGATATTGAGAGCCAGGGGATAGGCCGACACGGTTGAAAAATTTAAGAGTCGAGCTGCAAAAACGCGAATAATACAGCGGCCAAGTCGAGCGTTCGCACTCCGAAAGGCTTGGGAGCTACGGATTCTTTGCAGGCGACCTGCCTTCGCTAAAGCTTCGGCGTGGCGAGCACGCCCGCCACTACCCGCCTTCGTGGATCTATGGCGAGGCAACTAAAAGTGACCATGACGAGCGGACGCCGCGATGCGGAAAAAAGAAAGTAAAAATTAGAAGTCCGAAGAGCGAGGTGACCGGTTATTTCCTCACCTGTGCGATCTTGATAAGCGTCGGAAGGCGTGGCAAACATCTGAAATTTCCCTCCCCCTTCTGCTTTACTAACGGTTTCCCTTCTCATTATACTCCGATTCAAAGTCGTTCCCGCAAAATGAACTTGTCCAAACAGTTTACCATCTCGTTGCTTTGCGTCGCATGCTGCATCACAGCCCGCGCCGCGGGACCGATTAATGTGGCATCGCCGCTGGTTAAGAAGCCGCACACTTGGGCGCCGCCAGAGAACAATCGTTATGAAGGCGTAAAGAATTTCGGAGAAGTCACAGATCATATTTGGCGGGGCGATCAGCCAACGGCTGTGGGTTTTCAAAAATTGTACGACGCTGGCGTCCGAACGATCATCAGTTTGCGCTCGGACCATGACGATTTCGACCTCCTGCGCGGAACAAAATTAAAATACGTCCGCATTCCGATGCTCGCGTTGGACCCGGAGCTTGGAAACCGGGCGCAACTTGTCCTCGCGTTAAAGACGTTGCGAAAACTGAGCACGGGCCCGCTCGCCCAAACGGTCTACGTTCATTGCGCCGCCGGCAAAGATCGGACCGGCTTTGTGATCGCGGGTTACCTGGTGACCTTCGAGGGATGGACGGCCGAGGAAGCGATTCGTGAGATGCGGGATTATCATTTTAATCGCATCTGGGTTCTAAACGAACCATTTTTGCGGCGGCTCAATGTGGTGCGCCTCCGCGAGTTGGTAGATCGCGCGCCTTAGATCGACATCCACTCGGAACAGGCACCAGCGAAAAGGCAATGAGCTTCACTGTCGTGGATTCGACCGCGCTCAGGACAGTCTTACGCCTAGCGGGAGTCTAATTTCGTCTGCCTGGGCCTCGGATGAAATCAAATTTGCCACTCAAAGGATCGTTGATAGTCGAGGGTTGAGTGCTGAGGACGTAAAGGCTTCGCCACGTCCCAGGGAGACGTAAAGCTCCGTGGGAGCCACGCTCTTTTACGGAGTCAGTCTCCCTTCTGCTCGGACTCGTTTATCGAAGGGAGTTGATGGTGATTAGTTGAGAGTTGAGCGCGCAGCCGACACGGCTGTCTCTACAGCTGGTTCATTTCATGCATCATAAGCGGCTTATGATGCGCCGAGGCGGGCTGCAGTTGCGCCGAGTCAGTTTGCTCCCTATTCGAGAAGCCGACTAGGATCAACAATAGATTGAGCGGATTTTCCTCGCGTCAGACGATCGAGCAGTTCCATCAGGCGCGTCTCGTACGAATCACACATGGGAGATTTGCCATCTGGCTCGACCCATTCGGGGTGTTGAATCCGAAGGTCGTCGTGAATCTGTTGCCGAAGCTCCACGTAAGTGTGAATTTGATGATGCAGAAGCGTTGGCCTGGCGAAAGATTCATCTGTGGCGCGGGATGGTTTGTCTAGCTTGCCCTGGCTGTGAGCGCGCCTGGTTCTGAGGCTAACGAATTTCATAAACGCCTTTCCTCCGCGATTGCTGATTTAGACCCGCACGGAAGCCCTTCGTAGGGTACTACGCACAGGAGCGCCATCCCGGATGCCTTTTGAAACACCGCAGCCGAGGATCGTGGATAGTTGATCCGCCTTCGCCAAGGCTTACGGCGCGACGGGGAGTTGAGCGTTCAGCGTTGACAGCTGCAAGGCCGCAGTGACGACGGCGGACCCGCCACGGCGGGCAGGCTTTGCCGCGGTGCAGCGAGAACGCAGACGACACGTCTGCCACTACTCGCCTTCGCGGGAAAGCAGCTTGCTCAGCTCATGCATCGTAAGCGGCTTATGATGCATGCGAGGATCAATTTTCCTCCGGATCCAAACCAGCGTAGCGGCTCGCTCCCAGATCGAAGATTGATTCGTTCGCTCAGCGCCTTTTCGTTAGCGAAAGAAGATCAAGTAAACGAGAACGCTTAATACCACCACGGCCATGATTATTTGCTGCACGTGTTTCGCATTAAAGAGCCGCGACGGAATTGCCCGCGATGCGGTAGCACAATGACGGCAATGATGATCCACGATGGAAAGCGCGTAACCGCAGACGGGGCAAGGCTCCAGTGGCATATGATACCAATCGCAGACATTGACCTAATAGCGAGGAATACCCGAGGGGAAGAAAATGGGGTCGTGTTTCATTGCGTGCACGGCATTTAACATTTCATTCTCGTTAGGCCAGTCTTGCTCCGTTTGAAACTCGCTCGTTGCCCCATTGACTCATGTGCTCCCGCCCATTTCGACCTGTCGGTTTGCCCATCTATGTCGCTTGCGTCCCCGCGGCTCCATTCGCTCACTGCTTCCATTGTCGTTTTACGTTGATCACTCGCACGGACCCGTGCTTGCGCCAGCTACCCTAGCTGCGTTGCCGTCTACCCGCGCGATTCCCGATCGCGACGTGTTCTATGTCGCTCATCCCATTCGCTCCATTCGCTCGAAATCGCTGCTGACTTTTAAAGTGACTATTTCGCGGCCGGTTTCTTTAGCTCCACCAGGATGAGATCGATCGGACCGCTGCCGATGTTTTCGGGCAGATGCGCGCCAGCCGGGGTAAAGACTGCCTCTCCTTTTTTACCAGACATCTCTTCGCTCTTACCATCGGGATGAGTCATCTTCGCCTTTTGGTCCTCCAGGAACACTGCCACCGAATCGGGATGCGAATGCATCACAGACTTTTCGCCCACCGCATAATGGATGTGCAACACGCGCACCGCATCGTTCTCAAATACGACGGTGTAATGCTTCGGGTCCACCTTGACCGGGTCCTGCGCGCGTGTGACCGACGCGCCCATTAATGCCGCTATTGCCACTGCTGAAAACAAGACTCTCTTCATATTTCTGACTCCTTGGTTGAGTTAATGAGATTCCATGGGGAATCCGCGGTGAATTTCGACCCCATTGCATCAATTTTTCGCGAAATGGCAAGCGCGAACCGCCCGGATCCCGGGGAGTCAGAGGTCCGCGGTCGGAAATAGGAAACGGAGGCGCGACAGGCCCCCGAAAATTTTGACTCATGTGCTCCCGCCCATTTGAAACCCGTTCGCTTCCCAGCTCACTCGCCGCTACGCGGTCGCGGCTTTACCTTGATCACTCGCGCGGCCTCGTACTTGCGCCAGCTACCTAGCTGCGTTGCCGTCTACCCGCGCGATGCCCGATCGCAACGTGTTCTATGTCGCTCATCCCATCAGCTCCATTGATCAGTCGGATAGAGGAGATAGTTCATAGTTGAGAGTTAAGTGTTGAGAGTCTCGCTTCTGCTCGGATTGGTTTATCTGATCTCGGACTCCGGACTCCAAAAAAACAAATCAGGAAGTCAGGAAACCAGGAATCGAGAAAAGGGATTGCCGACATAGAAGGTAAAGCGACGAGGGTAGGAGCGAGCGAGTGCGGGCAACGAGCGAGTTTCAATTGCTGCTGACCTATTCGACAAGCTCAAGGCAGGCTCCGCCGCGCCGCTCGCGGGGTTTGATTATGTCTTGACGGTTCGGCGGCTGGGCCCCACGCTTCCAGCATCGACCTGCGCGTCAGAGCGCGCTGACATCGCTGTAGCTCGCCCTGAAAGGGTTCTCGGTTCGAGACAAGCTGCCCTAAATTCAACCTAAAAAAAAATTATTATGAAATTATTCGCCCCACTTCTGGTAATCACACTTCTCGGCTTAGCGACCGTGCCCCGCGGCCACGCTCAGGAAAACGCTGCTGACTCCAGCGCAGTCGAGGCCAAGCTCAAGGGGATGGAAGACGCCTGGGTTAAGGCGCTGGTAAACAAGGATCAGGCCGCCGTCGGAAACATGATAGCGGACGACTTTGCCGGATTCAATCCTGACGGAAAACATGTTGGGAAGTCCCAGCTCCTTGATGAGATGAAGAACGAACGCAACACCTTGAGCTCGGCGACGAACGACAACATGGATGTTCATGTCTACGGGCCGAACCTGGCCACCGTCTGCGGCACTACGACGGAGAAGGGGAAGGACAAGGATGGTAAGGAGTTTACTCGCAGCTACGTTTGGGTGGATACCTGGATGGAGCGCAATGGCAAATGGGAGTGCATCGCCGAAGGGGTCATGAAGTCGCCCAAAAAGAAGTAAAACAGAAGACGCGGCTCGGCGTTACAGATTCCCAGGTGAGCAAGAGCGGGGCGCTCCCGCTTTCGCATCCATTCGTCCGAAGAGCATTCGCAAACCGAAGAGGCAACAAAAAGAAAGCTCCGAGCCGGACTGGCAGTTAGCAGCCGAGGACGGCGGCGAGAAGTCAAAGGTCCGGGAACGCGAAGAATAGTCAATTGTATTCTGGCAATAACGGACGATACTTGGTGTCTCGGCTGCGATTTCCCCGAAACGCGATCAGGGTCCCACTCCGGTTCGGAATTTAACCCCGTCAGCCTGATCCTCAGCGTGAGCTAAATTATGAACCCAAATCTAGTCAAAGCCGCCGCCGAAGTTATTCCTAACCCGAAAATCCTGGTGAACATGGTCTCCAAACGCGTTCGACAACTTTGTCTCGGTCATCGACCGATGGTGGAATTTATTCCCGGACTGGGTCACGCTGATATCGCGCTCTCAGAGATCGCTGCGGGGAAGTTGAGATTTGAATCGACCCTGAATCAGAACGGGAAAGATGCAGCGCCGCAGGTGGTCGAGTTTCCTGTAGTTGTTGTCAAGAAGCCAAAGAAAAAAGCAGCCTGACAAGTCTTGGTTTACACGGCGCTGCAATCGACGATCTGCTTCGCGGGACCGCACATATGCGAAAGAAAGATTCAGATATTCACGCTCGTTCTCGAGTGTTGGTGCTGGTGGATGAATCGATGCAGAACAGGATTGAGAGTTGATTGTTGAGAGTTGAGAGAACTGAACGCGCCGTGCAAAAGAAAGATTCGATCCCAAGCCCCCGCTCGAAAGTGTTGGTCCTTGTAGATGAGTCGAACGTCAGCAGTTCGGTGCGGACTGCGGGGCGTGGGCTCGATTGGTTAAAGCTCCGCGATTTTCTGGCGGGGCCAAACACCGGACGCGATCTGATCGAGATGGTGGTCTATGCGGGATTGCCGCCTGCCATCCCGACGTGGCAGGAGGAGCGAGACAAGAAAAACAAGTTCGTTCACTGGCTGCGCTCCAACGGATTCATGGTTGTGACCAAGGATGGTGCGTCTGCCGAAGAAGGTCATTACAAGGCGAACGTCGACGTGATGATGGCGATCGACGCGCTGGAGCTGTCCATCGAGATGCGGCCCAATGTTGTGATCTTGGTGACTGGCGACGCCGATTTCGCTTATCTCGCCATCAAACTGCGCCGGCACGGGATCCGCGTAGAGGTCGCGTCAGTCGCCGCAAATCTCGGGCACATATTGAGATCAGCCGCCAACGACGTGATCGATCTGACCGCTCTGTTTCGAACATTTGAGATGATCAACGCGCGGGAACCGGCACGCGCGCCAGCAAGCGGCCACGCAGCCAGGTCGCCGGCGCGAGTAGGGGAGGCGCGAGTGGCCAACGTTCAGGATGCGCCGGCGGAGATATCGCATGACCGAACGCACCAACAACGCAGACGCCGCCCGCGGTTTCGCTCGAAACAAAGTGCGGGTCGTGTTTAGATTCCGAACTCCAGTGAGTGTTTGAAGTCAATTGAAGGCTCACTTAGCAAACGTCAGCGGATCCTACCGCCTTGTTCGGCTAGTTGCTCAATCTGGTGACCGCCTTTCCACAGCCGGAGAAAACGCGTGCGGCGTTTCTGTCGGGCGACTGCTGTTCCGGGAATCCAAAGGTGAAATGGTTTGCGTTGAAACGCTCTCCTAATGTCTCTCATCCAATACTATCTCATGGTTTACCCAAATCCTGGCAGGATATCTCTGGCGACCTGCTTTGACCGGCGTCGCGGACTGAGCGCCAGCAAGTGCTAAAGTTCTTGACCGAAGGTCATTAGCGCCATAGCTGAGACAACTTGGCGCCAGTAAAGAATTCGCCAGGTTTTGCCAGCTCCCACCACCTTCGATCCCTTGCCTTTCGCGGTTTGACGGGCCGTGTCGGCTTATCCCGGTCGCTTGCTTTGCTCTCGGTCGAGAAGCGGACGAAGGTCAGGCCTATGGGACATAACAAAGGCAGAGACAACGCCAGGAAACGCGCGAAACGCCGGAAGAAAAATGAGCGCCTCGCGAGCGCGAAGCAGCCTTCGCGCGACGCTGCGGCTCGCCAAGGAAAGAACGCGAGCAAATAACGCGCTGCGATCTCAGTTTCTTATTGCGCATCCCCGTCTGCCTGCCGCGTTGCTAGATCAGCGTAATTGCGACCGGGCGGTGGGTGTGAGCTTCAACACTTCCGTCGCTTTATTAAGATTGCGGCCTAGTCCATCCGACACTTCGCCGTGCCATCGTTCCGATTGCGAGAGAGCGGCTACGTAATTCCCGTATGCCGCCGAACTCTGAAAGATCGAGAACCAGACAAAGATATTCTCGCCCGCACGCACCGGCAGAGCTGGGAAAGTGTTTTCGCTATTTTCCGTCACAAAATTTGCAGAGACTGTCGCACCGAGGCTTGTGGCCACGGGCTTGAGCGTATGCTCGAAGAAATTGATAAAGTCGTGAGCGACCGGGCCCTCAAAATAATAAATGGTCGTAACGACCAGGCTCGTCGGCGCTTCATCGGATCCCATGGGACGCCGCTTCATATTTTCAAGCGAAAATCCGGACGTCGGAACCGCTGGACGCAGCAGCAGGACGTTGTCGGAGTCAATCATCGTAGCATTGGCAGCTTCCCGGTGCGCTTTCCAAACAGGCCCGCTGTAAAAATCAGTCAGCGCTTTAGCACGCGACGGCATATCACGAAAACCTCTGAGCCAAACGAAGCGATCCGGACGGTCAAGATCTCTAAATTGACCGATGACCTTTATTCCGACCGCTTCCTGCGGTTCGATAAATTCCCGGTCGAATAGATCTATCAAGATATCACGCTTCCCAGGATGCAGTGTGTATTGCCTCAACTCGACGATGGGACAACAGAGTTCAGTCATGACTCAGTTAAGGATACCCATCATGGAAAAGGAACGGGAAGACTCGGGGGTTAGATCTAAACTTTTGACATTCGGACTGGTCATTGTCCGCGACTCGGCACTGGAATCATTGCGCGATCTGTGAAGTCACCGCGTTTGCTTTCCAGCGGCCCTGTTCCTCAACGTACGTAAGATTCGGGTCGATTCTGACAATAAGCGGTGAGCGCGATGCGCCAAGATGGCTTTAACTCAATCCAGAAAGGTAAAATAAAATGAATACATCGAATAAAGTAATAACATGGAATCCGCTGAGAGAGATCGACGAAGCACAAAATCGCTTAAGTCGGTTCTTCTTGGGCGGCTTTCCCAACAGAATAGGCAGTGGCGAGATCACCAGCCTGGCGGTCGCAGATTGGTCACCGGAGGTTGATATCAGTGAGGATGATCAAGGGTATCTCCTCAAAGCTGACCTGCCTGAAATGAAAAAGGATGACGTTAGGGTAACAGTCGAAGACGGCATTCTTAACGTTTCCGGAGAACGCAAATGCCAGAAGGAAGATCAGAAAAAGAAATTCCATCGCATCGAGCGATCCTTTGGCACTTTCCGACGCAGCTTCACGCTGCCTGAAGATGCCGATAGTACGAAGGTGACGGCGGAGTTCCGCGACGGCGTGCTAAAAGTGCATCTCCCGACAACGACGACACCAAAATCAAAAGCTATCCAAGTTAAAGTGGCTTAATGCTCTGACACTGACGGTGAGCGTGCGGAACGGTCCGTGCGTTTGCCCCAGTGCGAGGCGGCTAACTTAGTCGCCTGCCCCTTTGAACCAAGGAAGAAGGACCTCATGATCTCGAAAATTATTAGCCACGCAGCATGTCTGAGAGAACTCGCTTCTAATCCCAAATCCTTCTTCAACTGTCCAGATTTGCACGGTGGTGTCCCGGACTTGCCCGAAGATAGAATCTGCACGAAGCCCGCCTTAGGAAAAAACAGGTCGGCCCGCCGGCAATTTGCAGTGCTTGTCCCCTAAAATTCGCCTACGCCCTTGACCCGCATGCATCGTAAGCGGCTTACGATAGAATACATGGGAAGAATTCCCGACTTCTGATCTCGACCTGTCGCAGACTGGCGTGTGTCCTGGTGACTTGCTCTCGAGCCCTAAGTAGGTTATCCCCAGACAGAATAAAGAATAGCTCCAACTAGTTTTAAAACATATTCCATAAGTCTTTAGCTTCCAGTTACTGCGTGTTCCAGTGCGCGATGAGGAGGAACGATAGACTCGTTGGATCCCCTTGGCGTCAAAGTGTCGAGCATTTTCGTGAGACACGTCTCGTACGAATCGCATATGGGGGATTCGCCATTTGGCTTGACCCATTCGGGGTGTTGGACCCGCAGATCGTCGTGAATCTGTTGCTGGAGTTCGGTGTACGTGTGGATTGGATGAGACATGGCAATCGGCCTCGGTAAAAGATTTAACATCGGCGCTGGAGGTATCCGACGAAGTGCTCGGCGCGAATGGCGTACGGGCACGGGTGCAGTAAGCGCTCGCCACGGCCAGGTGAGGGTACTCCAAAAGGCGGCGCGCATCTGGTTGCGTTGTGCACGACGCCAGGCCAACTGGCGTATTTTGTAGCGCTGGCGTTGCAGCAACACGGCCAGCAGTCCGCTTTGCGTAAGGGTCGGGGTTAATTTTCTCATGACGTAGTCTTTCTATTTTGCCCTGTCCGAAGGACCTCTGTAATTTACATGGTCGGTGAGTACGGTCTGGGCGTATTTTCCGAAAGATTGACCCTTTCTTGTCGTGCGAGTTCCAGACTCGGAAGGGATTCAACGAATCTCAACTGCCTGTCCTCGCCACTCTCAATCCGGAGCGGCCAGAAAGGGACGTCCGCGAGACGAGCGCAGTCCGTGCGCTATTAGCTCGCAGATCGTCTGTACTCGCTCTGGCGCCACAACTGGCTTGCGCCCAGCGCTTGTGGGGCTGAGAGTCCTTTGCGTGCGCTTGCGCGAGAAGTTTTGAATTTTCGCCTGCTAGGGATTCACCCTGCCTGCCTATTGCGACAATGGTTCTGATCGGACGCCTGGTACGCCGAGGCGGACGGCCCGGCGGTCCGTTCCTACCAAGATTAATAGTGACGGGTCGCGGCGCTGACGAATTCGGAGTTTCACTCTGTGCCAAGGCGCTCGAGCTTGGACGACTTTTGCCCCCCAATTAGCCTGAAGCGCGTTGACACCAGGCACGCGTGTAGAGTCTCGGAAAAGCCCCTTTGGGCAAGATTAACGACTTCTTTGCCGGTCTGAAGGAAAGTGGTTAGTCAGTCGCCAGCCGTCGCCCCGCTGCGTAAGGGAACACTTCTGGAATTTCACCTCCTCGGATTTGACGCTGGATGGCGCGCCAGAAATCGGCCCTAAAAATCTCGCGGTGATGTTCGAGCAGCGCGGCCAGGGCCGGCTCTGGGAAAGCCAGGAATTGCAAAAATTCCTCGGGAAAAATGTCGTTCTCACGCACTGAGAACCACGGTTCGGCAGCCATTTCTTCCTCCGGAGTCCGTGCTTCCGGCAGGTCGCGAAAATGGCAATCGGTCACGAAACAAAGCTCGTCATAGTCGTAAAAGACCACGCGACCGTGCCGGGTCACGCCAAAATTTTTCGTGAGCAGGTCCCCCGGAAAAATATTGGAGGCGGCAAGGTCTTTGATCGATTGCCCGTAATCGCGCCCGGCCGCCGCGATTGCCTCTGGCTCGTTTTCCCGGAAAAAAAGGTTGAGCGGGCGAAGACGGCGCTCGACATAGGCGTGCGCGATGATGACGTCGTCGCCCTTCATTTTCACAATCGAAGCGGCATCGCGCAAAAGTTCGGCCAGCAGCTCAGGGTCGAATCGGTCCCCCGCGATTCGCAGATGCTCGAAATCGTGCGCTTCGACTAATCGTCCCGCGCGGTCATGTTCGAAAACCAATCGGTAGCGCCGCCGCACATCCTCGTGGGTGCTGTCTTTCGGCAAATCAAATTGATCTTTGATCAGTTTAAAAACGACATCGTAACTCGGCAGGGTGAAAACGCTCATCACCGTTCCGCGAGCTCCTTCGGCCACGACGAAACGATCGCTTGACTTGCGCAGGTGGGCGATGAAATCGCGGTAAAATTCCGTTTTACCGTGCCGATGAAAACCGATGGCGTTGTAAAGATCAATCAAACGTTTGCGCGGCATCAATTGTTGAAGATAACGCACAAGCCGATAGGGACATTCAACCGCCACCCGAAAATACGAGCGGGTAAACGAAAACAAAATCGCAAGGTCGACATCTCCATCCAGCAGCGCATCGAGGATGATGCCGCGCTCATTTTCGTGCCGAAGGCAAAGCGCGATGGGCAAGGGCAGCTGTCCTTCGCGCAAGAGGCGTCCTACCAAATAGGCGCCGCGTCCGCGATAAAAAACACTTGACACAATCTCCAGTTCGGGTTGCGAATTTTTCGCCGTGCACGCCGCTTCAATCTGCGCTGTAGCCAGTTTCGCTGTCTCCCGCAGGTCGCCCCAGCAGGTTTTGTCAAAAGCATCCGTCAACGTCGCACACAGCAGTTCGGGCAGGCTTTGGCCGCGATAAAGTTTCGCGATATTGATCGGGGCGCTTGGTGGCGGGCCGTCGAAATCGGTATCGACAAATTCGATTGCCTGGTCCACGCCGGCGGTAGCAAAAACGCGGCGCGTTAACGAATTGAAAAATGTCTCGGCGATTTCCCATGCCGGCGAGCGCGCGATGAGCGATGAGTAAACGGCTTTGATCCCCGTCCAGATGCTGCGTTCCGGCAAACGCGGGCCCATCAATTCGCGGATGCGACTTGTTAGGCCGTCGAGAACATCGTTGTAAAAATGCAGGCGCTCGGCCGCGTCATGGAAACTGCCGGCCCAATCACGCGCCAAAAAACGTTCGCGCGCACGGCGGGTGATGGCGTTGAAGCGCGTTTGGTAATCGAAAAAAGCTTGCTGCGCGGTTTCGGCACAACGCGCGGCAAGACGACTGTCGGTCAGGGCGGAAGAATCTTGCGGAATCCTTTCGCTGATGATTGTCGATCTTGCATTCAACGGAACTGCTCCGCTTCGGTCGAGCCGCCCAACGCTGTGGTCGAGCTTTTGCCGCCGGCGATAATTTGCGCGACGAGATCGAAGTAACCGGCACCGACTTCGCGTTGATGTTTCGTCGCCGAATAACCATCGCGTTCGGCGGCGAATTCCGCCTCTTGCAATACTGCATACGCCGTCATGCCGTGGTCGCGATAGTCGCGCGCCAGATTAAACATGCTGGCGTTGAGCGCGTGAAATCCAGCGAGTGTGACGAATTGAAATTTGTAACCCATCGCGCCGAGCTCGCGCTGAAACTTTGCGATGCTAGCGCTGTCGAGTTTCTTTTTCCAGTTGAACGACGGCGAACAATTGTAAGCTAGTAACTTGTTAGGGAATTTTGCACGCACGTTTTCGGCGAATCGCTTTGCTTCCGCGAAATTCGGTTCACTCGTTTCGCACCAGATCACATCGACAAACGGCGCGTAACTTTGCGCGCGCGCGATCGCCTGGTCGAGCCCGGCGCGCACGCGAAAGAAACCCTCTGGCGTTCGTTCGCCGGTGAGAAATTCGCGATCGCGCTCATCCACATCGTTCGTCAACAGAGCGGCGCCGTTCGCGTCCGTGCGCGCGATCAGGATCATCGGCACATCGCAAACATCCGCCGCCAAACGCGCGGCGATGAGATGCTTGATAGCGGTGTGCGTCGGCACCAACACCTTCCCGCCCATGTGGCCGCATTTTTTCTCGCTGGCGAGTTGATCTTCGAAATGCACGCCGGCCGCACCCGCTTCGAGCATTGCCTTCGTCAGTTCGAAAACATTAAGCGGTCCACCAAAACCCGCCTCACCGTCGGCTACGATGGGTGCGAACCAGTCGATATCGCTGTTACCTTCGGCGTGGTAAATTTGATCGGCTCGCTGTAACGCTTGGTTGATTCGCCTGACGAGTGCCGGCACGCTGTTCGCTGGATATAAACTTTGATCGGGATACATTTGCCCAGCGAGATTTGCGTCCGCCGCCACCTGCCAGCCGCTCACGTAAATCGCCTTCAGGCCCGCTTTGACCTGTTGCATCGCTTGATTGCCGGTCAGCGCGCCGAGAGCCGCGACGTAATTTTCGTTCTGCAACAGTTGCCAAAGTTTTTCCGCGCCGCGCCGCGCGAGCGTGTGCTCGATGCGCAGGCTGCCGCGCACGCGCTTCACGTCTGCCGACGAATATGGTCTTGTTATGCCGCGCCAGCGCGCGTCGGCTTCATTCGAGTTTTTCATAACCTGGCAACGTTAGAAATTCCGCGAACTCATCGTCGGTGGTCATCTCATCGAACAAATCACGCGCGATTTCGAATTTCCCTTTGGCGAAACGATCGACACCGATCGCTTGTTTAATTTTCGTAAGTTCTTCCGTCAACACTTCGCGAAATAGTTTCTTCGTCACTTTGCGCCCGTCGCTCAGTTTTCCATCGGGATGTCGAATCCATTGCCAGACTTGCGCGCGCGAGATTTCCGCTGTGGCGGCGTCTTCCATCAAATTGAAAATCGGGACGGCGCCGCTGCCGCGCAGCCACGCCTCGAGATATTGCACCCCCACGCTCACGTTGGTGCGCAAACCTTGTTCGGTGATCGGGCCGCGCGGCCCGAAATCGAGCAGGTCTTTCGCGCAAAGGTCGACATCGTCACGTTGGCGCGCGATTTGGTTAGGCTGCGGCATCAGGCGATCGAATGCTTCGGTCGCGAGCTGAACCATTCCAGGATGCGCCACCCACGTTCCATCGTGACCATCGCCGGCTTCGCGTTCCTTGTCTCCGCGCACTTTGGCGAATGCTTCTTCGTTTGCGCGCGGATTGTTCTTCACCGGAATCTGTGCTGCCATTCCGCCCATCGCGAAGGTTTTCCGGCGATGACAAGTCTTGATACAGAGCAACGAATATGAATGCATGAAATGCGTCGTCATCGTAATGACCGCGCGATCGGCCAGTAGAAAATCCCGTTTGCGCCGAAATTTTTTGATGCAGGAGAAAATATAATCCCAGCGGCCGCAGTTGAGCCCGGCAGAATGCTCGCGCAGCTCGTAAAGAATCTCGTCCATCTCGAATGCGGCCGGAATGGTCTCGATTAGAACCGTCGCACGGACCGTGCCTTGTTGAATGCCAAGCTCATCCTGCGCCAGCTTGAAAGCATCGTTCCAAATGCGCGCTTCGAGGTGGCTCTCCATTTTCGGCAGGTAAAAATACGGGCCGCTCCCGCGCGAGATCAGTTCCTTGGCATTGTGAAAAAAGAAGAGACCGAAATCGAAGAACGCGCCGGCGACCGGCTCGCCATCGACAAGCAGATGCTTCTCGTCCAGGTGCCAGCCACGCGGCCTAACGAATAAGACGGCCGTGCGTTCGTTTAGTCGATATTCTTTTCCCTCGGGATTCGTGAACGTTATCGTGCGCCGAATGGCGTCGCGCAAATTGATCTGGCCTTCCACCATGTTGGCCCAGGTCGGCGCGTTGGCGTCTTCGAAATCGGCCATGAAAACTTTCGCGCCGGAATTGAGCGCGTTGATCACCATTTTGCGATCAGTCGGCCCGGTAATTTCCACTCGACGGTCCTGCAAATCGCGCGGAACCGGCGCGCAGCTCCAATCGCCTTCGCGAATGTGTTTGGTCTCCGTTAGGAAATCCAGCGACTCGCCACGATCGAACGCCTCTTGTCGATCTTGTCGGCGTTGGAGACATTCGCGGCGGCGCGATTCAAACGCGCGATGCAATTTCGCCACAAACGACAACGCGTCCGGAGTGAGAATTTCGTCATAACCCGTTGCGATCGCGCCCGTGATTTCCACTCCGTTAGGAAGATCGCGGACTGATGGTTGCGCCATAATCAAAAATGGTTGGAAGGCTGCGAATTCTAGAGCAAAGGAGCGCGTAATGGAAGCAATTCACGACATCGGTAGTATGCTAATTTGGGTGAGATAAAAACCAAAGAGCAGGGATTAGCGATCATGTGTGGAGTTTGGATGAAGTAATCGATTTGCTACGATAAGCTTGGGACTATGAGGAACATCCACCGGTGGGCATTTTTCTTCATAGCTATAGGAATTGCCCTCTGGATGTCTGGCGTTTCTCCACAACTAGGCATTATCATATTTGTCATAGGTCTGGTCGGCTTGGTGATCGCGTGGGTTATACGCTAGTTTTCAAACTGTACCATTACCGAGCGGATTGGTGGTCATGGTGTCACTGGTCGCCGATCGTCGATGACACGCTGGCCGCATCTACCCATAGACTTTAGCTGCGCAATCATGGCTTTCTTCTCAGGGATTTGTTTGGCCTTTCGCTTTGGCACGCTGATTCTCCTACCGAACAAAAGCTCGCTCAAAAAACCGCACAACTAAACGCGCCAGGTGCGGGCATTCAATGATAAGACGCGCAGTATTTAAGTCGCCTAGCAGGGTGCACTTCGATATAATTCATTAGTCGAAATTCCGGGTATCGCCATATTGCTCGCCGAGCGGAGAAACATGGTATTGCGGTGCTTCCAGGATGGCTTCCTTGGTCACGTTCACAAATACCTTGGATTCCTCATAACTGATCCGGTCGATATTCTTCGGCGAAATCACGATCTCCTTGCGGGAATACCAATGGCCCGTCTCAACAACCAGGTGACAAATCGCCCAACTCTTGTCGTCGATGATACAATCAATGACATGGCCGATCGCTCCTTCGCTGGTTTGGATGGGGTAGCCGCTAAGAGCCTGTGTGCTTTGCAGATGAAGATCGTCGCTTGCCTGCTTACTCGGCATAAGATGCGGCGGCGACGGAGCCTCGGGAAAACCGCCCACGCCCCACGTTTCGACTCCGTCCCAGTATGCTTGATATTGCAGCGAGACTGGCTTGTGCGACTCAATCGCGGGACTGTTTTCAATCTGTTGCCGAGTCAGATT
>QHOX01000285.1 GCA_003219465.1 Verrucomicrobiota bacterium | reverse complement strand
TTTTTTGAGTTCGTTCACTCCAACGGTTTCAACTCACCGAGCATGGTCGGGATCAATTCTGTGACAGTCGGATGAATGTGCATGGCGCGCTGAATCACTGTGTATGGCGCGTTGGCGTACATGACGTCGAGGATCGAATGAATTACCTCGTCGCACTCGATCCCCAGGAGCGACGCTCCAAGGATCTTTTTCGTTTCGGCATCCACCAAAATTTTCATGAAACCGTCCGTCTCGCCTTTCTCCCGCGCGCGGCCGACTTGCGTCATCGGACGCTTTCCAATCAAAGCTTTCCGTCCGGACTTTCGTACTTCCGCCTCAGTCATTCCTGCTCTGCCCAATGGCGGATCAATATAAAGGGCGTAAGCCGTGATCCGGTCGCTGAGGCGGCGCTCGTCGCCATCTAAAAGATTAGCGGCGACAATTTCATAATCGTTGTATGCGGTATGAGTGAAGGCTCCTCGTCCGTTGCAATCACCCAGCGCGTAAATGCCGGGCACATTGGTGCGAAGTTGATCGTCAACCTGGATGTAACCGCGCTTATCGACTTCAATCCCAGCATTCTCCAGGCCGAGGTCGTTGGTGTTCGGCACGCGACCGACTGCGAGCAGCGCGTGCGAGCCGATGACAGTCTTATCGCCGCTGCTGCAATCAATCTGCACGGCTACTTTGTCGCCGCGTTTTTCGAAGCCGATGCATTCAGCGTCCAGACGAATCTCGATACCTTCGCCTTCGAGAATTGTTTTGATGTTTTCGGAAACGTCTTCGTCTTCACTTTTGATCAGTCGCGGCCCTCTCTCCACAATGGTGACCTCACTGCCGAAGCGGCGATACATCTGAGCAAACTCCAACCCCACATAGCTGCCGCCGATGACGACCAAGTGCTCCGGCAGAAAGTCCACGTCCATCATCGTTGAGTTGTTCAAATAGCTTACCTGATCGATCCCCCGGAGCGGAGGAACAGACGCGCGTCCGCCAACGTTGATAAAAAATTTGTCGGCCTCGAGAAGTTCGTCGACGACACGAACCCGATGAGCGTCGGCAAAGCGCGCGTGGCCTTTATAAATGGTCAGGTTCTGAGTGTCTCTTAGCCTCTTCTCCAAGCCCTGGCTGCTCTGACGGACCACTGCGTCCTTACGCATTTTGATTTTTTTCATGTCAACGGCGATCGAGCTGCGAATCATCACGCCATAATCGCCGGCCCGGCGCGCGACATGAGCTGCGCGCGCACTCGCCACTAACGTCTTCGTTGGGATGCAGCCGTTATTGACACAGGTCCCGCCGAACCGCTTGCGCTCGATAATAGCCACCTTCATTCCTGTCTCTGCCAGCCGAACCGCAAGAGACGGTCCTGCCTGGCCAGTGCCAATAACGATCGAATCATATTTAGTTGCCATCAGACATACCTCCGCTGTTGTTATGTAAAAGTTATCTGCGTTCGGTAGGGATCAGATCTAAAAGCATTTAACATTTGCGCTGTCGCGGACGTGATCTGTGAATCGTTCCGCCTTCGCCGACCAGCCTTCGCGTAAAGCTACGGCGTGTCGAGAGGCTCCGGACGCGACAAGTGAATCGTTCAATCGAAGGCGGGTGAAAACATTGACTTACTGCGGAGCGATGGCTGGCCGTTGCTTTCTCAAAATATATTTCTGAATTTTGCCGGTGGCAGTTTTGGGCAGTTCTTTGACGAAGGTCACACTGTGAGGCGCTTTGAAGTGGGCGAGGTTCGCGCGCGCAAACTCGCGCAGCTCGCGCTCATCGGCGCGCGCGCCTTCGTGGAGAACAACAAAGGCGTGCGGCGCCTCGCCCCAGCGTTCATGCGGGAATCCGACGATCGCTACTTCCTCCACGGCCTGGTGCCTTAAAAGCACGCTTTCGACTTCGACCGAGGAGATGTTTTCACCGCCGCTAATAATGACGTCCTTCAGACGGTCGCGAATTTCGACGTAACCATCCGGATGCACGACCGCGGCGTCGCCAGTATGAAACCATCCGCCGCGTAACGCCTTCTCGGTCGCTTCCGGATCGTTGTAGTAGCCGGCCATGATCACATTGCCGCGGGCGATGATTTCACCCTGAGTAACGCCATCGTGCGGCACATCGTTGCCGTGCGTGTCCACTACGCGCAACTCGCCCGATGTAATTAACTCAACGCCCTGGCGCGCTTTGATCGCGGCTCGTTCGCTGGTCGAGAGCGGCGCGTGTTCCGCGCGGGACTCGCAGACGGTGATAAATGGCGCTGTCTCGGTGAGCCCGTAAACGTGCGTGATGGTCCAGCCGAGATCTTCCTCAAGTCGCTGGATGGTGGATGCTGCTGGTGGCGCACCGGCGGTGATAACGTGGATTCCTTTCGGCGCGACGCGACGGATATTTTCCGGCGCGTTTGCTAACGCAATCAAAACCGTCGGCGCTGCGCACAGCGTCGTGACTTTCTCGGTCTTCATCAATTCGCAGACAGCGCGCGGTTCGCATTTGCGCAGGCAGATGTGAGTCGCTCCCGCAGCCGTTACGGTCCAAACGAAAGTCCAGCCGTTGGCATGAAACATCGGAAGCGTCCATAGATAACGATCAGCACAGGTCATTCGAGCGTAGAGGAGCGTGCCGATGGAATTCATCCAGGCATTTCGATGGGTGATCATCACGCCTTTTGGACGCGAAGTGGTGCCGCTCGTGTAATTGATTGTGAGCAGATCAGTCTCGTGAATTTCCGGGCGCGCAAATACAGGCGAGCTCGCGTCGATCATAGCTTCATAGTTAAGCCAGCCTTCGGCTTCTCCTGTGAGAGCGACGAAGTGTTCGACCTTGGGAAGCTGTTCGCGAATACTATCGATCGTTCCAAGATAATCGCGGTCTACGCAGACCATGCGCGAACCACTGTGATTGATCAGGTAAACGAAGTCGTCGGTCGTGAGCCGATAGTTTAACGGCACCAGCACAGCGCCGGTTTGTGGGACTGCGTAGAACGATTCGAGCTGCGGGTGAGCGTTCGGTGAGAGATAGGCGACCCGGTCGCCCGGGCCGATTCCAAGTTTCTGCAAGACTGCCGACCAACGATCACATCGATCGAGAAACTGGGCATACGTCCAGCGTGAGTCGCCATCGATTACCGCGACGCGGTCGGGATAAAGTTTGCGTGCGCGGCGAGCAAATTCGAGAGGCGTCAACGGCGTTTCCATTTAAATACGCGCAGCTATGCCCGCCTGGTAAAGCTAGCGGACGAAAAACCCCATCCCGCGATCCGGCAGGAAGTACATCGCTGCTGGCAACGCAATCATGATTAGCGCCAGTGGCGTGTAAATGAACGCCACCACGATAGCCGCGATATAAATGAGAAGGGCGATAAGATTTTTGCGCGCCATTCTTTTGTTCAACCGTTTGAATTCCGGCTCATGATGGTGCCGGCCGATAGACGCGCGCAGGAAGTAAAAGGAAATCGCGCCCGCCGCCGAAACGCCAGCATAAAGCGCGACCGGAAATGGCAGCGCGTGATTGTCGCCGAGATAAACGGTCGCCCACGGGATGAGCGAGATCCAAAAAAGCATATTCATGTTTGCCCAAAGAATCGCGGCATCGACCCGGTCCACGAGGTGAATGAGATAATGATGATTGACCCAGTAGATGGCAATGATGACGAAGCTCAGGACGTAGGCAAAAAAAGTCGGCCACATGCCTGCCAGGGAAGCGGGTGTTGGATCATGCGGCGCCTTCAATTCCAGGACCATGATCGTAATGAGAATCGCCATTACGCCGTCGCTGAACGCTTCAATCCGGGTCGTTTTCATTCGCGCTGACTTTAACACGTGAGCGAACAATGAAGGAAGTCAGGTGTCTGCGAATTTGTTGCTTTCGTTTTTTCTGTTAACGACCGACAGCTCTTCTTCCATGTCGTAGGCTCCCGCTAACTCCATTGTATCCAAATGCCGAACTTGATTAACAGGGCTCGCCGCGGCGAGCGTTTCTACAACAAGCCATGAAAGCGATTGAAGGTTATTACGTTATCAGGCCTGAAGACCTGCACTGGCGACCGTCCAATCTGATGCAAATTCCGAACGCGGATTACTTGGAGCGCTCCGGGAGCGAAAACATGGGTGCGCGGTTGTGGCGCTTGCCACCGAAGAGCGCGAACACGTTGCACAAGCATATTCGATCGGAAGAATTCTACTTTGTGCTTGAAGGCACTGGTCGAATGCGCGTCGGCGACCAAACGTTAACAGTGCCGCGATACGGCGGCGTGCTCGTTGGGCCGAACGAATTGCGCCAGGTGTTCAACGATACTGATGAGGAGATGGTCTGGCTAATCGTCGGCGCCCCGGAGGAGCTGGAGTTTTTGCAAGGTTCCAAATCCAACATGGATCTGTCGGTCATTTATCCCGTTGATCCCAAGCAGTTGCCTGACGAACTCAGAGGCGTGCAATGGCCGCCGAGCAAAAGGAAGAAGTAAGAAGTTCCAGCGCGGGTACGGGTGATGGGGTAATCGGCCAACGCTCAAGTCGACTTTCGGACATACTTGGCATTTTCTCGTTTTTCTGCTGAGATGCCGGCGTTGGAACAGCCTCCAACGCCAAGCACAGGAGCACTCTGTATGACCAAGAAATTCAGTCTGATTCTGATCGTAACCGTCATGAGCATCGTGACGCTCTTCGCGGAGGGAGAGACAACTAAG
>QHOX01000065.1 GCA_003219465.1 Verrucomicrobiota bacterium | reverse complement strand
TGCCACAAATGGAGAAAATGACGAACCGATGCCGCGGTTAAACCGTTGAAGAGTTAATTCGAGAGATTCCTCGACTCCGTTGCGCTGCGCTCGGAATGACAAGACTCACTAATACACATCCCGCTTGTAACGCTTGTCGCTCTTCAGCTTCTCGACGTATTCGTTCGCTTGATCGACACTCTTGCCACCTTGCTCCTGCACGATTTTTCGCAGAGTGGCATCCACGTCCTTGGCCATGCGGCGCGCGTCACCGCACACGAAAAACTGCGCGCCCTCGGCGTCGATCCATTTCCAGATCTCGGCCGCGTTTTCCGCCATCTTGTGCTGGACGTAGATTTTCTGAGCCTGATCACGCGACCACGCGCAATCTAGCCGCGTGAGAATTCCCTTTTTCATGAACACATCGAAATCCTCCTCATAAGCGAAGTCGCATTTCACGTGCTGCGCTCCGAAAAAGAGCCAGTTTTTTCCCTTCGCGCCGGTGACCTGGCGTTCCTGCAAGTAAGCTCGAAACGGGGCAATACCTGTGCCGGGTCCAACCATGATGATCGGCGTGTCGGGATTTTCCGGCAGATGAAAATGTTTCGCGTTGCTCGGGAAAACCGGCACGGGCACGTCGTCGGCGCGCTCAGCGAGGAATGACGAGGCCACACCTTTGCGCAGGCGGCCGTTACTCTCGTAACGAACGACATCCACGATCAGGTGCACTTCGTCGGGAAACGCCTTGAGGCTGGAAGCCACTGAATAAAGTCGTGGCTGGAGTTTCGACAGCAGGCCGACAAATTCCTCCGGCGTGAAGCGGACGGACGGGTGCTCTATCAGAAAATCAACGACTTCCATGCCCCAGAGATAAGTCTGGAGATCTTGTTTGCGGTCCGGAGCGAGAAGATAACTCAGCGTTGGCGCAGCGTCGGCGCGCTGGGCTATGGCCTTCAAAAACTTTGGCGTTGGCTGGGTGATGCTGTAATCGCGCAGTAACGCGTCTCGCAACGTTGTTGGCTCGCCTTTCAGCCGCGGGACCTTTTCATCGCCGGTGGCGCCTAACGCACGAATAATTCCATCCGCGAGATCAGGATCATTCGTGGGATACACGCCGACAGAATCGCCCACCTCGAAGCTCAATCCCCACCCACTGAGATCGAGCTCGAAATGGCGCGTGTCCTTCTCCGATTCCGGCCCACTCAGCCGGCGATTGACCAGCATTATGGCCGGGAATGGGTTCGTCCGCGAGTACGGCGCAGTGGGTGGAGCGGCTAAAGTAGCGGTAGCTTCAGTCATAGCAGCATTTAGCGGCGAATTACGATTGCCGCAAATGTTCACCCGTCATTTCCGATCGCGAGCGTCGGGCAAACTTCCATTGCGCGCTGCGCAGCGTCTATTTCTTCCGGTGTTTCCGGTTGTTTGAAGAAATAAACTGCCGTCTCGTCGCGAATGTAGGTGATCAGATTCGGCGCTTCCTCCAAACACATCCGGCACAATGCGCAACTCGTGTCCACATACCACGGGCCCTGCGCATTCTCGGGCTGTTTGCTCAGTTTGTCCGCCATGTTTTGAAATAAACGCATGGCGAGGGACAAAGTCTTGTCCGATTTGCTTCTTGAGTTTGAAAAGATGCCGAAAGGTTTGGAAACAGTCCGTCGCCTTCGGTACGCGATGAAAAACAGCGAATTTTATGGCGTATCGCTTCAGGGCGACCCGGCGAAGCGAAGGCAGGCTCGGCCGAGCCTCGCGGTGTTCGCCTTGGTGTAGGCGCGGCGTCGTTCCCGTGAAGTTCACTTTGACCCAAGACGGTGTTGCGACATGCGCGTTGCCGGCTGCAACTATCGCTGTGACCCGAACGTCCGGGGGTACGACCGGAGCCATCGACGAGTCCGTCTACGTGATGGCCGCTGACAACGGCTCAAACTTCAGAATTGCTAGCTGTCAGTACGTATACAATCTGAGCGCGAGCGCACTCGGAGTCGGTACCTATCGTGCCGACATCAAGATCAACGGTACTGTCATAGGCAACGCTATCTTCCAGCTTAAGTAAGCCTTTTGCTGTTGCCCACAAACAGCAGCAACTTGCAATAAGCCGTCACGCTTTGAAACGCGTGGCGGCTTTTCGTTTTGACTGTGGTGGCAGGCGTGTCGCCTGCATTTCCTCGTTCGCAGCCGACACGGCTGCCTCTACAGGAGTTTGCCGGTGCTGGTGACGCCAGACAATTGCAACGCGTCTTACGCGGGCACAGCCGTCTACAAAGCGCCTCCGAATTTGATCAAACAAGAAATCTACTTTGCGATACAGACGTTTTTTGGTGCGGTGAAGAAACACGGCTGCTACAGCCGCCGACGTTTCCCGCCAGAGGAAGAAGCAAAACGCGGCTGGCCTTTGTGGCGGCTGGTCTTCATCGGCGCCTCTGACGCAATCGCGAAATCCACTTGCCGTTTGAATGCATCAACCCGGGCGACAAAAACGGATACGTCGTCGCCGACGCCAAATCGTTTGCGCGAGCGTCTGCCGATGAGCTGCCGCCGGGCGGGTTCAAACAAATAAAAGTCGTCCGTCAGCGAAGAGACATGGACAAGGCCAGTAAGAAGAGCATCCGGCAATTCCACCATCAATCCATAGTTGCGGACATCGACAATGGCCGCGCGGAAAATCTGTGGATTGCGTTGATCGAGTTGCCGTTGAAAGAATTCGAGCTTTTTCATCTGCGCGGCATCGATCTCCGCGTCGGCTGCATTTCGCTCGGTTGTTGAAATGTGTTCGGCGATAGAAGTGACCTCGGCCACGCCCATGTGGTGGGGCGTGTCGCTCCGTGACCGCCGTTCGGTAGTTCGAGAGGCGGCGGACGGCAACGGAGTGCCGTCCCTACCTAACACGCGGTGCACGACCAGATCGGCATAACGCCGGATCGGACTGGTAAAATGCAGGTAATTCGTCTTTGCCAAACCGTAGTGCCCGAGCGGCTGGGGATCGTAGCGCGCGCGTTTAAGACTTTTCAGCAAACCGACCTTCAGCGCCTGCTCTTCGGGTTTTCCGCCGATTTCTGCGAGCAATCGTTGTAATTCGGCGCGGTTCGTCAGATCGCCAACTTGGTAACCAAAACTGAGCGCGAACTCACGGTACTCTCCGAGCTTTTCCGAATCTGGATTCTCGTGAACGCGGTAGATGGTTGGAATTGCGCGCTTTTTCAGTTCCCGCGCCACCGCTTCGTTTGCTGCCAGCATGAATTCTTCGATTAACTGATGCGATTCATCGTTCTCAACACGCTCCAATCGTGTGGGTTGGCCGTGTGTATCGACCCAGACTTTTACCTCTGGAAAATCAAGGTCCAGCGCGCCGTGTTCGAATCGTTTTCGCCGCAATAACGCCGCAAGTTCCCAGGCGAGATGAAGCCGTTCGCCCAATCGGTCACTGGGCGGCGACATCAAAATGGCGTACGCTTCTTTGTACGTAAGGCGGTGCGCACTGCGAATCACGGTCCGCGTAAAGCGCGCGCTCTTAGCCGCGCCACGTTTGTCGAACTGAATAAAAACCGAGTGCGTCAGCCGATCGACTTCCGGCTTGAGGCTGCAAACACCGTTGCTCAACCGCTCCGGCAACATCGGGATCACGCGGTCGGGCAGATAAACGCTGTTGCCGCGCCGCCGCGCCTCCCGGTCTAACGCGCTGCCTGGCTCCACGTATGCGGCAACATCGGCGATGTGAACGCCGAGCTGCCAACCGCCGTTTGAAAGCTTCTCCACGTGAATGGCGTCGTCGAAATCCCGCGCGTCATCGGGGTCAATAGTGACGATGAATTGGTCGCGCAAATCGTCGCGTCCGGCGAGTTGCAGTGCGTCGATTGTTTCCGGAATCCGCTCCGCCTGTTGCAGAACTTCGCGCGGAAATTCAGTCGGCAGATGATACTTCCGAACAATCGAAAGCACGTCCACGCCTGGCGCCGATGCGGGCCCGAGCACTTCGATGATTTCGCCCTCGGGATTCACATGGCGCGATTGCCAGTCGTCGAGACGCACCACGACTTTGTCGCCGACTGTTGCGGCGGTCTCCGGCCGCCGATCATCCTGAACCGCCGCCACGGGGCGTACGTAAATATCGTGCACGAAACGCGGATCATCCGGCACCACGTAATAAAAATTCCGTGACCGCTGCAGCGTCCCCACGAGTGTATCGTGAGCACGTTCAAGGATTCGGATCACGCGCCCTTCGCGCCGGCCTTTTATCCGCCCGGCAGGCGGTTCAGGTGATATGCGCACAACGACACGATCTGCATGCATCGCTGTGCCGACGTTTTCCGCCGCAATGAAAACGTCGGACTCGCCTGGCTTTTCCAATGTGAGAAACCCATAACCAGCTGGATGGATGGATAACTTCCCGGTTACCAAGTCGGCCTCAGCCGGCAGGACGTATCGATCCTTCCGGATGCGCGCGATCTCACCAGCGCGTTCGAGGTCGCGTAACATTCCGCGCAACGTGACTCGTGCCCTGCCGCTCACACCAATTTTCCGAGCGATCTCGGTCTTGTTCAGCGGGCGGTAGTCTTTCCTGGACAGCAGCGCGAGAATTTGCTCTGTCATCTTACGTCCGTTTGCGGTCATTTCGGCGAAACAATATGGTCAGGTTTGTCGATTTAGCGCGATTTCAATTGGAGGTCTAAAATGCGAAAGCCAATCAGCAGTGGCGCAGTCGTGATTCTACTCGCTGCGATCATTTCATTTGCGGCAGGAGCAGCGAGAATGAAGATCACAAGCTCTGCTTTCCCGGAAGGTGGCACCATTCCATCAAAATTCACATGTGACGGGTCGGACACCAGCCCGCCTTTGCAGATAACCGGTGTTCCTTCAGAAGCGAAAAGTCTTGTCTTGATTGCCGATGATCCGGATGCGCCCGGCGGATTGTTTACTCATTGGCTGGTCTGGAACATCCCGCCGCAGACCAATTCAATTCCGGAAGGCGCTGCACCAAAAGGCGTGCAAGGCACAAATGATTTCGGCAAATCAGGTTACGGCGGTCCATGTCCGCCGTCCGGTACGCATCGGTATTCGTTCAAGATTTTCGCTCTCGATCGCGAACTGGATTCGCGCTCTGGTGCAAAGCGGAGCCAAGTGGATGCAGCGATGAAAGGTCATGTCATCGCACAGGGCGAGTTGGTCGGACGCTACTCAAGAAAAAAATAACTGTATCGGCGGTCCTCACACAGCGCCGCTACAACGAGTTCGAATAATCGCGCGTCTGCGTTAGTCTGATTCGTAATGCGCGAGAGGATCTGGAAAATCGGTGAGTGCGTCTTCGACGTCTCGCGCCGCGGGCTAATCATGGGGGCGCTAAACGTCACTCCGGATTCATTCTCCGATCACGGTGAATTTTTTTCAGCGGACAAAGCAATACAGCGGGGCCTAGAAATGGCAGCGGAAGGCGCTCACATCATCGACGTCGGCGGCGAATCGACGCGTCCCGGATCGGAACCTGTCACTGTTGACGAAGAACTGCGTCGCGTGATGCCAGTGATCGAAAACTTACGCCGAAAGCTTGATGTCCCCATTTCAATCGATACGTCGAAAGCGGAGGTCGCGCGCGCGGCGATTCAGGCGGGCGCTTCGATTGTGAACGATGTCACCGGCGGGCGAGGAGATGACCAAATGCTAACGCTCGTTGCCGAAACCAAATCGGCCTTCATCATCATGCACATGCAGGGAAAACCTCGCACGATGCAGATCGAGCCGCGATACACAGACGTCGTTGCAGAAATTTCGGAATTTTTTCGACAACAATATGCGCGCGCCATAGGTTTAAATATTGATCCCATGGCGATTGCGTTTGATCCGGGCTTTGGTTTCGGGAAAACGCTCGAACACAACCTCGAATTGCTCGCGCAGTTGGAGCGGCTGCGCGTGCATGATCGAGTCCTGGTGGTTGGCGTTTCCCGCAAATCGTTCCTCGGCAAGTTGATTGAATCGCAGGAGATCAAGGACCGGCTCGCACCTGGCCTCGCGCTGACTGCGCTCCTGCGCGTGCGGGGCGCGGACGTGTTCCGCGTTCATGAAGTGAAGGAGAATGTTTATGCGTTGCGTGTAACTGAAGCGATTTTGCAGAGGGACAAATGATTCATCAACTCATCGATCTGTGGCTCAGAGGCTGGCGAAGCCTGGTGGAAATCCTTCTGCTGTGGGTGGCCATCTATTACGGCTACCTCTATTTCCGCGGCACACGCGGGGCGAAAGTGTTGACAGGATTGGCGATTGTTTTTCTCACGCTGACCCTGATCTCCACGCTGCTTAATTTGGTGGTGATTGGCTGGATCGTGCGGAGTTTCTCGGTCTTTCTCGCCATCGCGCTAGTGGTGATTTTTCAGCCGGAGCTGCGACGTGGCTTGGCGGCGCTTGGGGGACATCCGATTTTCTCGCTGACTAGTGAGAGACGAGAAACCGTTCATGATCTGGCAGAAGCGCTGACGCAGTTGGCAAACAAACAGTTCGGCGCACTGATCGCAATCGAGCGCGACACGTCGATTCGCGTTTACGAGGAAACAGGTGTGATCATCGACGGCGAGTTTTCTGTCGAACTGATCCTCACCGTCTTTCATCCAAAGGCCGCACTGCATGACGGCGGAGTGATTATTCGGAACGGACGAATCGCGGCCGCTGCCTGCATCTTTCCCGTGAGTCAGCGAGAAACATTGGACCGCAGCCTTGGATTACGTCACCGCGCCGGGCTCGGAATCACCGAGGAATCGGACGCCGTGGCTGTCGTCGTATCGGAAGAGACAGGCGCTATTTCCATTTGTCACCGGCGCCGAATTGAGCGCAATTTCACCCCGGAGACGTTCCGACAGCGCATTGCCGAAATTTTGTTGCACAGCAAGTATGAAGAGACTGATTCTGAAAAACTGGCGCGCGAAGTTGATCTCGCTCCTGCTCGCGACGACGCTTTGGTACCTGATCAAAAAGAACGTAGCGACGACGCTGTCACCGTCTGAAAGACCGTATCAGGCGCCGATTACGCAAACGCGCTAGCTCTGCTGCTGAGTTTACCGCAGAAATCGCGACAGATTTTCGTCTTCCCAGCGGTGGGCTCGCCGATAATCGGGAAATTGGCGCTCACGACGATTGAATTCTTCCGTGTGAACGCGCCGGCGATTTCGCGAGAGCGTTTCGTCCGGCACAACTGAATGCAGCATCTCGTGATAAAGCACGTATCGCAAAAACCACAGCGGCACGAACGGCTGGTCCAGCGCAGGATTGATCCGAATCACCCGATCTTCTTCCTGGATTGTGCCAAAAACGAATTGTTCTCTGGGTTGATGCTTTCGCCGACGTCCCCAGACCACTTTGTAGCCGCGAAGACGTTTGCGAAAGTGCCGCTGGTTTAAATCATCAAAAATCGCGCGCAGATCGAAATGCGTCCCCTCGTGTTGCAAATTTAACTGCCGCTGCATGGGCAGCTTCGGGTGCGCGAGTTTTCGTTTGGTTGTTTTTTTCTTCCTACCCATTTCCAAGCTCCAAAATAAACGCGGCAAAGTAATGTAGTGGCCTCTAATCTAGTGACAAGCGAAGCAGTCTTTTTACCGCAAAATTGTTATAAGTGTTTGATACTGAACCTGTTGTCTTTAGACGAGGGTAAAGCGCCGAACGAGCCGAGCTTCTTCACTAAACCCCTGACTACGAGCGAAATTTACCTCTTCCGCGGAACGGTTCCGCCGGGCCTCGCGCTTTTCGAGAGTTACGTTTTGCGGCAAATACAAACTGCGTATAATCGTTCCAAGTTTCCGGAAAGATGACCGAAAGCGATTAAGGACAGCAAATGACACCTTTTCTCCGAAAATTGCTCGGCCAAAACTGGCTTCTGTTACTGATCATGCTGGCTCTCGCTGTTTTTGGCGTCGTGGCAATCTACAGCGCGACGTCCACGCGCAGCGACCCGTATGCCGCTGATTTCTGGCGGAAACAAGCGAACTGGGTCGTCGTCGGTGTCTTTGCGTTCATGCTGACCAGTTTGGTCCACTACCGTTGGATTCGCTGGGGCGCCCTGCCGATGTACCTGGCCGGCATTGTGTTTCTGATTATGACGAAGTTTATAGGGGTCAAAGTTTACGGAGCGCGCAGCTGGCTGCATCTGGGACCAATCAATTTTCAGCCCGCGCAGCTTGCGGTAGTCGCGGGCATCATGGTGTTGGCGCTGTTCCTGACTCAGTTTCGCGAAATGCATCCGGCACTACGATTACTCCTCTCCGGAGCGATTGCGGGCGCGCCATGTCTTTTGATCCTGATGCAGCCGGACTTGGGCGAAGTTATTATTTGGGTCCCAGTGATGTTTGCATTGTGGTTCGTCGCCGGCCTGCCGTTGCGCTATTTAATTTGCATCATCCTCATCGCAATCGCGTTCATCCCGATTGCCATTAATTTCGGCCTTAAACCGTACCAGCAACAGCGGATTACCGCCTTTACCCATCCCGACATCGACAAGCAGGGTTCGGCGTGGGCGATTAACCAATCGTTGATCGCAATCGGCTCAGGCGGCTGGTCCGGAAAAGGATTCAAGGCGCCGAATACTCAGATCGAGCTTGGGTTTCTGCCAGCGACAGCTGTGCATAATGACTACATTTTCTCGGCGATTGGGGAGCAATGGGGATTTGTCGGCGGAATCATTGTGATCGGCGCGTTTGCCTTGCTCCTAATAACGTGTCTTTTCGTCGCTTTTTTCGCCGGGGACCAATTGGGTCTTCTTCTCGTCATAGGCGTGACTGCGCTCATTTTCACGCACATCTTCCAAAACGTAGGAATGACGATCGCAATGCTGCCAATCACCGGTGTGCCATTGCCGTTAATCAGCTACAGCGGCTCGTTCGTGCTGACGATCATGTTCGGCCTGGGCCTCGTGAACAGCGTCTGGATCCATCGCAACGTTCCAGTGTAACGAGACTGATTAGGGTGCGACCTCCCGAACGCGTCGTCTTGGCGGCCTAGTCGTGCCGAAACGATTTACTTTGACGAGTGCTTCCCTGTAGAGTTGGGCCGCGCAGAGATGGATGCCGATTACAAGGTTAAACTCGAGGTCTTCGAGGGGCCGCTCGACCTGTTGCTGTACCTCATCAAACAGGACGAAATCGACATCTACGATATTTCTCTCGAGCGGATCACCAGCCAATACCTCGAGTATCTTCAGGCATTCAAAGAACTGAACATTGATCTGGCGGGCGAATTTATCGTGATGGCGGCGAACCTCATTTACCTAAAGAGCCGAAGCCTGCTGCCCCGCGATCAACAGCCACCCGAAGAAGATGCCGCGGAGGAGGACCCCCGTTGGGAATTAATTCGGCAACTGATCGAGTACAAAAAATTCAAGGAAGCCGCCGCAGAACTTAATCTACGTGCACTGGAACAAGAGAGGATATTCATCCGGGAAGCCGGCTCGTCGCCATCTCTGCAGGAACCTTTGCGCCTGGGCGAAGTTGGGATTTTCCAGCTGATCAGTGCCTTTCAAACGGTGATGAAAAGAATGGAAGCGCGCCAGGACGTGCAGGAAATCTTCAGTGAACGTTTTAGTGTCTCAGAAAAGATCGATTCGATTTTGCAGCGTGTCGCGACTGGCACTTACCTCCGTTTTTCTGATTTGTTTGGGGCCGCTGTATCCAGAATCGAAGTAGTGGTCACCTTTCTCGCGCTCCTCGAACTAATCAGGCTGAAGCAAGTCCGGGCCCTTCAGAAAAACGTGTTTGACGAGATTGAAATCACGGCGGCCACGACTTAAGGCGGAAGCTGCTGTAGGGTGCGCCGTCCTCAGCGCATCGGGCATCGCGTATTGGATTCTCCGATGAGGACAGCGGACTCTACAGGAGTCATGCCGCGAATTTTAATCGCCGGGTGTGGTTACGTCGGAGAGGCGACGGCCGATTTGTTTCATTTCGCCGGCTGGAACGTCGAAGGTTGGGTGCACTCGAAAGAATCGGCAGCTCGGCTTTCAGTAAAGCCGTATTCCATCCGCGTAATCGACGTCTCACAACACGGTGACGTTGCTAAACGCGCAGGAGCATTCGATGCGGTAATTCATTGTGTCAGCTCTCGAGGCGGTGATGCCGAAGCTTATCGCCGGATTTACCTGAACGGCGCTCGCAACCTTCTCAAAGCTCTCGCCGAAACGAAGATCCTTTTCACCAGCAGCACCAGCGTTTATGCGCAGCGCGACGGCTCGTGGGTAACGGAAGAAAGCGCGACAACACCAGTCCGGGAGACCAGCCGGATCCTTTTGGAAGTGGAAAGGTTAATCCTCGAAAAAGGCGGTACCGTAGTGCGGCTCGCCGGGATCTATGGACCGCGACGTTCGGCGCTGTTGAGCAAATTCCTAAACGGCATAGCCACCATTGATCCCCAAAACGACCGGTTTGTTAATCAAGTACATCGGGACGACATCGCGTCCGCGCTTTTTCTTTTGTTAAACCGAGAAGCAGAGGAGTCCACACAGATTTACAACGTGGTTGACGACCAGCCGCTTTTGCAAAGCGAATGCTACGGCTGGCTTGCGCGGAGGCTGAACCGACCTCTTCCGTCGATCAGACCATCCGAGCAATCCCGAAAACGCGGCGACACCAATAAACGTGTAAGCAACGCCAAATTGCGCCACTCGGGCTGGTCACCGCAGTATCCGACGTTCGCAGACGCAATGGAAAAAAGTATCGTGCCCAGTTTTGCCAAGGCTATCAATGAACTGTCATGCTGAGCGCACCGAAACATCTCGGGGCATCGGGTTGAGGACGCATAGAGAGAAATGATCTGAGATTCTTCGCTTCGCTCAGAATGACAAGTTCCGCGGCTGCGTTAGCCTACGTGTGCGGTTTCCGCGGCCACAACGTTGGCGGCATGTTCTTCGTGGCGTTCGCCGAACAGCTGGCGAATGACGTCCTCTACCGGCACTTCCTGCACGTTTATGTCGCTAACGTCGCAGGCCTCGAGAAGTTGCCGGCAGGTTTCGGTAACCTTTGCGCGTGGAACCTTCAGTTGCACCGAGACAGGTGTTTGTTCGGTGATTTCGCCAAACGCGGACAGATCGCGTGTTCCTGCCTTTTCGAAAGTAAGACTCAGAATTTTATAGCCCGAAAAACGATCGACGATTTCTGCCAGCGGGCCATCGAAAAAGATTTTGCCGTGATCGATTACCAACACTCGATGACACAACTCCTCGATGTCCTGCATGTAATGGCTGGTGAGCAGTGTGACGATTCGATGTTCCTGATTGTAGATGCGCAAGAATTCGCGGACTCGTTTTTGGCTAACCACATCCAGCCCGATTGTCGGCTCATCAAGAAATAACACACGCGGCTCATGAATGAGCGCCGCGATCAGCTCCATTTTCATTCGTTCGCCTAACGAAAGCTCGCGCACCATCACGTTCATTTTGTCCCGCACCTCCAAAAGGTCCGATAAACCGTCCACGACTTTCTTAAACCGCTCGCGGTCGATGCCATAAATCGCGCGGTTCAGCTCGAGCGATTCCTGCGCTGGGAGGTCCCACCAGAGCGCATTCTTCTGTCCCATCAGCAAACTGAACTGCCGTTTCATTTCGTTGCGCCTTTCCCAGGGCACAAAGCCGAGCACGCGCGCGTCGCCTGCAGTCGGGTTCAGCAAGCCAGAAAGCATTTTGAGCACAGTCGTTTTGCCAGCGCCGTTCGGCCCGAGGAATCCGACAAACTCGCCTTCCTCGATTTGAAATGTGACCTGATCAGCCGCTCGCGTTTCGTCGTACCGCCGCCACGCGAGACCTTTCACCGCGCCCCAGAGACCGCGCTCTTTGCGGTAAGTGCGATAAATCTTTGTTAGTTTGGAGGTTTCAATTGCCGGCATAGCGAGCTTTGGAGAAGAAGCTATCAGCTTCCCCTACAGAACATCGTCGAGGCACGCCAGCAAATGCGAAACAGTTTGCTCTGTTTCGTCCCCCATATTCGATAGACGAAAAGTTTGGCCGCGGATCTTGCCGTAACCAGGATCGATCACCAAATGATGTTTTTCCCGCAGCCTTCTCGCCAGCTCCAGCACGTCGATGCCTTTGTTGTTTTTCACGCAGGTCAGCGTCTTCGTGCGGAACCCTTCCTCGGCAAAAAAATCGAATCCCGCACGGCGCACCCAATCGTGCACGAGCGCATTGGTACGTGCGTGACGGGCGTAACGCGCTTCGAGACCTTCCTGGAAAATTTCATCGAGCTTGAACTCGAGCGCGTGAATGTGCCCGATGCTCGGCGTACTCGGCGTCATCCATTGCGCCTGCTCGCTCTTGAACTCCAGAAAATCGAAATAAAATCCGCGATTAGGAACTTTCCCGGCGCGTGCACACGCCTTTTCCGAAACGGAGAACAACGAAAAGCCTGGGGGCAGTGCGAGCGCTTTTTGCGCTCCGGTGAGCATCACATCGATGCCCAACGCGTCCATCTCGATCTTCACCGCCGAGAAAGAGGACACAGTATCGACGATGAGCACGACGTCAGGATATTTGGCCCGGACGCAGCAAATTTCCGGAAGCGGATTCATCAAGCCGGTCGATGTTTCACTGTGGGTCAACGTGACAGTATCGAATTTTCCACTGGCCAGTTTTCGATCGACATCTTTCTGGTCGATATGCTTTCCCCATTCGACCTGAAGGGGCTCGGCTTTTTTCCCGCACCGCTTGGCGACATCGAACCATTTGTCAGAAAACGCGCCGCACATGCAGCAAAGCACGCCGCGATCGACTACGTTCCGAATAGATGCTTCCATCACGCCCCATGCCGACGACGTGGAAAGAAACACCGGCTGCTTTGTTCCGAACAATGTCTGAAGCTTTGGATGAATCCTGCGGTACAGATTCTTGAAATCTTCGCCGCGATGGCCAATCAACGGACGCGAAAACGCCGCCCAGGTTTTTTCGGACACTTCAACTGGACCGGGAATGAAAAGCTTGTCGTGCGGATGCATGGGGCAACGTCCAACGCTTGTCATGAGCGAGCAAGCTGTTGTAGCCGGGATCGGTGATCCCGGCCGGGCGCGCGCGCCTGATCACAAATTCCAGCTCGTCCGCATCACGGATGCCGCTACAGATAACCAAGTGCACAAGCGTTTGCGTGGGCTTGAACGCGTCTGGATCGATCAGCCGATTTATTTCATCACCACCTGCACGTTCGGACGACGAGCCGTCTTGGCTACAAATCAAATTGCAACTCTACTGAGCGACGAATGGCGCGATGCGGATGATCGCCACGGCTGGGCGATCGGGCGCTATGTCATCATGCCGGACCATGTGCATTTCTTTTGTCGTGCAGAGCTGGACGCGAAATCGCTGCCAATCTTCATGCAAAAATGGAAGCAATGGAGCAGTAAACGAATGGCACGCGAGCTAAAGGTTGCCGGAAGCGTCTGGCAGGAGGAGTTCTTCGACCACGTTTTGCGCTCCAGCGAGAGCTACAACCAGAAGTGGGACTACGTGAAAGAGAATCCGGTCCGTGCCGGATTGGTTAAGAATTCTGATGACTGGCCGTTCCAAGGTGAGATTGAGTGGCTAATGTTGTAGTCAGAATTGGTAATGTGCGGCCAATTCGAATATCTAATCGAGCCCTGCGCGGCCGGGATCACTGATCCCGGCTACAACGCTACCGCTCGTCGGCGTGGCTTGATCAATGTCGCATCGAGATGTACGCGTCAGACACGCGTTGTTTCTTTGCCATTTGCTTCTCTTGTGTCGTTGCGGCTGGCGTGTTCCGCGCCGAATCGCCAAGCTACCTCCTTTTCGTAAGCAACGAACGCTCAGGCGATGTCACGGTCATTGATGGAGCCACAGATAGCGTGGTCGGAATTTTTCCAGTAGGCAAACGGCCGCGCGGCATTCACGCGACGCCCGATGGCCGGCGAGTCTTTGTTACGTTGAGCGGTTCGCCGCGAATGGCGCCCGGCTTGGATGAAAATCGCGCGCCCGCGGACAAACGCGCCGATGGTCTTGGCGTGATAGATCCAGCAGCGCGCAAGTTAATTGACCGCTGGCATGTTGGGTCGGACCCTGAGCAATTCGCAATCAGCAAAGACGGAAAATTCGCCTTCATCGCGAACGAAGACGACGCCAGCGCATCGATTATCGATCTCGACTCAGGGCAAGCGCGCGGCAGAGTAAAAGTCTCGGAAGAACCGGAAGGCGTCGGCGTCAATCCAGCAAACGGCGAAGTATATGTGACCTGCGAAGAAAAAGGCGAAGTGTTCGCCATTGATCCCGATCAACAGCGTGTGATCGCAAAAATTGAAACCGGCGGACGACCGCGTTCCGTCGCGTTTTCACCGGACGGCTCGCGCGCGTACGTTGCCTGTGAGAATGGCGGCTACGTCGCGGTGATAGATGCGAGGTTGCACGACCTGATCTCAAAGATCCAACTACCGACAGGCTCGCTGCCGATGGGCACCGCCGTCCCGCCTGACGGAAAAGAGCTTTACGTCTCGACGGGCCGCGGCAACGCAATTGCGATCATCGATACGGAAAAGAATGAAGTAGCGACCACAATTCCCGTCGGAAACCGCGTCTGGGGAATTGCACTCGATCCCGGCGGCACAAAACTTTACGCTGCCAATGGCGCGTCCAACGACGTTTCAGTTGTGGACGTAAAATCGCGCAAAGAACTGCGCCGAATCAAAGTCGGCGACGGCCCATGGGGAATCGCGATCGTAGGCGCTGCGAAGTAGCGACAAGCGGCGCGACTGCCGCCAACTCAAGACGCAGTGTGGTTACCTCCTTCAGTGCATCGTGGGATCGAATGTGTATCCCTGGGCCACGTCAATCAGGTTGAACAGCGAGCCGCCAATGCCAGAAACGGGGGGGACGGTGTTGGCAGGCTGCTGAAGCGTCATCGTACTGGCGGTGACTTCGTGCAGCCGGTTATCAATCGCATCGGGCTCGTTCACATTGGAGAGTGGCACGTCAATCGTGATCGTGCCGTTGCGGCCGGTAATCGTTTGGCAGTTCGCGGCAGCCAGTTGGGTGACACCGGGATATGTCAGGGTCACCCCGCCGCCGACTGCCTGCGCGGCGTTTTCACCAGCAAAGCACTGTAGCGGGGCGCCGTTGAACGACTCGCCATAGACGAAGAAATTCTTTCCACCATTCGGATCCGTCGTGGATGGAACGAACCATTGGGTCAGCCAAACCAAATCAAGGTCCGGATCCTGAGCGGTTGTCGGCGCGAGAGACAGATTCTTAAGCTTCATCACCACCTGATAACAGGGTGCGGCGGCCGAACAAGGCGCCGTGGTGAGCAGACTGACGCGCGAATTAGTGATGTCGAGCTGGGGCATGTTGGCGCTGCTCAGACCGTTTACTTCATATTTGCCGTCGCCACTTGGGTCGGACACGGTGTTGAAGGGTACCAGTCCCGGAATACTCACGGGCGAGCTCGCCGCTAGCAAGCCGTTGCCGCGGTTCTGCCGGACGAACATGCCGTGCGGAGCAAAGCCTTCGTCAACGTTATTTGAATCGGCGTAAGCAATTTCCGCCTCACCATTTGGACCCATCCGCAGTTGCAGAAAATCGCCGAGGGTACGGTCGCCGTTCTGACCGCCAATGAGAGTGAACATGCTCCCACGATGGATAAAGTGCTCACTCGCCAGAATTGGCGCGGTAAAGGTCGGAGTGGCAGCGTGCCCGTTTAATGTCTGCACCATCCACAAGCTCCAATCGCAGCCCGTGCAGGAGTCGGGGCCGTTAGAAGGATTCGGTGCGACGCCGGGCGTGCCGTACCAGGCGATGTCCACACGTCCATCGTCTCCAGCGACGGTCCACGCAAACACGTTGTTGTGGAGCGTGCCCACGGGTGAACCCGATATGTCAATTTGAATCGGAGCGGCCCAGGTATTGCCTTGATCGGTCGAGAACGAGTACTTCAGCACGGTGTCGCCGATCACCTGACCGCTGTCATCGATAGGTGCTTGCTCCCACACCGCGTAGAGATTGCCAGCATTATCAATTGCCATCGTTGGAAAGTTCCCGCCGGTCTTGTTCGTCGAGCCAAGGTCCGCCACCGGCAGGTCAACGCAATTCAAGCCGCTCGGATCGCTTACATTGGGGACAGGCGGGCCAAACGCCACCGGGAAGCAGCGGCCGATCAAAATCCTGTTCAGGAGCGCATCATCGTGGATAACGAAAACATGCTTAACCGGTGTCGGGAGCGTGACATATCCGCCGGAGCCGTCGGGCTGACCCAGTGTGGTTGCCACAGGGCTCACCTCGTTGTTGCCCATAATGCCTTCGTCGCAACCAAGGGGGTTACTCACTTTGTTTGCTGGACCGAATTGGATCCCGGCGAGCGCCTGCCCGCCTGGCAGCGGCGAACGATACATGACGAGGATGTTCTGACCGAAGTTCGTCGGTGAGCCGCACTGTGCGGGGGCTTGTGCGAATTCGTCATTCGCCAGATAGATGCTGCCGCCGTTGGTCGGGTCGCCGTCGAACGTGTACCATTGCCGGTCAACGACTGCGTCTGGGACCCCGGTGTTGCTGCAAGTAACCGTCGCCCCCTGGTCATCCGAGCGCGAGGTACTAAAGTTTGCGAGCGTCAGGTCGGCAAAATAGAGATGCCCCGCCAAGTCCACGCCAGTTTCGGTATCACCGCCGCCGAAGCAAGTGGTGTACTTCCCTTCAAGAGCGGTGGCGGCGACTACCCATTTGAAAGTCTTACCGCCGTCGAGGGAATGCCAGACCCAACTCGTGTCCGACGAGAGCGAACCGGGCACGCTGGTGTAGAGACGACTCGGATTTGAAGGATCTACCCGCAGGCCCTGCTCGAAACCAACCCCGCCAATTCCGCTGATGATCGGATGCCCGAAGGTGGGATTGGTGGGCCTGGGTCTGTCTGCTCTGTCTGCCCCGAAACTGACCATAGCCAGCAAAGCGCCAGCGGAACAGAGAGTAAGAGCCACGAAGGCGCGTGGATTAAAAAGACCGGACTGTGAAGTGGAATTTTTTTTCATGGAGATTTCCTTTTGTTCGCTGCAGTGGAGACTGTCGCTGACAATTCGAAAATTTCGGCCCGACCGGATGCTTCTTTTTTCAGATCACTCAAAATCAGCCGCCGAAATCTGCCGCCCAACAATGTTTCTTCCGAGTTTCACCCCTAGCGGTTCCAAGCGTTACACCGACAATGGCGCATCAAAGAACGTCTCCGTTGTCGATCTAAAATCGCGCAAAGAACTGCGTCGCATCAAAGTGGGCGACGGACCTTGGGGCATTGCGGTTGTGAACGCCGCGAAATAGAAGAAAACGAGAAACCGCCTGTCTGACTCTGATCAAACACAATGCGCAATCTATTGCGGCGCCTTCACCAGCTACCAGTTATCCTCGCGTGGAGGTTAGCCATCTTGCTTGCCCGAAAAACCGACCACTTGAATATAGTTATTTGTGATGTGACTAGCACAGAATCGAAATACCGCGATCGTGTTGCCGCCGACGTAAAGTCCATCCTAGATGACCTGGCGCTTACATCTCCGGAGCTACTGCAACGAATACAACAACATGTTCGTTACATCGCGCGGGCGGAGATTTCCAACCGATTCGACTATTTCGTCCGCCCAAGGTTGTTGCTTCTGGACGTTGACTATAGACACGAACGCGGTGACCTCCGACCTTCGATCAAGCGCGATATTGTCGAGGCTGCGACTTTAGCAGATCAGCGATTCCGCCGAGGATCTTAATACTACGAGCGCTTCACGCACATTTAGAATTGTTCACCCGCCGGCGTAATTCGGGTAGCGCTCGCGCAATTCGTGCGAGAGGCGATCGGCTTCTTCGGTGTTACCAGCTTGGCGGAATGCCAGCGCGGCTTTGTCGAGCGCGCGCGGAGTTATCGCTGGATCGTCGTAAAGCAGAGCGACGCCTTTGAAAGCTTTGCCGGCGTCAGCGAAATTTCCGCGCTCCAACTGGACTTCGCCCGCGAGCAGGCGCGCTTCCGCGTTTACGCGGCCTTCGGGTTGAAGCGCCATGATTTCTTCGGCGATCTTCTGCGCCTCGTCAGGTTTATGTGCGCTGATCTTAACTGCGCCGAGGGTCAGTAACACCTTCGCTTTCCCCGCCGGATCTTTGCCAGTCTGGAGATACCTCGCGAACGCCTCCTCGGCTTCCGGCAAGTTTTTCAGTTTCGTGGCCGCGTCGCCGAGATAAAATAAGTAGTCCGGTTTAACCTTGCCTGCGTTATCGACTTTTCGAAGTGCGCTCAGATATTTTTCCGCCGCCTGGAAATTTTTCTCGTTGTAATACTCGATGCCCAGCCACTCCAAAACCTCGGGCGGCACGCTAGCGGCTGGACTGTTAGCCATGAAAGCGTTCACCTCCTTGGTGAGCGCAGGCCGATCCTTTAAATAGAAGTGGCAAAGGATGATCCGAACCGACGCGAGATTGTAGTAATCCTCCTTGTTGAGTTGACGGGCCGTATTCAGCGCGGTCAACGCAGTCTTGTAATCCTTTCCTTCGAACGCCGTTTTGCCGATATAGTACTGCGCCTGCGCCGCGACAGAACTCTTGGGGAATTCCTTCAGGAGCTGCCGAAAAGTGTCGACCATCCTTTTGGTATTGTCCTGTTGCCCGAGAATCAAAGCCTTCAACTGCAATGCCGCCTCGCGCTCGTGCGCCTTCGGGTACTTGGCCAGGATGATGTTTAAATCCGTAAGCGCAGAGTTGTAATTCTTGTCTTGTTCGTATGCCAAAGCGCGCTGAGCCAGAACAGCGGGTATCTGCGGGTTGTCCGGAAATGTCTGCAGGAAGTACGTAAACGCTTCGATCACGCCGGGAATGTTCTTCGTCTGGATGTGACACAAGCCGAGTTTGTACGCCGCTTCGGCGCGGAGTCGTGGAGAAAGCTCAGACGCGCGCAGTTCGCCGTATATTGACGCTGCCTCTGTGTAATTCTGCTGGTTGTAAAGCGCCTCGGCTTTCAACAGCTTCGCCTGATCGGCACGCTCGTTTGTGGGGTTCGTTGCGAGGAACTGGTCCACCGCGGCGGAGAGCGCCGACGGATCGGAGTTGTAAACGTTGATCAGCTGCTGGTAAGCGGCGTCCTTTGCTTCCTCGCGATCGGGGTACTTTTGGATGATCTGGTGATAGAGTGTCTCCGCTTCCTTGGGATGGCCAAGTTGGCGTTCACTGTTTGCTGCCAGCAACAACACTTCCGCCTGCGCAGCCTCAGGCAGCTTGTCCAATTCCTTTTTATAGTCGGCCAGCAACTGCGTATACTGACCAGTTTGGTATTGCAATCGGCGAAAACCGACTTGCGCGAGCGCACGGAACTTTCCCGCGTCAGGCAGAGTGCGCCCCTTTTGGAACAACGTGGTGGCTCGGTCGGCCATGGCCTTGTCCATTTTGCCTCTGTCGGCTTGGACAAGTTCGAGCGCGATCAAGCCTCCGCGCACTGCACACTCTGCTTTCAACGCCGGTTTCTGTGCTTCGTTAGCCAGCGCTTCGTACTGCTTAAGCGCATCGAGTTTTTTTCCCCTTGCGTCAAAGATAGATGCCGCAGTCACTCGCGCATCTTCGCGATATGGGTTTGGATTCCCCGCCTCAGCGACCTGCGCGTAAATATCAGCGGCCTCGTCTTTCCTGCCGAGAGCTTCAAGGCAGCGCGCTTCGAAATAACGCGCTGAAAGCGCTACCGCTGGTTCCTTCGACTTGCCGGCGGAACGATGAAAAAGCGGGAGCGCGGTTGCGTAGTCTTTGTCTGTGAACGCCATCTCGGCAAGGGCGAATGCCGCTGGTCCGGCGAATTCACTGTCGCCGTAATCGTTGAGCACCTTCTGCAAGTTGGTGCGAGCATTCCCGTCGCGATGGAGATTTCGGTAGCATTCGCCGAGCGAGAAATACGCGTTCGCCCGACCCGTGCGCCCTGGGTAGTTGTCGAGATATTTTTGATATTCCGGAATAGCCAAGTCATACAATTTGCGGGCAAATAGGCCGTTGGCGTACTCGAGCTGACGCTGATCAGCCCCTTCAGCTTCGCGCGCTGGTGACTGCGAAAATTCATCAATTAAGGAGCGCGTGCTTCGGTCGGTAGGTTCAATCGGGATAGCGCGCGGGACGGGCGTCTCATCAACCGGGCGCGCCCGGCGTATTTCGGGCTGTGATTGAGCGCTGCCGACGCTCGTGGTGCAAAGCAGCATCGCCAGTCCGCAAAGACCGGCTGCGCTGCATCTGATTTTCATTTTGCAGTGGCGAAAGCGACGTTGGTTACCCCTGCTTCGGTGCAAACGTTCAGCACCTCAACGATGTTTTTGTAGGCGCCGGCTTCGTCGCCGCGAATCACCACCGCTTGTTCGGGATTCATTTGAACCAGGCTCTGCAATAATTCCTGGAGCTCGGGACCGGTCAAGGTGCGGCGGTTGACAACCACGTTGCCGTCCGCCTTAACATTCACAATAACGTCTCCAATAGGCGCCGTCTTCTCCTTTGCGGCCGAAGCTTTCGGCACCTTCACGTCGAGTTCGTTCTCAGTGCGCGCCGCGTTCCACGTCAACAGGAAAAAGATCAAAAGCAGCAGCAGCACGTCGACCAGCGGCGCAAGCTGAATGCCAGGATGATGCAAAGGCGCGTGACCACGAAGATTCATGAGGCGAGATGCGCGATTCGGGATTCGGGATTCGGGATATCTCTGCGATCGATATGATGAGAACGTTCGACGCTGGCGATGAAAACGTTCAGCTTTCGTCCAAGCAGATCGAGTTGGGTACTTAAATCACGATACACGACTTCGTTCGTTAGCGATTTCGTTTCAAAAAGCACTTCCAAATGATCGATAGTCTCATCGCAGGAAGCGTGAGCGAACACAAGAAAACGAATGAACTCCTGCTTGTAACGACGACGGCCATAGCCCTCGACAATGTTCGCGGAAATGGATTTCGCGGAGCGGCGAATCTGGCCGCCTTCCTCGTACATCTCGAATTTCGGCAAGTTCTGAACTGTCATGTGATGCACAGTAATCGCTACTTCTCGCGCTAGCTTCCAAATCTCAAGATCTCGATAGCTCATACCGCTTCTCGCATCCTGCATCTCGGATCCCGAATCGCGCATCGCGCGTCACAATTCGTCCTCGATCAGCGCAGGCATTCGTTCCCCGCGTTTGCCATACTGCAATGAAAGCAACGCCAGCACGTGCGTCGAAGCAGCCTCTAGTTCCGAGATCAACTTTTGCGCCCTGCCCCGGAAGAAAGCGTAAAAAATCATGGCCGGAATACCGATCGCCAGGCCCGCGGCAGTGTTGACAAGCGCCTCGCTAATCCCGCGCGAGAGCGCCACATAACGCGCCGACCCGACATCGGCTCCGAGCGCTCCGAAAGAGTGGATGATTCCGAAAACTGTGCCCAGCAAACCGAGCAACGGCGCAATCATTCCTATGTCGGCAAGGTAAATGACCCGATTGTTCAAACTGGCCGCCACGCGTGTTCCTTCCGTCTCGGCGATTTCGCGGACATGCTGGAAATCTGCGTGGGGATTTTTAGTCGTGAAATCCAGCATCTTTTGCACGACGCGGGCGACCGCTTCCCCGTGCCGGTTGGAAACCGCGAGCAGCCCGAGATAATCGCGTTTACGCAGGAGCGCATCCGCCGTTGCCATGTACCCGCTCGAGACCACGGCCCCGCGCCGGATCGTCAAGAAGTAAACGACCACAAGGGCGACGAAAAAGATCGACAATAAAACCAGCGGAATCATCACCGGACCCGCTTTGACAAGCGTCTCCAGCACCGTCTGCGAATGCTGGGGCACCAGCGGCGGCGTAGGTTCCTGCGCGAGCAGAGGCGACGCGCTCCCCAGCGCGACAACGAGCACAACCCAAATCTTCATGCCGGAAATTTTGTAACGATATGCGGAGCGATTCACCGATGCAAATGCGCGACGGACAGGTCAAAGGCAGAGGAAGCCTAGAGACCATCTCGTACTTGTCATTCTGAGCGAAGCGAAGAATCTCGGATCAATATTCGACGCATCCTTCATGAGGGAAATAGACCAGAGATGTTTCGCTTCGCTCAACATGACAGCAATCTGATGAGATTCGTTTAAACCAATTGCGGTTTCGTTCCGGACTGGCGCATCTCAGCGACGCACCAGAAAAACATGCGCGGGTTGAATTTCGGGATCCAGTTCAACGTAATTTTGCCGGCCGCGCCAGGTGTAACGCACACCATTCAACAAATCGTGCACCTGATACTCATCGCTTGTCATCTGCCCAAATTCCTCAATCGGCACGTGGACAAACGAATTTTGCTTGCGAAACGGATCAAGATTCACCACTACAAGGATGATGTTGTCCCGCGCGGGAGTCATCTTGCCGTAGAACAAGATCGCATCGTTATCGGCGGGATAGAAGCGCAGGTTCGTGTACATCTGAAGCGCGCGGTTCTGCTTCCGGATTCGGTTTATGCGCGTGATCCAGTCCTTGATGTTTCCGGGCGCATTCCAATCGCGCTCCTTGAATTGGTACTTCTCGGAATCGAGATACTCCTCACGACCCGGCAACGCCTCGTTCTCGCATAGCTCGTATCCGCTGTAGATTCCGTAAAGCGGCGAAAGCGTTGCCGCCATAAGCACCCGAATCATGAACGCAGGGCGGCCGCCCTCTTGAAGCACAAACGGGAGGATGTCGGGCGTGTTCGGCCAGAGGTTCGGTCGAAAATATTCGCTCATCTCAGTCTGCGTAAGCTCCGTGAAATAGTCGATCAGCTCCTGCTTCGAATTTCGCCACGTGAAATAGGTGTAGCTCTGGTTAAACCCGGCTCTGGCCAGCGCTTTCATCATCTTTGGCCTGGTGAACGCTTCGGAGAGAAAGATCGTGTCGGGATATTTCTCGCGAACGCCTTCGATCAAATACTCCCAGAAGGCGACCGGCTTGGTGTGCGGGTTGTCAACGCGAAAGATCCGTACACCGCGCTCGGCCCAAAACAGCACGATGCTGTTCATCTCGGCCCAGAGCTCGCGCCAGTTTTCGCATCGAAAGTTTAGCGGATAGATGTCCTCATATTTCTTTGGCGGGTTCTCCGCGTATTTGATCGTGCCGTCCGGCCGTTTATAGAACCACTCCGGATGCTCTTTGACGTACGGATGATCGGGCGAGCAATTGATCGCGAAATCGAGGGCGATTTCCATTCCGCGCTTGCGAACTTCTTTTTGGAGCCAGTCAAAATCCTCGAGCGTGCCTAACGAAGGTTCCACGGCCTTGTGTCCGCCGGCCTCACTGCCGATGGCCCATGGCACTCCCGGATCTCCTGGTTCGCAAGTCGTGGAGTTATTTGCACCTTTGCGGTTCGTGCGACCGATGGGATGAATCGGTGGAAAATAAATGACGTCGAACCCCATCGCTTTCGCGTCGTCCACGCGCGTCAGGCTGTCGCGGAAAGTCGATCTGCGATCACCGTGGCCTTCTGCCGAGCGCGGGAAAAATTCATACCACGCGCCGAACAACGCCGCCAGCCGATCAGCTACAACGCGGGGAGCCGGTTCGTATTGCGTCGCATCGGCGCGATCCGGATAGGTCGCCATTAGCACTTCCAGTTCTCCTGACTGCGCGATGGCGTGAATTTCTGAATTCGCGCCGGTAACGATTTGCTCGGCAAATTCCCGCAGGCGCGCGGAGTCCGCTTGGTCTCGCGCCCGGCTGGCGGCCGCTTTTACAATTGCCGCGCCTTCCAACGCTTCGCTTCGCAGATCGGAGACCCCGCCTGCAAATTTCTTTACGAACTCTTGCTGCCAACTGCGGAATGTGTCAGTCCAAGCTTCGACTGTGTATTCGTGAATGGCCTGATCGTAGAGGGTGCACACGCCGCGCCAGCGATCGTTATCAACAAAAACCATCGGCGTTTCACGCCACGCCCGCTGCCCAACAACACGCCACTTCAGAACTGCCGCAACCACGTCGTGGCCATCCTTGAAAATGTCGGCTCCGACAACCAGATCTTCGCCCACTACCCGCTTGATCGGGTAACGGCCGCTATCAATTAGCGGCTGCACGTTGTCGATCACAACCGATGGAAAAGCCCGGGCCATGCGCCACCAATCAACCGAGATTCACATCGAGCGAAAGAACAAATCCGGTTGGCGCGGACTTCGCGCTGCGATTTGTCCTCTCGGTGACCGCAGCCGCGCGGCTTACGAGACTAACTATGCCAGAGACATAGTTCTGACGCCGTCTATGCCGCGAATTGAAACGCGCACTCGTACAGGCCGGAGTTCCGAATCACCTCCCGGCGCACACGCGTGCCCAGGACTGCTTCGAACATGTCCTGCTCGAACCGGCCAATGATCGGGTACTGCTCCAGCACGTTCAGGATTGGCGAATGACATTCCAGAATATGAGGACCGCCATCTTTGTCGTTGTTGTTGATGAACTGCGACATGTAGCCTTCCGCGTCACGGACGTGCGCAAGCCATTTCGCGCGTTCCGCGACGGTCTCTCCCTTCGCCTTGGCTTTCAGCGCCGCCGTCTTCTTTTTGAATACGCTGTAAAGCAACTTCTCCGGCGCGTTCGGTCCGTAGATGTCCTCGGCTGCCTTCAATAAGTCCAGCGTAAACTGGTGGCTGTCGGCATGAAAAAGATCATGCGTGCGGCGCGTAAGACGATAGACCATCTCCGGTCGGCCCATTTTTTGCGGTCGTCGCCAGGTATCCAGATACCCGTCGCGATGCAGGGTGATGCAATGCTGTTTGATACCCATGTAGCTCATGCCCATCTTTTCCACGAGCTCGTTGACAGACATGCCCTTGGTGCGCTTGAGGGAGTTGATAATGTCAAGCCGCTGGGTGCGGCCGATTTCCGAAATTAAGCGTTGGTTCATATGACTGAAATGGTTGGAGTGGAACGAAAATGCGGGACTTTACACGCCGCGATCTTTAATACGCAAGCCTAAAATTTACACAACAGTCGAGCACAAAAGAAATTACAAAAGAAGAGCCCTGTGACGCCCGGCGCCAAGAGCACCTACAGAAGGCGCAACGGGCCCCGGTAATCCAGAGATTTGATTCCCTCAGTTCCCGCTCACTCAGGTTGTCGCCTTTCCCGTCCATGTCACGGCCTTCCCCGGCCGCTCCATTCTCGACTTCCGGTCGGAATGACAACCACCTACGAGTAGAGATACTCGTCGTGGTACTCGCGCTGCGGCGCGAACTGCAGGTTCTCGTTCCCGGTCTCGGGGTACTCGAAAATTTTCCCTTCGTAATTCCGGATCACGATTTTTTCGTTGTCGTGATAGAGAATGTAACCGGGATTGATCGGCACTTTGCCGCCGCCGCCGGGAGCGTCGATGACGAACTGAGGCACAGCGTAACCTGTGGTGTGGCCACGCAGCCCCTCAATGATCTCAATGCCTTTAGCAACCGACGTGCGCAGGTGTGAGGAGCCATTGATCAGGTCGCACTGGTAAATGTAATAGGGGCGGACGCGGCACATCAGCAGCTTGTGCACGAGAGTCTTCATGGTCTCAACGTCATCATTGACGCCTGCGAGTAACACACTCTGGTTGCCCAGCGGAATGCCGGCGTTGGCGAGACGCTCCAACGCGTGTTTTACCTCGATGGTGAGCTCACGCGGATGATTTACGTGCACGCTCATCCAGAGCGGATGATATTTCGCCAGCATTGCACACAACTCAGGCGTGATTCGTTGCGGAAGGAAAATCGGCACCCGCGTACCGATGCGGAGAAATTCGATGTGCCTGATCGCGCGCAACCGCGACAACAGCTTCTCGAGCCTGTCATCGCTAAAAATCAAAGCGTCGCCGCCACTCAACAGCACGTCACGCACTTCGGTGTGTGCTTCAAGATAACGGAACGCCGCCTCAAAATTCGTGTGCAATTCCTGTTCGCCAACTCCGCTAACCACTCGACTCCGAGTGCAATAGCGGCAGTAACTCGCACAACGATCCGTCACCAGGAATAGGACACGATCTGGATATCGATGCACTAAACCGGGCACAGGCATGTGCGAATCTTCGCCGCATGGATCGGCCATGTCGTAAGGAGACGTCCAAGTTTCCTCGATCCGCGGAACGACCTGACGCCTGATCGGGTCATCCGGATTGTTTGCGGGCAGAAGATTAAAAAAGTGTGGCGTAACGGCCAGCGCGAGTTTGTCGCCGGACAGCAAAACGCCGCTGCGCTCCTCGGCGCTCAGTTCCAGATGTTTCTCGAGTTGCGCCAGGGTGGTAACCCTGTTTTTGAGCTGCCATTTCCAATCGTTCCAGAGTTCCGGAACCGTGTCCGACCAATAGCCAGGCGCATGCGAAACGAAGTCTTTTCCGTCCCCACTCTCAGAGGCAAAAGTGTTCATTTTGTGGTGGACAAAAAAGTTAAGACCCTCGAATACCGTGTCAACGCAGGCACCTGGTCGTGCGCTACGCACGTTGATGAACGGTTCGGGAAGGGCGATGTGACGAGGCCGCCTAGAAGTCGTTCAACTGCAGACTTGTTTTTCGGTCCTCTTCGCTGCTTCCAACAAGAGTGAATCCTGTCCATGCCTTGCGAGTAACGACAAGCCAACTGGTACGCCGTCCGCGTCGGCGATTGGGAGCGACACTTGCGGCAGGCGTCCGATCCCTGCAATACTCGTCAGCGATAATGTGCGAGGATAATAGCCGCTTCCACTCGAACTCCGTCTGGGTGGATCGCCCTTGTGAGGAGCGAGCACGGGTGTTGTGGGGATGCACAAAAGATCGTCCGGTCCGACAAACTGGTCCAGACTTCGAAAATATTGTTCACGTCGTTGCACCGCCTCCGCGACGCGTCGCCGATCGAGTTGCTCCATCAATTGAAAACTGGCAGCTATTTCGGAGCCAAACTCCGGCCCGGCGCTAGCGATCCACGCGCCAAGGCAACTCTCGATCTCCGCCCATTGGATCACGCAAAAGGTGTCGACCCATGTCGCGAAACTATGTCCAGCGTCATCAGCGACCAGCTCTCTCAGCGACGACTCCCGCACGGCACCGCCGAATATTTCGCGTAGCCGCCGCAGCGGCTCCGACAAAGCTTCCTGAACGTCGGCGTCGGCAAGAGCGAACGCCTCTCGGATCAAATGAATCGTCGGTTGCTTTTTGGGAGAAGCCGGTGCGGAAGCCAACAAAACGAGTCCAACCTTTGCCAGCACGTCAGCGCTCTGCGCGAGGACGCCGACGGTGTCGAACGATGGCGCCAGTGGATTCACCCCAGCAACCGATGCGAAGCCATGCGACGGCCGGAAGCCCCAGATTCCGCAATTGCTTGCTGGAACGCGGATAGAGCCGCCCGTATCCGTTCCCAACGCGAAATCCACTAAACCGCACGCAACGGCGGAAGCCGATCCGCTCGATGACCCACCCGGCACACGATCCGGCGCGTGCGCGTTGAGAGGCGTGCCGTAAAAGTGATTCTCACCCGAAAGGCTGAAAGCCAGTTCGTCCGAAATGGTTTTGCCAACGCAGTGGGCGCCCGCACGCAAAAGTTGCTCTACGCACACCGCGTGGACTACTGCGGCGGGGTGGGAATCACGCCAGGTCGGATTACCACAACCTGTTTTGAAGCCGGCCACATCAATTGTGTCTTTAACAGCAAAGCGCAGTCCATGCAGTGGGCCGCTACAGGTGGGCGACAGATCGAAAGTCGTTACGAACGCATTACTCTCAGCAACGGTGGTCGTGGAGCTGTTCATTCACGGTGACGTTGACGCAACGTGAGCAATCCGCGATCACTCTTCAAGGAACCTATTCGCCGCCGAGCACGCTCAGCTCCCATCGATAGCCATCGGGATCATGAAACCACAGGCCCATGTTTTTCGACCCCCAGGCTTCCGGACCGATTTCGTTGCCCGGATCTTCAATATCGACGCCGATGCTCTTCAGATGAGCCAACGCTTTTCGCAGCGTCGCCATGTCCGGTAGATGAAATGACATGTGATCAATCGTTTCCGGTGACGGCTTTCCTTTAAACAACGCGATCGTGACATAGTCGTTTCCAACCGCCACACCGTTTTCGAATTCGAATTCCTTCCGCAATCCCAAAGCGCGCTCGAACCATTTGGCGCTCTTCTTCGGATCGCGCACAGCCAGTCCAAAGTGGCCGACTTCTCCAAGTGTAAATGGAACCTTCATTTGGATCGCCAGGTCCGTGGCCTACTCCTGCTCGGAATCGTTTCAATCTTTCAGTACGCGATCAATCGCGGCCCCAGAGCATGGCGACCGAAGTCGTTAGGCTCCCGCCCATATTGAACGTGAGAAACCGCTTCGCGTTTTCGATCTGGCGCGCGCCGGCTTGTTTGGTCAGCTGTTGATAAGCTTCGAACACCTGGCGAACGCCCGTCGCGCCCACAGGATGGCCGTCACCGATCAGGCCGCCTCCTGCGTTCACTGGAATTTGGAACGGCGCTTTGGATTTTTCCGGACGCACCGCCGGCAGCGTCGTCGCCCCGCTTTTCACAAGGTCGACGCCCTTGCCAGGCTCCGCGAACCCGAGAATTTCGTAGGCGACAATTTCTGTGATGGAAAAACAATCGTGAACGTCGGCGCCGTGGAGATCGCGCGGCGTCAGGTTCGCCATTCCGAAAGCTTTCTCCGCAGCTTTGCGTGCAGTGGAAAAAGTTGGCGCATCTTTTTTGTCGAGCGGCAGATAATCGGTGGTGTGGCCATAGCCGAACAGCCGGACGGTTTTGTTTTTGTCACGGCCGATCTTGTCCAGATATCTCCCGGAGACGAGCACTATCGATGCCGCTCCGTCGGTGATCTGCGAGCAATCGGAAACTTTCAGCGGCGGCGCTACGTGCGGGTTCTTATCGGAAACTTGCGATGCGGAATCGAGAGTGAGGTCAGCGTCGCGCATTTGCGCCAGGGGATTCAGTTTCGCGTGCGCATAGTTTTTCCACGCCACAAGCGCCAAGTCCGCTTCGGTTGCGCCGTATTTCTCTATGTAAATCTGCGCGATCCGCCCGAACAACTTCGGGAACATGAAATCTCCGTACTCCGGCTTTTCATTGTGATAGTCGGCAGCCGCGCCGAGCACATCAGAACCGTCGAGCGCCGACATCGTTTTCTGCTGCTCCGCGCCAACGACGAGCACGACGTCATAAAATCCGCCGATGATCCATTCCGCGCCTAACAACACCGACAGTGCTCCGGACGCGCACGCTGCTTCCGTGTGCATTGTCGGGATGCCGCGCAATTTCGGATCGATCTCCGGAATAAACGCGCCGAGTTGCAATTGCTTCGTGAACTGGCCAGCGTTGAAATTGCCAACCGCGCCCGCCTGAATCTCGCTCGGATCGATCTTCGCATCGTCGATCGCCTTTTTGCCGGCCTCGATAATGACATGCCGGATGGTTTTGCCTTCCTTCTTCAGGTTGCGCTTAAAATCGGTCCGACCGCCGCCGAGAATGTAAACTGACTCGCTCATGCTTTAGCTTAACCAATCTATCTGCGCTGTCATCCCGAGCGAAGCGAGAGACCTCGCATCATGCCCCCCGGGCTCGCGATCGAATTTAGGTCACCCGACAAACGCGTCCAACCCCGTAAGATCGCGCCCGACGATCAGTGTGTGAATGTCATGCGTGCCTTCGTAGGTTGAGACGCTCTCTAGATTCATGAGATGCCTAATAGGGGAATATTGATCGGTAATGCCAGCAGCGCCAAGAATGTCCCGCGCCTTGCGGGCACATTGCAGCGCCACCCAAACATTGTTGCGTTTCGCCATCGAGATCTGCGCACTACGTGACGAGCCCGCCTCCATCAGGCGCGTAAGACGCAGCGCCAGTAACTGCGCCTTGGTAATTTCCTGCGCCATCCAGACAAGTTTTTGCTGCACGAGTTGGAAGCTGGCAATCGGCCGGCCGAATTGTTCTCGCGATTTGGCGTAAGCCAGCGCTGTTTCGTAGCAATCAATCGCCGCGCCAATGACGCCCCACGCAATTCCAACACGCGCATACGAAAGGCACGACAAGGGCGCGCGAAGCCCCGACGCGTTCGGCAGGCGGTTCTCCACAGGTATCCGGCAATTCTCGAACCAGCACTCCGACGTGCGCGACATGCGCAGACTGAACTTTCCCTCGATATCTCGCGCGCGAAATCCCGGCGCGTCCTTTTCTACTATGAATCCGCCGACACGGCCGTCGTCATCCTTCGCCCAAACAACTTTGACGTCCGCGATAGATGCATTGCCGATCCAGCGTTTGCTGCCGTTCAAAATGTAATGATCACCGTCGCGTGTGGCGCGCGTTTCCATGCCGCCCGGGTCTGAGCCGTGTCCATGTTCCGTTAACGCGAAGCAACCCACGCGCTCCCCCGACACCAATCCGGGCAACCATCGCGTGTGTTGCTCCGGCGAGCCGAATGAATGGATCGCCTGAATTGCGAGCGCGCCCTGCACCGACACCAATGAGCGAACGCCGGAGTCGGCGCGTTCCAGTTCCTGCATGATGAGTCCGTACGCCGTATAGCTCAGACCGGCGCAGCCGTGCTCTTTCAGGTACGGAGCGTAAAAGCGCAACGCGCCCATGCGCGGAATAAGATGTTCCGGGAATTTGGCAGCGCGATGGCACGGAACGACTTCGGACAATACTTCCTCCTGCACAAACTGCGCCGCCCGGTCACGAACGATGCGCTCCTCGTCCGTCAGAAGTTCTTCGATTTTATAGTAATCGAGCGAATCCATGGCATGCGACCTGGCTAATGCGCGCCACTCTAGCGGTTGCCCTACGCGAATACAACGGTCGCGCGATCCGTGGAAAATCCTTCTATCTTTACGAAGCGAAGCGATAGCGTGATTGTAGCCGCTGTGGCCGTCACGCTTCATCCTCCACGTTTGAAGAATCTTGTGTGCGCCTTACTGGCAGCCCCGCTGATGGGCGTCGCGGCTGAAGACGCTGCTCTTCAGAAAATCGCCGACGCGAATCCGTCGGCCGGAGGATTTGATGTTTCCGCGGCCGAACGATTTGCAAAGTTGGCGCTGGCGTGTGTGCACAAGGAATACCCGAACAAGATCAGTCACGTTCTGAACAGCGACGCCGATGTGGCACCGCCACGGAAACTGACGCCTGCCTTTTGCGGGTGTTACGATTGGCACTCGTCGGTGCATGGACAGTGGCTGCTGGTGCGGTTATTGCGCACGTTTCCAGACGCGTCATTCGCAAAAGCCGCGCGCGACGCTTTGAAGGAAAGCCTCACCGCTGAAAATCTGAAGGCTGAAGCGGCATATTTACGAGGAGACGGCCGCGCGAGTTTCGAACGGCCATACGGATTAGCGTGGCTGTTGCAACTCTGCGCTGAGCTGCGTGAATGGGATGATCCGCAGGCGCAAGAGATGTTGGCAGATTTGAAGCCGCTCGAAGACGTCGCTGTTGAGCGACTGAGAACGTGGCTGCCAAAACTCTCGCATCCGGTGCGTATCGGCGAGCACGATCAAACCGCCTTCGCGCTCGGGCTTATTCTCGATTATGCACACGGCAAAAATGATGAAGGAGTAGTTAAACTTGCCGCTGATTCAGCACGAAAATTTTTCTCGGCGGACAAGAATTGCCCGCTCGCGTACGAACCGTCGGGAGAAGATTTTCTTTCGCCCTGCCTAGGCGAAGCCGACGTGATGCGTCGCGTCTTGACGAAAGCTGAGTTCGCAAAATGGCTCACGGAATTTCTGCCTCAAATTCCGAGAACGGCGACTGCGAATTGGCTGCCCGTCACAGTTTCGCCCGATCCGAGCGACCCGAAGCTCGCGCATCTGGATGGGCTAAACCTGAGCCGCGCGTGGATGCTGGAGGGAATCGCCTCGGTTTTGCCTAACGAGGACTCACGCCGACCCGCGCTCGAAGCGGCTGCAGAAGCGCATAGGCGCGCGGGACTGGCAGCAGTGACCGGTGCGCATTACGAAGGCGGCCATTGGCTCGGGAGTTTTGCGGTCTACCTTACGACAAAGCGCGGCATCCAAAAATGAGGAGCGCTGGCTCTCCAACCGCTACGGCGATCGGAAAAACGCCTTCGATTTACAACTCGGCCGTGAGCGTCCGCTCCGATTCGGGGCGAGGCTTTCCTCCTGCGGGATTCCACGCACGTCGCTGCCAGAATTCTTCCAGATCAGATCGGCTTCCGCGGAAAACGTTCAGTTCCGCCTTGCGCATATTAGCGATGCTGATTGGATACGAAGAGCGCGGAAGACCGCATCTACCGTCGCCGGTGTATTGCCAGAGAGCCCAGTAGCTCCATGGAGCTGTCGAGCGCGGCTGCTTCTGATAGTTGGCAACCCACAACCAGCAATTCGCCAGCGTTTTCCTCTGCGCGTTGGTCACTTTAGAACTATTCAGAGCCTGCCCCAGATGATATTCACCGGAATAAATGCCAGGATAAACACCCGTGCGCTCGCGAATTCGTTCAACGAAGGCGACTGCCTGGTCCGGGCGCATCGTTCCGCCGGGATAATGACCGTTTTTCTCAAAATCCAGTACGAGCAACACGCCGGCACTTGGGCGCAGGGCGGGATTAGCGTGCGCCCAGGCATTCGAAACAACGCTTAGGAAATGATCGGCTTGGCGAATGGGATCGCTTGCATTCGCGTAATGATACGCGCCCCAGAGCAGGCCTGCCTGCAGTGCCGACATTTGCCGATCGAAATATTTCGCATCGCGTTGGAACGAAGGAAACGTGGCTTCATGAATCACACCGACGATGCCCTGGCGTTTCATGGCAGCGAAATCCGGCCGCATCATGTCGTAGTGTGAAAGGTTCAGCACGTGAATCCCGGCAAACGCGCACGCAGGAGCTAAAAAAAATAAAGCTATGCCCTTCGAAAGAGACCTCTTCATACGGTGCCCAAATCGCGACGGATAGATCGGGCAGTTGTGGCATTTTTGCAAGAGCAGCTTTGTGACGCTGAGCAAGCCGGCTAGCAGCGTTGATGATTTTGTCCGGCGCGCTGCGGGCGATGGACATCGTCTTCGGAGAAGCCGATGCGCCTTGCAAACTTCACGCAGATTGCAGATCACTCAGTGCGTTCACATTCATGAACAATCGCTTGTCTTCTGCTGTAACGAGTAACTCTCGCAACTTTCCACTCTCGACCAGATCGCCGACAACCGTTTGCAGTGAATAATCGGCGCCTGCCAGTGCGCTGCGAAAATCGATTTCTGCTTCCCGGGGATAAGCCGCCGCCAGGGGTTCAAAGCGGCTGCCGATTTTCGGAACGACGCCGCGCCCCGGCTCGATCTGATCGCAAAGACAGTGAAGGTAATTTTCTGTCATGAACGGCATATCGATTGCGAGCGCTAGCAGATGACTCGTGCTCATTCGATCCACAGATGCAGCGAGACCGCTGAGCGGGCCGCGTGATGGTGCAACATCCCCCACGAAAGGGACACCGTCAGGCCGCCACGGCGGATCGATGGGCGCTGAAACAAAAATTTCTCTCGCCTCTAGTTTCTGAAGTGTTTCCAGTTGAACTTGCCAGAGCGGTTTTCCGCGAAAGAGAACGTTTGCTTTGTCTCTGCCCATCCGACGAGATTCGCCGCCGGCAAGCAGCACCGCACTAAAGGTCATTGTGTGGCGGCGAGCACGTGGGCGGTCAAGTGCAAGGATCCATCAGTTAAAATCTTCGCGCGCAAACCACCACGGCCTTTTAGAAACTCCTGCGCACCCGGCGCGAATGCGCCGTCCATCCAGTAACATGGCCGGCACTCCTCCATTCCGAGAAAACGACCGCCTTGCACCTCGAACTCCTGTCCAATCAAATCATTTAGATCAACGCCGCGCGTGATCACGTTCCGTCGAGCGAGAGCAGGTGAGCAGCCCTGAAGTTGCATCGCGTTGCAAAGTTCATCGAAAACTTCCATCGAAAAGAAAGTGATCTGACCTTTGTAATCGTCCTTAAAATCGAAGTACCGATCACCGCGAATACCACGGCCCGCCACGCATTCTATTTCGGACGTTTCAATCATCGGATGCGTGTCCGGCTCGCGCCCGTGGTGACCGACAAAATTGTGGCCCGGCGAAATGTACAAGTGACAGATTTCCACCGGCGGCAACAATACCTGAAATCGTTGCAGATGAAAGACGCGCACAGCATCGGTCCGGGGAGCATCATCCGCCGAAAAGACGACGGGTCACTCGAGTATCTGCGCGACGACCTGACGATCGAAGAGCCGCTCGAAATTCGAATCGGCAGCAAAACCCTCGCCACAACCATGCGGACACCGGGCCATGACGACGAGCTCGCCGCGGGTTTTCTGGTTTCAGAAGCAATTATTCGGGACCGCGATCAAATCGCGAAGATCTCCGCCGGGGTCGACAATGTTGTAACAGTCGAGGTTGTGTCGGGGGTAAAAGTGAAACTGATTTCGGCACAACGTTTCGGCACGATCTCGAGCAGTTGCGGACTTTGCGGGAAAACGAGCATCGATGCTGTCCGGCAAAATTTTCCCGCGATCAAATCGGCAAATGTCCGAATTCACATCGACACGTTACTTTCGCTCCCGGAAAAATTGCGAAGCGCACAGCGCGATTTCGCGCGAACCGGAGGAATTCACGCCGCGGGGATTTTTGATTTGAGAGGTGAATTGAAAATTGTGCGCGAGGATATCGGACGCCACAATGCGGTGGATAAGGCAATCGGCCGTGCGTTTCTAGACCGATTACTACCGTTGGATTGCAACCTTCTTGTGGTGAGCGGTCGCGCATCGTTCGAAATCGTGCAAAAAGCGCTCGCTGCGGCTATTCCAATTGTTGCTGCGGTATCCGCCCCTTCGACTCTCGCAGTCGATTTCGCTCGTACGAATAATCAAACGCTCATCTCATTCCTCCGCCCGCCCTCGTTCAATATATACTCGCACATCGAGCGCGTGATTTTGTAACTTAACTTCCGCGAGGCAAAAACGCATTCCGATCCAATAAAGAATCCAGGGGGGAAACTTGCGAGCCGGTAAAGGCGGTGGCTTCACTGCCCGGGATGCGTTTTCTTGAACCCGTCGGTGTACCCCTTTTCGAAAGCCTGCTTCCGAACCTGCAGCCCAGCTGCTGGCGAAAGATTTTGGAGCTCATCGCCGGACCCCTGCTGCTCAAAATACTTTTGAGTTCAACTCAGCATCTGTCGGCAACTTTGCGTCCCGCGGCGCTTGCTCTCCCGCCTTCTCCCCAATTTCATATGCAGCCCGTTCTTCCGCCGTTCGGCCATGAGCTGCGCGATGAGTGCAGAACACCGCAACGCCACACACCAAGAACGCTGCCAGTCCCATCAACACAAAGAAACGCACCGGCTCGAATTCTCTGGCCATGGCTCGTCGCTAGACAATCATAAGCGGCTCTTGCCGGCAACTTGTACGTCTTGGCTCCGTTGCGGTCGGTCCGCGCACGAATCGCGCGCGTCTTCTCTGACATCGACTTACGTAAGGCGCGGCTCGCGCGCGAATTTGAAACCCGCTAACGGATTAGTCTCGGGACCGACATTCTTTGCAAGCGCCAGCACCTGAAAAGCACGGCCGAGCATTTCCGGATGGAGCAGTGTCTGCAATTCGCGTTTTGTCTTGGGCGAATCAGTCAGTAGCGATTGACCCAAGTCATCATTGGCAAACCGGCAGATGAGTCCCGTCAAAAAATGATGTTGATCGGTAAGGCCAGCGATGCGCAAGCCGTTTGCCTGCGCACGCTCGACGATGCTCCTCCAATCGACGTTCATCGTGATGTCGGCCTCTCCGATTCGGTCGAAAGGCGAATCGAGGTTGCGATGTCGAGCGCGGACTTGAGCGCAATCGTGAGATTTCTCCTCGGAGAGACCGTAATCAATGGCAATCACATAGCCACGCTGCAAGTTCGCTGCGACGTCGTCGATGCACTGAAGTGCAGCTTGATTGAAAATCGCCTCGTCAACATGCCGCTCGACAAACACAAACCTGTCTCCGTCGAGAGCAACAAATTTCTCGACTCCGTCACTCACCAATCGCACCGGCATCGCATCCAACAGTTCGTTGGAAAAATGAACTCCCTTGAATGGTTGCATCGAAGAACACCAGCCGAGCTTGCGTTGGAATGCTTTCAGAGTGTGGTCTTGTAGCTCTTGTAAAATGGGAAAAGGCTCGACGATCAGATAGCGCAAGGCATCGAAGAATTCCGGCACGCGCTTTTGGATGAAGTCGAGAACATCCCGCGCGAACTGCCCGTGGTGTGCGCCTTGTTCGACGATTACGAAATTGTTCATCTTTCCGAGTCGCTCCCACATTTGGGCGAACTGCGCGGCCAGCAGTTGTCCGAACAACGGCCCGACGCTCACGTTTGTGAAGTAGTCGCCTTCACGTCCAATTACGCAACGACCGGACGAATAGTAACCATGCTCGGGATGATAAAGCGCCTGTTGCATGAACCAGGCGAAAGATTGCGGGCCTTGTTTTTCAAGCTCCGCTCGAATAAACCGAATGAGATCGGGATTTCCGGTAATCACGTTTTGAACAGTTGAAACGCGGTAAGAAATCGTTATTCCGGCCCAAGTTGCGGCTGTAACGCAGCGGACGAAATTCGGGAGGCCGTGCTTTTAATCCCGTGGAATCATCGAACGTTACTGCCCATCGGACCCTTCCACGAGATGGCCTTCCCCTGTCGGCGGTCAGCTAGGCCGATCAATGACACCATCCTGAGTTCCTTTAGTGGATTCGGATGTCGCCAGTGATGAGGGTGCCGCCGGCGGAATAACCGTTACTTAGAGTAATGGAAAAGGTATCCGTGCTTCCGTCGCTGCTGTTATCGGTTACGGTGACGCTGTAGGTGACTCTCGTTCCGCTGCCCAGACGCGCTGTGCCACCCATGTCGGCGCTGTTCCCATTGAATGTCAGAGTCCGAACTTCCGCTTTAGTTATCGAGATACCAGCCGCAGGATCGCTGAAAGAGAGCGAGCCGGTCGGCCGATTATCCGACTGCTTCGCGTCAAATTTGAAAGTAGCTTCGTCGCCTTGGCCATGGATCGAGCCTTGGCCAGATACCACGATTCCCGGATCATAAAGTTCCGCGCTCGCGAGAGCACCCTTGTGGGCAAGTGCTCCCCCTGAGACGAGCACCATCCCGTTGAGCAGGAGAGTTGCGGCATGGTCCTTTCGCATGGTGTTGAGGCTACCGGTGAATGACCAGGTGCCGGTCGCCGGATCGTAGAGTTCGGCAGTGTCGATCTCGAAGTTGGTTCCCCCCGCCACGAGCACCATGCCGTTGGGCAACAGAGTTTCGACATCGTCCGCTCGCCCGTCGTTGAGGCTACCTGTGGGTGACCAGGTGCCGGTCGCCGGATCGTAGAGTTCGGCACTGTCGAGTTCACCGGGGTTTCCCCCCGCCACGAGCACCATGCCGTTGCGCAGGAGAGTTGCCGTATGGTCGTATCGCGCGGTGTTGAGGCTGCCGGTTGCTGACCAAGTCCCCGTGGCTCGATTGTAAAGGTCGGCACTCGCGAGTTCCACCAAACGGGAATCACGTCCCCCCGCCACGAGCACCTTGCCATTGGCTAG
>QHOX01000064.1 GCA_003219465.1 Verrucomicrobiota bacterium | reverse complement strand
CGCGCTCGCTGAATAGAGGTCGGTTTCGCCTCCGCCCGCGACGAGGACCTTGCCGTTGGGCAGGAGAGTTGCCGTATGGTACAATCGCGCGGTGTTGAGGCTGCCGGTTGCTGACCAGGTACCGGTGGCCGGATCATAGAGTTCCGCGCTCGCTAAAGAGGGGCCGGGGTCGGTTTCCCTTCCGCCCGCGACGAGCACCTTGCCGCTGGGCAGGAGAGTTGCCGTATGGGAATCTCGCGCGGTGTTGAGGCTGCCGGTTGCTGACCAGGTGCCGGTGGCCGGATCGTAGAGTTCGGCGCTTGCGAGAGGGGTATGTGCCTGCTCTCCTCCCACCACCAGCACCCTGCCATCGGGGAGCAACGTCGCCGTGTGGTGGAACCGGGCAGTCTTGAGGCTGCCGGTGTATTCCCATTCAAAGGGAGTAGCAGCGCACGGTTGCATGGACGCAAGCCCGGCCGAAAAAGACAGCAACAGGAGTATAACCGGTCGCGCCAGAAACGAGGTGGTTGCCGGTTGAGTTATCGCGGTGATGAACTGAGTAGGAGTTTTCATTGGATCGTGATGGAAACGCGCGAGCACACGGGTGACTTCAAAGAGTGGTGATCGTGTAGTCTCGGCAGATTTACTGATCATTCAAGACCGTGGGTCAACCGCTTGAGCCGCGGGCGCGAGCCCAAAGCAGACGAGCACCAGCGGGATGAGAAGCGGCAGAATTGTCGTTTTGAGTTGAACAAGTGGATTCATGGTTTTTCCTTCCTTTTTCCCCGTCAGATTGATTCTGCGATTCGCGGGTCCGGAAGGGGCGAAGAACCCCCGCGGGGAAATGTCCTCCACCTGATTCAGAGCCCGTTTAGCGACGCCGAGTTTGGCAAAAATCGCGGCTGCTTGTCAAGGCAGCTCTCCGCAGCTGCAAACCGCCGATTCCAGGTTCACAAACGCAGCTACAAACATTACACAGGCTGCAGCCGAAATGCCTTCCTTGAGAGCTTGCGATCTTTGTGCGGCGCATTTCATCTTCCGCCGAAGAGTCTTCGGAACGATCTGAAGACACGACCTGGGAGATCGCCTGCCCTTGAGGGCACGTTAGGTGGCTGCTGCGCGAACGGCCATTGCGAACCGCCATGCACCTGACACGCAGCAACCGGGATCCTGCTCACGGGGAGATCGACGTCGTAAGCGGTACCGGCTGCCATGCAACCGGTGGTGGCGAGTTGATTGGAAATCGAACACACCGTCGCCCGTTGGATTGGCATCGTCGGTTGCAACGGATCGGCCGGATAATGCCGCGAGGCTTTGTTCATCACCTGGGTCCAGACCGGCAATGCCAGGGCGGCACCGTAACCGTGCGCGACAATCGTGGTCGGCTGATCGAACCCAACCCACACACCGCAGGTGAGCGTGCTAGTGTACCCTACAAACCAGGCGTCCTTGTAATCGTTGGTCGTGCCAGTCTTTCCTGCCGCCGGTAATTTAAAGCCTAACGAGCGTGCGCTGGCAGCTGTGCCTTTGGTCAACACGTCCTCCATCACTTGTGAAGTCATCCACGCCGCACCCGAGTCGATCGACTGCGAACTGATGTGCGCCGCAAGATATATCGGTTTGTGTTGCTGATCGTCGATTCGCTCGATGATGTACGCCTGTTTGCGCACACCGGCATTGGGGAAAACAGTGTAACCGGCAGTCAAATCTTTCAGGTTCGTCTCGAACGAACCGATGTAGGTGGCGGGCCCACGCGGAACATTCTGAGCGATGCCGAGGTTGTTCGCGACTTTTTGCACCGCATCGAGTCCA
>QHOX01000277.1 GCA_003219465.1 Verrucomicrobiota bacterium | reverse complement strand
ATACTTCCTGGCCCAAAGCCTATACGGTGGCGCTTTCAATTTTTACAGTGGAGATAGTGCTCCTCTATCTCTTCACTCTCCGGTTCTCGTGAACCGGCTCGATTACGTTGTTCTCATCGCCACGATTCTGGCGATCCCGATTTATGGGCTGTGGCGCACCCGCGGCAGCGCCTCGTTACGCCAGTATCTCAAGGGCGATGCGAGTATTGGATGGGCGACCATCGGATTATCGGTGCTCGCGACGCAGGCGGGGCCGATCACGTTTCTCTCCATCCCGGGCCAAGCATATGAGAGCGGCATAGGTTTCATTCAGAATTATTTTGGGCAACCGCTCGCGCTGATCGTTGTGTGCGCAATCTTCGTTCCGATTTATCAGCGGCTGAAAGTTTACACGGCGTATCAGTACCTCGGCCAGCGATTCGATCGCAAGACCCAGCTACTGGGCGCGTTCCTGTTTCTCGTGCAACGAGGTCTCGCTGCTGGCATCACGATCTACGCGCCTGCCATTGTTCTCTCCGCCTTGCTCGGGTGGCGCTTAAATCTGACCATCTGGCTCGCGGGCGGACTCGTTATGATCTACACCGTCGCAGGCGGGACCAAGGTTGTAAGCATCACGCAACGTTACCAGATGATCGTGATTTTGGTCGGCATGGCGATTGCATTCGCGGTCGCGGTTTACAGGCTGTCGCCCGATCTGTCGTTTGAAAGCACGCTGTCGGTCGCCGGTAAAATGGGCAAACTCGAAGCTGTTAGTTTCTCGGTCGATCCGCACAAGCGCTACACATTTTGGTCGGGCGTGATCGGCGGCTTTTTCCTCGCGCTATCTTACTTCGGAGCGGACCAGTCGCAGGTACAACGATATCTGGCGGGTGGCTCGCTCAAAGAGAGCCGTCTCGGCTTGCTCTTCAACGCCGCGGTCAAAGTGCCGATGCAATTTTTCATCCTGTTGCTCGGCGCGATTGTTTTCATGTTTTATCAATTCGAAAAACCACCGGTTTATTTCAATCAGCCAGCGTATCAACGTGCGGCGGAGAACGGTTACGCGACGCAGCTAGCCGCGTTGCAGACGCAATTTGATGATGTTTTCGCGCAAAAACGCGCGGCTATTCGCGCTGTTTCGAGTGCGTTGCCGGACCAGCGCGATATGGCGATGGCCAGGCTGCATGAGCTCGAGGCGCAGGCGCGTGACCTGCGCGATCAAACCAAGACAGTTCTCGTGCAAGCGGGCGTGGATCCGAAGAGCAAGGAATCGGATTACGTATTCATTACTTTTATTCTTCAACAGATGCCGCATGGGATTGTCGGATTACTCATCGCAGTGATCTTGTGCGCCACGATGTCAGCGACTGCAGCAGCTCTGAATGCTCTCGGTACCACCACAGCCGTCGATTTTTATCGACCGTTGATTCGCCCGAACGCGAGCGATCATCATTACGTCATCGCCGCGAAAGCGCTGACGGCTGCGTGGGGTTTTGTCGCCATCGCAGTCGCTTCATTTGCCAGCCTGGTCGAAAATCTCATCGAAGCCGGCAATATTCTCGGCTCCGTGTTCTATGGCAGCATCCTCGGCTTATTCCTCGCAGCTTTCTTCATTCGCGGAGTTACAGGGTCGGCGGTGTTTTTCGCCGCGATCATTGCCCAGGCACTCGTCTTCATCCTGTTTGGTATGACGAACATCGGTTATCTCTGGTACAATTTTATTGGATGCGCCGCCGTCCTAATCGTGGCGCCGGTCCTGCAACAGACTATCTTTCGCAGCACTAAAGCTCCCGCTGGGGTATGAAGGTTCTTCGGAGCGATGCATCACCCGATTATTTGTTTCGGCCAGCAACCGTGCGGATTTTTTCCGAAGCGATTTTTATTCGCTAAGATTCTGACGGCGCGCCGGCTCCAAAAAGAGATCGGCGGAGAAATCGTCTTTTTCTTTCACGACAGTGATCATGACCCGCGTGAGACGACTACGATTCTGCGAGAGCAACACAGCAACAGGGAAGTAGCTCTGAACTTTCAGTTCGAGAATCGGATCCAAAAGCAGTTTTCGCCGTTGTACGCCAAGCGCGTCCTGCCGGAATGGCAGGAGAAAACTGCGCGCCAACTTCCGAATTATGTCCGGCCCGCGCTGGTCTCACACTTCAGAGAGACAAAATGTTCGAACGTCGCCGACTTCTGTCTCGAGATGTACAGGCGAATGGGCTTGCTGGAAGGCGTGCGGGTGGAGCGATCCAGTGCACCGGAGTTCAGAGCACGTGCTGTGGCGGTGTCAGATTATTTCGTCGACGTCCAATATGAAGGAGAGATCGTGCGCACGCGTTATCGCGATGGGAAATTCCTGCTCCACAAAGGCGGCAACCGATTCCTGGAAATTCCCGGAGCAGAGTTCGGTCCGGAGCAAATCAGCCCGACGCGCGACACGCGCTTCCGCTGGATGCAATCGGTGATTAGATGCACGCATTACGTCGCCGGTGCCAGCGAACAGCAGTACATCGACAAGGCGGATGCTCCGAATGTGCAATTCATCAACCGCGATGAAATTTCCGACTTCAACAAAGCCTACACGGACGAGCAATGAAATCAGCGCCGCTCAAAATTGGGATTGCGTGTTTTCCGCTGATTGGCGGGAGCGGCATTTTGGCGACCGCGCTCGGATCAGAACTCGCGCGGCGCGGTCATGAAGTTTACTTCTTCAGTTACGCGCAACCGGTTCGGCTGGACCTGCCGCAGGACAATCTTCATTTCCATCGAGTCGATGTTGCGCATAACCCTTTGTTTCCATCGCCCGATTACACTCTGCCCCTCGCGGTGAAGATGACCGAAGTTGCGCGTTCCCAGCAGCTCGATCTTTTTCATGTTCATTACGCGGTACCGCACGCACTCGCCGCGTGTTTGGCCTCGCAGATGTTAGGCCCGTCAGCTCCGCGCATCGTCACCACGTTGCATGGAACCGACACCACTCTACTGGGGCAAGATCCCGATTACCGTACCGCCATCGAGCACGCCCTTCTGCACTCCGATGCGGTGACGGCAGTTTCGGAAAGTCTCCGGAATCAAACACAGCAGATCTTCGGTTTGAAACGACCGATTGAAGTCATTCCGAATTTCTTCACTCCGAATAAACCGAAGCGAAGCCGGGATGAGGTCCGACGCGATCTGGACGTCACCGACAAGTTTCTTGTGCTGCACATGTCGAGTTTGCGACCCGTGAAGCGCATCGATCTACTGTTGCGCACGATCGCGATGTCGAAGAATCGGCAGCGCCTTCGATTATTCATTCTAGCAGGCGGCCCTTTTGATCCTTACGAGCCAATGCTCGACGAATTAGGAATTCGGGATGTTGTGATTGTTCGGCAAAACACAGCTGTGGTGGACGAGTATTTACAGGCCGCGGATGCGGGACTCTACACATCGGAATACGAAAGCTTTGGTCTAAGCATTCTTGAGACGATGTTTTACGGGAAACCTGTCGTCGCCTTCAACGTTGGTGGCATTCCGGAAGTCATCGGCGATTCTGGTCCGTTATATCCTTTCGCCGATGTGACCGCGGCTTCTGCTGCATTGGACAGGTTCATTGAATTTCCGAATCTGGCGCGAGAACTCGGCGAACGAGGCCGCACTCGCGCACTCAAACACTTCTCCGCAGATCGAATTCTCCCCAGTTATGAAGCGCTCTACCACCATGTAATTGGCACATTCGAGCAAGGACCGATTGAAAAACGAATGTGACT
>QHOX01000013.1:25102-27855 GCA_003219465.1 Verrucomicrobiota bacterium | reverse complement strand
TTCAGGACCCACGCGTCCGCAAATGGATCCGGCAGCGACTGGAAACACGTCCGCACAAACATTCAACGCTTCGTGCGGTGCAAGTCGCACTGTTGCGGGCGCTGCTCGAAGCCGAGTCGTTCGAGATTTTTCTGCATACCCGCTACGTCGGACAAAAACGTTTCTCGTTACAGGGAGCGGAAACGCTGATGGTCGCTCTGGAGACAATCCTGCACAAATCTCCGGACGGCGGGGTCGAGGAGATTTGCATGGGCATGGCCCATCGCGGACGGCTCAATGTGCTTGCGAATTTCCTGCGCAAATCGCTCAAGGTCATCTTCACCGAGTTTAGCGAGAATTACATTCCCGATTTGGTCGCCGGCGATGGCGACGTGAAATATCATCTCGGTTATCGGGCCGTGCGCAGGCTCGCTTCGGGCGCGGAAATCGAGATCCGACTCTCGGCGAACCCGAGCCATTTGGAAGCTGTCGATCCAGTCGTCGAAGGGAAAGCGCGCGCCCGGCAACGAATCCGCGGCGATACCGAGCACCGGAAAAAGGTCTTGCCGCTGCTCGTGCACGGCGATGCGGCGTTCATCGCGCAGGGGATTGTGGCGGAGACGCTGAATTTGTCGCAGTTACACGGTTACAGCACTGGCGGCACTATTCACGTCGTGGTGAACAACCAAATCGGCTTCACTACGCTTCCGAAAGATGCGCGATCATCCCGCTACGCCACGGATATCGCCAAAATGATCGAGGCTCCGATTTTTCATGTGAACGGCGATGACCCGCTCGCGGTGAAGTTTGTCAGCGATTTGGCGTTCGATTTCCGCCAGAAATTCGGGCGAGACGTGGTGATCGACTTGTATTGCTATCGGCGCTATGGCCACAACGAAGGCGATGAACCGTCTTTCACACAGCCCGATCTTTACGCAAAGATCGAGAAACGTCCGTCTGTCACGCAGCTTTATAAACGCGAGTTGCTCGATGCCGGAACGCTGAGCGAAGACGACGCTGCTTCGCTGGAGACCGAGTTCGCCTTGCGATTGGAAATGACGCGGGACGAGGTGAACGCGATCGAAAAACGCAAAGCGAATCAGAAAGCCAAATTCAGGGAATCAACGGCCATCTTTCAACCTGAATACACGAGCGAGTCTGAGGCCACGGCTATCAGCGAGAAAACGCTGAAAACGATTGTCGACGGTCTCACGCGTGTCCCGGACGGTTTCGAAGTCCAGCCGAAAATCCAACGCATCGTGATCGATCATCAGCGCAAAGTCTTCGAGGACGGCGGGCCGTATGAATGGCATTACGCAGAAGCGCTCGCGTTTGGGTCGCTGCTTCTTGAGGGAATTCCGGTTCGATTATCGGGTCAGGACAGTTCGCGCGGCACATTCAGCACGCGGCACTCAGTGCTTTACGACGCGAAGACGGGCAAACCGTACGTGCCGTTGATGCACCTGGCTGAAAAGCAAGCGCGCATCTGCATTTACAACAGCCCGCTCTCTGAAGCTGCCGTGCTCGGATTCGATTACGGTTACTCGCTTGAGTATCCAAAAATGCTTGGCCTTTGGGAGGCGCAATTCGGCGATTTCATCAATGCCGCGCAAACAATCATTGATCAGTTCATCGTGTCAGCGGAATCGAAATGGCAACAACCCAGCGGGATTGTGCTCTTGCTCCCGCATGGCTATGAAGGCCAGGGGCCGGAACATTCGAGTGCTCGAATTGAGCGCTTCCTCCAGGAGTGTGCCGATGACAACATCCAGGTCTGCAATCTTACGACCGCTGCACAGTATTTTCATGTGCTGCGCCGGCAGATGAAACGCGATTTCATCAAGCCGCTCATTATCGCAACGCCGAAGAGTTTGTTGCGTGCGAAGTATGCGTCGTCACCCGCGGAGGAATTCGTCCATGGCCGATTCAACGAAATCCTCGGCTCGCCCGAAGCTGGTCCACCCGACAAGGTGAAGCGCATCATCTTTTGCTCGGGCAAAGTCTATTACGACCTGCTCAAGTACCGAAGCGAGCGGAATATTGACAATGCCGCGATCATTCGAATCGAGCAGCTTTATCCGCTGGCGGAAAAAAAGCTGCGCGAAATGCTCAAACCATTTCCAAAGAACGCGAAGTTCGTTTGGTGTCAGGAAGAACCGGAAAACATGGGCGCCTGGACTTTCATTGAACCGCGGTTGCGAACACTTTTTTGCACCGAAATCGCCTACGCCGGACGCGAGGCCAGCGCCAGTCCCGCCGTCGGCGCACTCGCCCGCCACAAGCGCGAGCAAGCCCGATTGGTCGCCGACGCGTTCTCGATTTAGACTGATTAATCATAGCGCCGGAACGAGCTCGCTGCTCGAGCGCGTAACCTGTCGTGTTTCGCACTCAAATTACTTGCTTTTCTTTCGCACTTTTCGCCAGAATGCCGACGGAGTCGTTCTTAGGGGGAAGACGTGGAGCATTGGTTTATGAACGGATCGGCCGCAATCCAGAGCGCCAATGGTGGCGGAATGCAATTCACCACCACTCATTGGAGTGTAGTCTTGGAGGCGCAAGGCGAAACGCCCGCTGCACAGAGAGCACTCGAAACACTGTGTCGCACTTATTGGCGACCTCTTTACGGATTTGTCCGGCGACACGGGCTTGGACGAGAAGAAGCGCAGGACCTGGTTCAGGAATTTTTCGCGCGTCTGCTCGAACACAGGAATTTAGATACGGTTCGGCGCGAGAAGGGACGTTTGCGTTCTTACCTGCTTGTGTCGCTCAAACGT
>QHOX01000013.1:22557-25072 GCA_003219465.1 Verrucomicrobiota bacterium | reverse complement strand
CACCGCGCCAGCGGAGTCAAGCGCTACGAAAGCGGTCCGCATATCCCGTTGGACGAACTACTCGAGTCAGAGGCCGCCGACTTCGAGCTCGCGGAAACTCTGAGCGCTGACCGGCTTTACGAGCGCCACTGGGCCTTGGCGGTGCTGGAACAAGTGCTCGGTCGACTGGAATCTGAGTACCAAGGAGCGGGCAATGCGGCGTTGTTTGACCAGTTGAAGGAATTCCTCGTAGGCGAACGTGGACGGCCAACACAAGCTGAGATCGCTACTGAATTGGGCATGACTGAGAACGCGGTGAAGCAGGCATTTCATCGGCTTCGTCAGCGCTACCGCGTGCTATTGCGCGAGGAGATCGCTCACACTGTGGCACAACCTGGCGATGTTGAGGGCGAACTTCGGCATTTGGTAGCCGTGTTGCGCGGCTAAGGACACGAATTGCACAGAGAGAGACACGAATTACACGAATGATCACGAATGCGGCTGATCAATTGGCGGAGTTCGTGAAGTTCGTTTCTCAGTTAGTGAGAGTTCGTGAAATTAGTGTCTAGAGTTTGCGGAAACTGCGGTGAGGAAATCCTTGGAGACGCGCCGAAGGGATTATGCCCTGCCTGCGTTTTAGAGACAGGTCTTGGTCTACTCGCAGACGAAACTGTGGCCGGTATTGACTCGTCCGCCGTAGCCGCCTACTCCGCCGAAGCAGCTGCGAAGGCTGGATCGGCGAAGGCGGATGATTCCGGTCATCCAGCCGAAGTGCTGATGGATTTCGGTGATTACGAATTGCTCGAGGAAATTGGTCGAGGCGGCCAGGGAGTCGTTTATCGCGCCCGCCAGAAAAGCCTCAACCGAACGGTGGCGTTGAAAGTCATTGGCCTTGGGCAATGGGCTACGCAGTCGCACCTCAAGCGCTTTCGTCGGGAAGCCGAAGCAGCCGCCAATCTGGATCATCCGTGCATCGTTCCCATTTACGACGTCGGCGAACGCGAGGGTTCCTGCTACTTCAGTATGAAGTTCATCGACGGCGGACAACTCGACGAAGTGGCAAAGCGCACGCCGATATCATTTCGCAATGCAGCAGAACTCGTCGCGAAACTGGCGCGTACGGTTCACTACGCGCATGAGCACGGCATCCTGCACCGCGACATTAAACCGGGCAACATTCTCCTCGATGCCAAAGGCGAACCGCATCTCACCGATTTCGGATTGGCCCGGCTGCTAGAAACAAAAAGCACTGTCACTCACACGATGGACGTGTTGGGAACGCCGAGTTACATGGCGCCTGAACAAGCCAGCGGTCATAACGAGCAACTCACAAGTGCCACAGATGTTTATGGACTCGGAGCAGTGCTTTACCAATTGCTTACCGACCATCCACCTTTTGCCGGCGGAACAACATACGAAACCGTTCGGCTGGTCTTGGAAACGGAACCTCGGCAACCGCGGTTCTGGAATCAGAAAATAGATCGCGAACTTTCCACCATCTGTCTGAAGTGTTTGGAGAAAGATCCAAAGCGCCGTTACTCATCCGCGCTCGCGCTTGCCGAGGATTTGGAACACTGGCTAAAGCACGAACCAATTCGCGCCAAGCGAGCTGGATTTTTTACACATTCGAGAAAATGGGTGCGCCGGAATCCGAGCACCAGCGTTCTCGTTACGTTGTCAGTCGCGCTGGCAGCGGGCTTAGGCGTGATGACATGGAAGCGTGAGTCCCCAGTCTTAGTCCCGAAGAGCGTCGCTGTGCTTCCGTTCGAAAATCTTAGCGGCGACCCAAATAACGCGTATTTCGCTGAAGGCATCCAGGAAGAAATCCTGACACGATTAACAAAGATCGCAGATTTAAGAGTCATTTCGCGTACTTCCACCGAGCGCTATCAAAGCAAACCTCGCGATCTGGCCGAGATCGCGAAGCAGCTTGGCGTAGCGAACATTCTTGAGGGCAGCGTCCAAAAAGTCGCTGACCAGGTTCGGGTCAATGTGCAGTTGATTAACGCGCCAACCGATTCCCATCTCTGGGCAAAAACCTACGACCGGAAGTTCACTGACATCTTCGGTATCGAGAGCGAGATCGCCAAACAAATCGCGGACTCTTTGCAGGCGAAGCTAACCGGGCGCGAGGAGCAGGCGTTAGCAGTTAAACCAACAAACAATCCGGAGGCTTACGATGCCTATCTGCATGGCCTGGCTCTTGAAGCACGCGGCACCCCCCTGGGCATCTCCTACTCTCCCGATCTGCTAGCCAAAGCCGCAAGTTTTTACGAGCGGGCGGTTCAGCTTGACCCCAATTTTGCGCTTGCATGGGCAGGGCTCTCTCGCGACGAGGGACTCCGTTCCGTCGTCCGCATGGATCCCAATTCCGCCGCTCAGCGCGATGCCGCCAAGCGTGCTTTGGAGAATGCTCAGAGACTAGAGCCGAACTCACCTGAAACCCTGCTCGCGTTGGGTTATTATCAGCTCTGGGTATTGCGCGATTATGCATCTGCTAAAAACACGCTTGGTGCCGTCAGCGAAATGTTACCAG
>QHOX01000013.1:9027-22382 GCA_003219465.1 Verrucomicrobiota bacterium | reverse complement strand
ATCGCGTGCTAGACATTACGCCAGACAATCCCGATGTGATGGCGTCGAAGGTGGACATTTATCAGGCCCAGGGTAACCTGCACGAAGCCGCTAAATTGCTGGAAAATGCAAACACACAAACCGATTCGGACCACGTATTCGCAACAAAGATCACTCAGCTTAGACTTGAACGGAATTATGGTGAGGCCGTGCGATTGCTGCAAGCGCGACTGGCTCACTTCGATTTTCATTCTCAGCACTTTAAGGCAGAGTGTCAGATCTCGCTAGCTTTGACGCAAAACGTTGCTGGCGATGCGGCTGGCGCAAAGGTTACCGCTGAACTGGCGGTAAATACACTTGAACAACTATACAGAGATCAACCAGATAACGAATTCGTTGCAGCATCGCTGTCGAAAGCTTATGCGATGGTGGGAGAGAAGGACTCGGCCCTCAAGGTGGCGGAGCGTGCGATCGTGCTTTTGCCTAGTGCTAAGGACAGGGCGTGGGGACCTGGCTTTGAAGAGAACCTGGCGTTAATTCAGACTATCTTCGGCGAGAAGAGTCGCGCGATCGACACTCTTAGCCAACGGCTAAAGACGCCCGGTGAGAGCAATGTTTACCAGGGAGTGGCCGTCCTCACGTCGGCTCTTCTTAGGCTCGATCCGATTTGGGATCCTTTGCGCTCCGATCCCGGTTTCCAAAAACTCTGCGAGGAAAAGCAGAAATAGTTTCACCACGGATTGCACGAATAACGCGGATAGGGATGGCGCAACCCTGACGATCCGTAGGGACCTTTTTTAACAGAAGATAACGAAGGAAACAAACATACATTCCAATTCAACCTGATTGCGGAAGACCTTCGCTGCCTTCGTTTCCTTCTGTTGCAAAAAATTCCCACTTTCCGCGCAAGCTGGTTTTCACATAACTGCTGGGTTGGTTTGTCCTTACAGACGATATCCGCGTAATCCGCGGTTTTCCCAACTTTTCGCGTAACCTTGCGCCAGATTTTCTCTAGTACCTCAGTGAAGACAAGACTAACTAGAGAAAAACAAAACAGAGGAACAACCTATGAAAACACGAAATACACCAACCCTGGTAGCAGCCATCGTCGGCGGTTTTAATCGAACTCGTTTCTTCTCCATTGTGCGCATTGCAACCGCAGGCGTGCTTATTTCGGCAGCGGCAGCGATGGCTGTCATCCTCAGCACTGAGGCATTGGTCAGCGTTGGCAGTCCGCCTTCGCCGCTCGCGCAGAACGCGCAGAGCGAGCCGGCGCTTGCAGTCGATGCAGCTCATCCAAATGTCATGGCGGCCGGAGCGAACGACACAATTGATATGGAAGCATACAACGCGGGTGACGACACTACCTTCCCGCCCTTCCCCTTCACGCCGGGTGTAGGTATTTCCGGCGTCTACTTTTCGTTCGATAGCGGGCACACTTGGACACAGCCAACGTACACAGGCTACAGCGGCAGGTTCGGGATCGACAACAGCTGCCTGGGAGTTGTCGGGCCGGACCCAGGCTGCACACCCGATCCTGCCGGTCCCATCGGCACGCTCCCATGGTACTACGAAAACGGTTTGATCCCGTTCGGCGACCCCGCCGTCGCATTTGGTCCTAGCCCCGATACGAATGGCAACTTCTCATGGACGAACGGTTCGCGGCTCTACTATGCCAACATAGCGTTTAACTTCGGCCAGACGTTCAGAGGCGTTGCTGCGGCTTACGTCTCGCGCACCGATGACGTAGCGGCAGCAGCAGCAGGGGACAAGAACGCCTGGATGCAGCCAGTCCTGGTTTCCAAGCAAAACTCTAGTCTCTTCTCTGACAAAGAGCAGATCTGGGCGGACAATGCCGCGTCGAGCCCGTTTTTTGGCAATGTGTACATCTGCTACACGGCCATCCGCAGCCGTTCGCGAGGGAACGCGCGCCCTCAACCGGTGATGGTCGCCGTGTCCAGCGACGGTGGGAATACGTGGACGACCCGACAGGTCACCGAGGCAGCTACCAACTTTCTGCACGGTTTCCGTACAGCCAGCACAGTCCGCACTGATAGCAACGGCGTAGTCTATCTCTTCTTTGCGCACTTCGCAGCAGGCACTCCCGGGATCGGCACGCACGCGATGGTCAAATCTTATGATGGCGGTCAGACTTGGACGCCCCCGCAGGACATCGTCTCGATGAATGACGCTTGCTACAACGTTGACCCGGTAATTGGCCGCTGCGTGGAGGATGGCATTGCTGGCGCGCGCATGGACCTGACGGCCGCTCCAAGCGTGGACATCGCAAACGGCGCGCCGACCGGCGCGGACGCGACCGACGAGATCGTTGATACGTGGGGCGATGGCCGCCTTGGATTAAATAACGAGAAGGTCATGCTCTCTTATTCAACTAACGGCGGCGATTCGTGGTCCAGCCCAACGGCGATTACCAGCGCCGGTGATCGCGGCTACTACGCAGCGGCAGCTATCTCACCCAATGGCCAGCAGCTGTACATCGGCTATAACGCTTTTACTACGCCGTATCGCACGAACACGTCCGATCCACGCAGTCTCGTGGGCGTCGTGCTGCATGCGGATATCGGCGCAGATGGCACACCGACGGGCTGGACGGAATTGCACCGCAGCCCACCAGGCGATCCGCGCGGCTCGAGCGACCTCGGTACCGCGGAGTTTCTGGGGGATTACGTCTATGCTATCGCGACAAGCACATACGGCGCTGCGGTCTGGAACGACACACGCAACGCCGCCGACTGCCCCGCGGTGGATGCGTGGCGCATGTCACTGCGCGGGGGTCCCCCCGCGCCGGTCCCCGCGCCGCAGCAAGATTGCCCATCTACTTTCGGCAACGTCGACATCTTTAGCTGGACATCTGCACCCTGAGGTCGATGCGGCGCTCGCCGCAACTCCGTTGCCGTAATGACTTCGTGACGTAGAAAGCATCCGCCGCATCAGCGGCGGATGCTCACACGGCCGATTATCAGGGGCCACAAGATGTATTACCTACAACAATGTAAGTAGCAGCCGGGTGACCGTTATCACGTTGGCCTTTCACGAACGTGTGATCCACCAGCAGAGTTGAGCGCTCGAGGTTTTGCGTCTCGGGCGTGTCGGCGGTGAACGTCCTCCCATTGACGGCTCCGAGCAGGTCACCCGGGGCTGGACTGCCGATCAGCGATTTCGGTACGATGAGAGTTATCGTGCCATCTGCGTTAAAGCTGCTGCCGGGAAGCGGACCAATTGACGTTTCTGTTGGAATGCCAATAACAAGGCCGACGACTTGAGTAGCGATTGTTCCATAATCAAACGTCACCAGCCCGTTTCCGTCCGTCCTCATGCCGACGTAGAACTGTTCAGCTGCCGGGTCGTACGATTGAGCAGCGTACGAGTTCCAGACGATTCGCCACCTGCTGCTGGGCGGCACGCTTGCCAGGCTGGTGACTTTCATTATGAACACGAGGTTGCTTGTTCCGGGTGGCTCCGCGACGGCGACGGAGTCGATAGCAAGCGACGCAGGCGCCAATCCTTGCAGTGGCTGTTCAGGATGACCGGGCGGTGTCTTCTGAACAATTAAGCCTGTGCACGTATTACCGAGGTATGGCGCGGCGATTTCGTTGTTTGCGCATGACGTGCCGACGGAATTTACTGCCAGCACCTTGTAGTAATAAGTCTGCGTGGGATCAGTGGCAGTAGTGTCGTCGTAGGTAGTCTGATTTCCCGAAACGCTTGTCAACAGGGTCTCGGCGCCGCTGGCTGTGCCTCGCTTGATCTGATAGCTGGTGATGTTCGCGTTGCCGATGTCGGCCTCGGACCAGGCGAGATGAACGACGCCGTTAACTCGCCGTACTGTCACGGAAGGCATTCCAGGCGCCGACTTGGCGCGCAGCGGATTCCGTGGATCGAAGCTCGCAATGAGCCGGCGTCCGCTCGACTGCCGCGCGATTACACCTCTGGCCGTGTGGGCGTTGCCCTTTGCTGTAGTAGCGGCCTGAGCGCAGGCGCCGTCCGCACATCCATCAACGTAGCCGACCTGTACCCGGCCCTGCTTGTCCACACTCATATCAAAGAAGTCGAGCAGATTGCGGCATATGTCGGCGCCACCGTGCATCCAGATGCAACCGCGCTGCATTGGATCCTTTGGGGTCACATCGGCAGTGGTCCAGTGCAGTCCGCCGTCGAATGTGCTTGCAACGTACAGGTGCCAGAGACCGTTGAAACTGTTTGCAGACTGATCTCCCGATGTCGTCGAACCGTAGAATGCGACCGCGGCGCGCCCCGCATCGACTGCGACTGCCGCGGGGAACGCAATGTTCTTCAGCCCGTAAACTGCGCCCACATCGTAGATGTTTTGCCACGTTAGGCCTTTATCGGTAGATGTGGCCACAACTGCGTTGGAACCGCCAGTAGCAGTGTTGGCGACGGTGCTGCTGGGCATTGCAAAATAGACCTTGCCGTTGTTATCGATTCCGACTGCGGGATCTTGGAGATTGGCGTTCGCGCGCGTCTGCGTGCTGGCGTTTTGAACCGGACGAATGCTCCATGTCACGCCGTTGTCTTCTGAAACGACGACTGCCCCAACGCCGCCACAAGTGTTGTTGGGAAGATAAACTGTTCCGTCGGGAGCGACTTTCACGTGTCCGTGTATTCCGCCGCACTGGGTCGTGTAGGTTGGGATCGGCGGACCATAGGTGGCGCCTCCGTCATCGCTGCGCAAACAAAACGCCGTCACCAAATCTTGTGAGCAATAATAAACCGCGTTCACGTATGTACCGTGAGGCGGCGCAGGCGCATGATACGGTCCGCCGCCGATCGTCTCATGATCAATACCGGAGCCTAGTGGCCCCGAACTTGGTGACCAGCCGGCATAGCTCGGCTGACCAAATTGATCGAGACCATCAGTATCCGTGAAGGAAACTTTGCACGATGGCGAGGTCAGCGTGAGTTCACCTGCAAAGACCCGGCCGGTCTGCCGATCGGTGAATCCGATCGGATCGGAATCGACGAACTGCGATGTTGGGGCGGGACTGTTATACCATGTCGCGCTCTGGCCGGTTGCCGGGCAGCTGTCGTCGAATTTGATGAACAACGTTTGAAGGTCCGATTGAAAATTCGTTACACCCGTCGCTGAGTTTGGCGAATTCCAATTGACCCCGATCGACGGTTCGCCCGCATCGTGTCCCATGTATTCGACCGTGTGCACAGTGGGCCCCTGGCTGCTGTCGGTGACCTGAAGCAGCGTCCCGGGCGCCTCGAAATTCTGGAAACCGATTTTCGGCCCTTTGTCTTGCGGCGCTGCAGGAGGTAACGCTGTCCCTGACGACGCTGACACGGAAGCGGCGCTGCCGGAATATTGGAAACCAGCAAAGGCGCTAAAATACACAACGTGCACCGAAAACGTCCCGGTACCGATGTCGGGATTGCTCGGATCGAGATCAACGATTTCCGGGGGCGTTCCACCGTGGGCCGATGTGCCACCGGGCACGATTGGGCCCGAGTTGTCGCCTTTGTGGACGTAAAGATCGTAGTCGCTCAGGCCGGATGGATCGGCACAACTGATGGTGATTCGCGCCTTCAGTCCAGCCCAATTCGTCGGTGTTCCTGACAACGTCAGCACGAATGTGTCGCAGTTTACGCCTTCAACACAGGTGCTTTCGTCCAGAGAACCGCCGCCAACGGCGGTGCCGACCCAATTCACTTGAGGCCCGGGGGAATTAAGCGTTCCAGAGCTAGGCGTCGCTGAATGCAAACGGGCTGTGGAGAGCCCAAATACAATCAGGAAAATACCCGTAACAAAAAAAAGCGCGCCGATAGTGGCGCGCGCCGTCATTGAAGTGGAGGAGATCTTTTTCATAGACAGAAGTGGTTTAATTCTGCCTATGATTCGGGAAATTTCGTAAGGGTGGTTGCCTCGTTAGGGCGAATTTTTCTGGAACAAGTTACAGCCGTTGAAGGGCTTTTTGCGCGAGGACCTTTGATTTCTCGAGTTTTGCCTCTTCGCCATCGGTTCCGCCGATGCCGATCGAGATGAAGGCGTTTCCTTTTAAAATGTAAAGTATTCCCCCGAATCGGTTGCTTACCCAAAAGGCTTCGTCTCCGAGGCCGGTTATCTTTTTTGGTGGCGGTCCTTTCTCACTTTCCTCTGTCATTCCGAGCGAAGTCGAGGAATCACTGGATCTTCCTTCGTAAGCACCAAACTTTTCTTCCCAGAAATCTTTTGGAGTGCGTTTACTCGGTTGGTTCGGATCGACCTGGATGAGAGCAAGATTCACTGACTTGCTAAACTCCGCCGCCGCATATAGACACTGCGAAATCCGGAACGTTCCGTCGGAACGTTCGCTGCTCTTCGCGTCGTTCACTGATGCTTGCTGAACCGATTCAACTTCTTCTTTGGAGACAAGGCTGCAGGCGTCGCGCGCGATCGTTGCATCTCGCCGCTTTGTGCATCCACTTGAAATCACTCCAAGCGAAAGACAGAGGAAGGCGAACAGCAAACAGCGCACGAAGCAACTTTCGGCTAACGAGGGCGCGCAGACAACACCACTCCCAAAATCCAGTGTCGCTTGTCGATCTGATGGCATGCCCGCTACATTGCCTTGCCGGTTGACGGATGTTAGCGTCGCCCGCTCGCCATGAGCCAGAATTACAAAGACACGTTGAATTTGCCGCGCACGGATTTTCCGATGAAGGCGAACCTTGCCGCGCGCGAGCCGCAGCTGCTCAAGGCGTGGGAGGAAACGCGCGTTTATCAGCAAATCCAAAAATCGCGAGCGGGTCGAGAGCTATTCGTTTTGCATGACGGGCCGCCATTCGCCAACGGCGATGTCCACATGGGCACGGCGCTCAATAAAATCCTGAAGGATTTCGTGGTGAAATCGCAGACGATGCTCGGAAAACGCGCGCCGTACGTCCCCGGATGGGATTGCCACGGGCTCCCGATCGAATACAAGGTGGTAAAGGAATCGCGTGCGCTTTCTCCGCTCGAGATCCGCAAAAAGTGCGAAGCGTTTGCGCGAAAATTCATCGACATCCAGCGCGAACAATTCAAGCGGCTCGGTGTGTTCGGCGACTGGGAACATCCGTATCTAACGATGGATCCCAAATACGAAGCGGAAATCTTGCGCGCGTTCGCGGTCTTTGTTGAGGAAGGCTTAGTGTACGAGGCGCAAAAGCCTGTCTTCTGGAGTACCGGCGCGCAGACCGCCCTCGCTGAAGCCGAAGTGGAATATCAAGAGCGCGACGACACCGCCGTCTATGTGAAATTTCCGATCATTGGAAGGGTGCGCCCGCCGGGCGCGCCTGAGCGCACAAGCATCGCCATCTGGACGACAACTCCCTGGACATTACCAGCCAATCTCGCCATCGCCGTGGATGCAAAGGAGAACTATGTCGTCCAGGAATTTTCGCGAAATGGGACTTCTGAAATATTAGTTCTCGCCGAGAAACTTCTTCCGCATTTTTCTGCAGCCACGGGATTGCAGCCGGTGGGCAAACCAGTCGCCTCATTTTCCGGAGCCAATCTTGAAGGAGTCAAGACGCGCCATCCATTTTTGGATCGCGAAGTTCCGGTGTTCACGGCCGATTTTGTCACGATGGACTCCGGCACTGGCGCGGTACACGTCGCGCCGGGTCATGGCGCGGACGATTACGTCTTGGGAATGGAACACAATCTGCCGATTTTATCGCCCGTCGATGATCATGGCCGATTCACTGATCAAGCCGGGTTACCGAATCTGACCGGCAAATACGTGTTCGACGCGAACCCCGACATTGTCGAATTGCTTCGCAAGCGCGGGATGCTTCTGGGCGAAGAAAAGTTTCATCATTCATATCCGTATTGCTGGCGGTCGAAAACGCCGATCATCTTTCGCAACGTCGATCAATTTTTCATTCGCATTGATGCGCTGCGCGGCAGGGCGCTGGAGGCTATTCACAACGAAGTGAAATGGATCCCGGCATGGGGCGAGAACCGCATCGCAGGCACAGTCGAATCGCGCCCCGACTGGGTGATTTCGCGACAACGCAGCTGGGGAGTGCCGTTGCCGGTTTTCTATTCCGCCGATGGCAGGACAATTCTCGACTCAAAAGTTATTCGCGGTCTGGCTGATCTTGTAGCCGAGCGCGGCTCGAACATTTGGTTTGAATTGGACGATGCCGCTCTGGCGAAGGAACTCGGATTGCCGCCGGATGTAAGGAAAGGCACTGACACAATCGACGTTTGGATTGATAGCGGTGTTTCGCATAAAGCCGTTTGCGCTTTGCATCCCGAGCTGCGCGATCCGGCTGACATGTATCTCGAAGCAACGGACCAGCATCGTGGCTGGTTTCAATCGTCGCTAATGACGAGCATCGCGCTCAACAACCGTGCGCCTTACAAAATCTGTGTGACTCACGGTTTCGTTGTCGATCTTGATGGCAAAAAGATTTCGAAATCGGGCACGTACGAAAAGCCAACCGCTGCCGACCATTTCGTCGGTCGCTTTGGCGCCGATCTGCTACGGCTTTGGGCCAGTAGCATCGATTACACCGCCGACGTGCCATTCTCTGAGGAAATGTTCATGCGCCTGGGCGATACTTACCGCCGCATCCGCAACACGCTGCGCATTTTGCTGGGCAATCTGTTCGACTTCGATCCAAAGTCAGCCGTCCCCTTGGAGTCATTAACCCTTGTGGATCGTTGGATTCTTAATCGGCTCTCTGAAATAAGTGTCGAGTGCCAGTCTGCTTACACCGACTTTCAATTTCATAAAGTTTATCATGCGCTCAACCAGTTCTGCGCTGTTGATCTCAGCAGTCTTTACGTCGACATCACCAAAGATCGTATGTATTGCGACGCGCCGGATTCGCCGCGCCGGCGCGCCACGCAATTTGCAATGCGTGAGGTTCATACAGCGTTATGCCGCTGGCTTGCTCCAATTCTGCCCTTCACGGCGGAGGAAGCGTGGACTTATACCGGTGCGGCGGCATCTGTTCATCTGGAACAGTTTCCCGAAGATTTAGGAAAGTGGCGTAACCGAGATGTTCACAATCGGATGAGCCAGGCCATAGATCTACGTAATTCAGTCATGCAGGAGATCGAAAAAGCACGTCAGAAGAAATTGATCGGTAATTCGTTGGAGGCCCGCGTAGTTTTGAATTCGGATTCCGATGTCACAGAGAGAATCCCGAAGGAAGAACTGGAGGAATTTTTTATTTTGAGTGATTTGACGATTCACCGGGCCGACCAAGCGAGCGCTTCGGTAACGAAAACGCCTTACAAAAAATGCGCCCGCTGCTGGCGACATCGGCCGACTGTCGGCACGAGCAAAGCGCACCCCGATTTGTGCGATCGGTGCGAGAGCGTGGTTGTAGGGACCAGCCGCTGAGAACCTCAACGGATTGAATAGGCACCGGCACTCAGCTTCTGTCATGTCGAGCGGAGTCGAGACATCTCTAATTCCTAGCCTGATCCGCGCCATACAATCAATGCCCAGAGATTCCTCGACTTGGCTCCAATCGGAATAACAAACAACGGACGTGAAGTTCATCCTCTTTCTCTCGCTTCCGCTCTACGCTTTGGACCAACTGACGAAGCACTGGGTACTGCGATCCATTGGCCCTTACGATGCTCGCATTGTAGTGCCTGACTTCTTCAATCTGGTTAACGTCACCAATACCGGCGCCGCGTTTGGATCTTTCAGGGGAAACAACACTTTCTTCGTTATAATTTCGATCATCGCATTGGTCGTCGTGACGGTTCTGCTGGTGCGAAATCGGCGCTCTGACCCGTGGCGGGATGTATCGCTGGCGCTTCTCCTTGCCGGGATCCTGGGAAATCTGACAGATCGCCTGCTTTACGGACATGTGATCGACTTTCTCCTTTTTAATCTGCACATTCGCTACGCCGATCCCTGGCCCGCGTTTAACGTCGCCGATTCGTGCATCTCGATTGCGGTAGTGCTGTTTATCATTCACTCGTTTGGGAAGCAGAAAAGCGCAGGCACCGGAGAATAGCCTGCCGGCCGGGTCAGGCAGGCTGCCTGACTTCCACAGCGAAGCGGTTACAATGGTCATGTGAAACCTTTGCCCATGGAAAAAAGCGCGCGCAAAGTCGCGGCGCGCTTGCGTGAGCAGGGGCACATCGCGTACTTCGCAGGCGGTTGTGTGCGCGACATGGTGCGCGGTTTGACACCTAAGGATTACGACATCGCCACCGACGCGCGCCCTGAAACTGTGCAGGCGCTTTTCCCGCGCACGTACGCGGTCGGTGCGCATTTCGGCGTAATTATCGTACTGGAGGACGGCCTGCAATTTGAGGTAGCCACCTTTCGCTCCGATGACGCTTATATCGACGGCAGGCACCCAAGTGCGGTGCATTTCTCCTCGCCAGAAGAAGACGCAAAACGACGCGATTTCACCATTAACGGAATGTTTTACGATCCGGTCGCGGGCGAGGTGATTGATCTTGTCGGAGGCCAGGCTGACATCGCTGCAAAATTAGTGCGCGCAATTGGCGATCCGGCGAAAAGATTTGCAGAAGATCGTTTGCGCATGCTCCGCGCCGTGAGGTTCGCCACAGTGCTCGGTTACCAGATAGATAAAGAAACCTGGCACGCGCTTGTGAGCGACGCGTCTTCAATCAATCAGATCAGCGCAGAACGGATCCGCGAGGAGTTAGTGCGGATTTTTTTGTCGCCGAATCGTGTGCGCGGGTGGGACCTGCTCGATGCCAGCGGCCTGATGCGTGCCATTCTGCCGGAGCTCAAAGCGATGAAAGGCGTTTTGCAGCCCGAACAATTTCACCCTGAAGGCGACGTGTTCGTGCACACCCGACTAATGTTGTCGCTGCTCCCGGAAACTGTTTCCGTTCCGCTGGTTTTCGCGGTGTTATTTCACGACGTGGCGAAGCCGGTGACCGCAACAGTGGATAAGACGGGCCGCATCCGTTTCAACGAACATGACCGAATCGGGGCGGAAATGACGGAGGCGACCATGCGGCGCTTGCGATTCTCCGGGGCTGAAATTGAAGCGACAGTTGAAATGGTGAGGCAACACATGGTTTTCAAGGACACGCCGAAGATGCGAGTGGCGAAATTGAGGCGGTTCATGGCGCGACCGACGTTCAACGAGGAGCTGGAACTTCACCGCATTGATTGCAAAAGCAGTCATCGCATGCTGGACAATTATGAATTTCTGCTGCGCAAGCGCGAAGAATTCGCTAACGAACCGATCATTCCACCGCCTCTGTTGCGCGGTGACGATTTGATTGCGCTCGGTTTTAAGCCGGGCCCGGAATTTGGCGAGATCCTCGAGGCAGTCGAGACGCGACAACTGGAGGGAAGTTTGCGCACGCGCGATGAAGCGCTCGCGTGGGTCAAACAGCGATACTTGTCGGGCAAGAAGAATTAAGACGTCAAAACCAAAGGCCGAATGAGAATTTTGATGAGCAGCGCGGAAGGGCCCCCGTTGCAGCGGGCGGGCGCGCTAGTAGATGTCATGGACGCGTTGCCGAGCGCGCTGCGTGATCGTGGACATGAGGTCAGCATTGCGCTGCCGTTCTACCGCGAGATCCGGGAGAATCGCGCGTTTAAGAAGAAGGACACCTGCATAATTGTCGAGGTGCAACTCGGCGATAAGACTCACGTCGCGCGGTACCTGGAAGGCCGCAGCTCAAGCGGCGTGCAGTTGTTCTTCATCCGCTGCGATGAATTTTTTGATCGCGCTGGAATTTACGGCGATCGCGGCAAGCCCTACGAAGATAATGCCGCGCGATTCATTTTTCTCTGCAAAGCGACGCTTGAGCTGGCCCGGCGGTTGACGCCGCAACTGGAGATTCTGCATGTGCACGATTGGCCGGCGGCGTTGGTGCCTGTTTTTGTGCATGCTCACGGATTGCCTTTCAGCACGGTTTTGACCATCCATCACGTTGCTGATCAGGGCAGCTTTTGGGGACTCGATTTTCATCTCACGAATTTGCCGGAGCAGTTCTTTACGCTCCACGGCGTAGAGTTTTTCGGACGGCTAAATTTTCTCAAAGGCGGCATTCTTTACACCGATCGGACCACGACTGTGAGCGAGCACTACCGGCGCGAAATCCTCACAGCGGCAGGTGGGTGCGGTCTGGATGCAGTGTTGCGCGAAAATGCGCATCGGCTCAGCACAATTTTAGACGGCGTAGATTACACGCGCTGGAATCCGGCGTCCGATCGTTTGCTCCCCGCGCGGTACGATGGAAAACGCCTCGGTAGAAAACAAGTTTGTCGTGAGGCGCTTCTAAAGCAAATGAAGCTCGCGCCCGGGCCGCGGGGTCCAGTTTTCGGGATGGTGACTCGCGTAGTGCAGGAAAAAGGTTTCGAAATCCTCGTGCCACTGCTTGATCGCTTACTTTGGGACGATGTTCGCCTAATCATTCTCGGCGAAGGCGATCCTGCGTTTGAAACCGCGCTTGCGGTCACCGCCAGAAAATTTCCAACCAAGTTTGCTTACCAAAAAGATTACGACGAAAAAGTGGCGCACTTAATTCAGGCAGGCATGGACATCAGCCTGATTCCGTCTCGCTTCGAACCGGCAGGCTTGGGGGCGATGTACAACTTGAAGTATGGCGCACTGCCGGTCGCGCGCGTAACCGGTGGAATACAGGAGATCATCGAAGATTACGATCCGACAACAGACAGCGGTTATGGTTTTCTGTGTTACGAATATTCAAGCGGCGCTTTCTGGGACGCAGTGAAACGGGCGCGTCAAATCTTCCGCGACCAGCGCCTTTGGACGAAGCTGATGAAACGCGCGATGGCGCGCAATTTTTCGTGGGACGCGTCTGCGCAGCGTTATGAAGCTCTATATTCGGAGCTTGTCGGCGCGCCGGATAAAGCTGCTGCGTAGAGTTAAGCCCGATCGCCTGTCTGGTTTCCGTTTGCCAAGCGCGCTTGGATGTGGAATTGTGGGCGGCTTTTTTCTCCCAGAGAAACCCAGAGAAACTATGGCTTACGCAATCATCAGAACTGGTGGCAGGCAATTTCGCGTCGCGGAAGGCGACACCCTCGATGTCGATCTTCTCGATGTCGAACCGGGCAAAACTGCCACGTTCGGTGATGTACTGTTGTTTGCTGATGGAAAAGATGTGACTCACGGCAACCCGCTCATCTCCGGAGCAAAGGTGACTGCTGAAGTTGTCGAACAACGTAAGGACAAGAAAGTCGTCGCCTTCAAATACAAGCGGCGCAAGGGTTATCACCGCACGGTCGGCCACCGGCGCAAATTGACGCGTGTAAAGATCAAAAGCATTAATGTGGGAGGAAAAAAGCCCTCCGCGAAAAAGACCGACGAATAGGCCACCGCCGAGCTATCAACTATCAACTCTCAACTCTCAACTAAGAACGGTCTTCCATGGCTCATAAAAA
>QHOX01000013.1:0-8861 GCA_003219465.1 Verrucomicrobiota bacterium | reverse complement strand
CGATCGTGGCGGGCGACGGGTGAATGTGGATCCCGACGTGGCCTCGTCATCTTGAGCGGAGCGAAGCGAAGTCGAAAGATCCCGCTGAACAATCTCTGAGCAGCGCTGCGTGATCCCTGGATTTCGCTCGGGATGACGTGCTTGCCGGGCCTGTTCATTTTGCGGTATAAGCATGTTTCGCATGAAATACCAAACCTTTATCCTGTTTGGCGCGCCGGGCAGCGGCAAAGGCACGCAGGGCAAAACCTTGGGCACGATCCCGCGTTACTATCATTGCGCATGTGGCGACGTATTCCGCTCCATCGACACGCGCACAAAGGTCGGCAAAGCCTTCCTTGAGTATTCGAGCAAAGGCCAGCTCGTTCCGGACGATATCACGGTGGAGCTTTGGCGGGAGGCGATCAATGCGGCCGTAGACGCGCACAAGTTCAAGCCGGACATCGACACGCTCGTTTTGGACGGGATTCCCCGAAACGTTGGTCAGGCCAAGATCATGAATGACATGATCGACGTGAAGAAGGTGTTCCATCTTGCATGCCCCGATCGCGAGACGCTGTTTTACCGGCTCAAGAAGCGCGCTTTGAAAGAGAATCGCCTCGACGACGCAAACGAAGAAGTCATCCAGCGGCGTCTTGACATCTACGAGAAGGAATCGAGGCCAGTCCTGTCATACTACTCGAAAGAGTTGATCACCGTGGTTGACGCGATTCAGCCGCCCGTGAAAGTTCTGCTCGATATCTTGGAGAGCGTGAACGACGGCGCGTATGAACCAGCAGCAGTTTGAAAACTTCACTGCCTCCAGTCTTTATTGCGACAAATGCAAAGCCGCGATGCCGGTGCGCGAGCGGCTTTTGTTGGTGCTGCCTGACCGCGAAATCTTCGACTATCTCTGCACCGGGTGCGGATCGTCAGTAGGCCGACGTGAAGTCACGGCTGGCGAGAAGATGCTGGCGCAAGCGGTGAGCGCGCGGCGCCCCCGTCGCTCTGCCGTGCTGCATTGACGCCGCCACTCCAAGATGCGGATCGTTTTTATCGGTACGGGCGAAATTGGGGTGCCGACGCTCCAAGCCCTGCTCAACTCAGAGCACGAAGTTGTTGCGGTGGTCACGCAGCCGGACAAGCCGGTCGGACGCGAGCAGCAAATCGAAGCGCCGCCTATAAAAAACACGGTCTCAGAAACGGCCATTCTGATTTTGCAACCGGCGCGAATTAAAGATCAAAGCTCGATTTCACAGATCCGTGCGCTTAAGCCGGACGTGATTGTTGTAATGGCCTACGGCCAAATTTTGCCGCGCGAGGTGCTTGAGATTCCGCGCCTGGCTTGTTTGAATTTGCACGCGTCGCTGCTGCCGCGCTGGCGCGGTGCGGCGCCAATTCAGGCGGCAATCGCCGCGGGTGATCGTGAGACGGGCATCACCGTGATGTACATGAACGAAGGGCTCGACACTGGCGACATCTTGCTGCAGCGCACGATCAAAATCCGAGCGGACGAAACCGGTGGATCATTGCACGACCGCCTGGCGCAGATCGCGCCCGAGCCGTTGCTTGAATCTTTGCGACTTCTTGCGGCTGGGAACGCGCCGGCCATTCCGCAGGATAAGGCGCGCGCGACTTATGCCCCGAAGTTGAAGCGCGAACACGGCAAAATCGACTGGTCCGAATCGGCCGAAGCCATTGAGAAAAAGGTTCGCGCGTACAATCCGTGGCCAGGCGCGTTCATGAAAGTCGATGGTCAAAATCTCAAAATTTTTTCCGCGTCCGTTATCAACCTCAATGGCAGCCCTGGAGAGATTTTGCGCAGCGACAAAGGCCTGATCATTGCCGCCGGCAAAGGCGCACTTTCTCTCGCCGAAGTGCAACTTGAAGGAAAGCGGCGAATGAGCGTCCGGGAATTCTTGCGCGGGCACGTGGAGCTCGTTCGCGGAGCGCGATAATTCCGGCGCCGAAAGATTTCGCTAGGTAGGGCGCGTCCACTCCGTGCGCGCCGCCGTGAATTGCAGTGGACGGCGTGCAGAGGACTGCCGCTCTACCGAGAGCGGCGTCTTGTCCATCATACGCATTTTGCTTTCCAAACGCGGCTATCTTCTGTTTGGATGTTCGTTCGCGGCCATGGAACCAGAAACGCCAGTCTATGAACGGATCGTACTCAAGCTGAGTGGCGAAGCCGTGCAGGAGCGTGGCGGACGCGACAACATTTCGCCAGCGGTCGTCCGGGACATCGCCGAACGCATCAAGGACGTGCGCGATCTGGGCGTGGAAGTCGCAATCGTGATCGGCGGCGGCAACATTTGGCGCGGTCTTTCTGCCGCCGATCGCGGCATGGATCGTACCACGGCGGACTACATGGGGATGCTGGCTACGGTGATAAATGCACTCGCATTGCGAAGCACACTCGAGCAAATTGGCGTCGAAGCCCGCGTCCAAACCGCGATTGAAATGAAAAATGTGGCCGAGCCGTTCATCCTCGGCCGCGCCGTTCGGCATCTGGAGCTGGGCAGAGTTGTGATTTTCGCTGCCGGCACCGGTAACCCGTACTTTTCCACCGACACAACGGCTGCACTGCGAGCGAGTGAGATCCGTGCTGACGTCATCCTAAAAGCTACAAAGGTCGATGGCGTTTACGATCGCGATCCGAACAAATATCCCGACGCGCACCGTTACGACCGGCTCACGTTCACCGAAGCTCTCACGAAGCGTCTCCAGATCATGGATTCGACCGCGTTCAGTCTCTGCATGGACAACAAAATCCCGATCGTTGTATTCAACATGTACAAGCCCGGAATCCTTCGCGACGCCGTGCTGGGCCGAAACGTTGGAACTCTGGTTTGCGATGAAGCTCCACCAAAGTAAACATTCAGCGATATGAGCAAAGATGACATCCTTCTCGAGGCAGAGATGTCGATGGAAAAAAGCGTCGATTACATGGTGCACGAGTTTGCCGCGGTGCGCACAGGCAAGGCCTCGCCTGGCCTGGTCGAAAACGTCGACGTCCACGCATACGGGTCGACGATGAAATTGAAGCAATTGGCTTTGATCACGACGCCCGAGGCGCGTCTGCTCGTCGTTCAACCCTTCGACGCAGGCACAGTGCAGGACATCGAGAGAGCGCTCAGGGAATCTAAGATCGGCATCACACCTGCGGTCGATGGAAAGATCATTCGACTGCCGATCCCGGAGCTTTCAGAGGAGCGTCGGAAGGAATTGGTGCGTTCACTCCGCAAAATGGCCGAGGAAGCGCGGGTGCGTGTCCGCGCGAACCGGCACGCAGCGATCGATGAAGCGAAAAAACTCAAAGGCTCCGGCGGTTTGAGCGAGGACCAATTACACGATGTGGAGGGCGAAGTGCAAAAGCTCACTGACCGCTTCGTCAAATCCATCGATGACCATCTCAATCACAAAGAAGCTGAGGTCATGAAGGTGTAGTTCGGTGGGATCTGTCTGAGGGTCTACACAGCGAAACTTTCGCCACACGAGCAGTGGGCGACCGCATTGGGGTTGGTCACTTTGAAGCCGCCTTTTTGCAAATCTTCGCTGTAATCAAGCACAGAGCCGCTGACAAAAAGCGCGCTCTTTGGATCGACCACCAGGCGCACGTTTTGGGTCGGAACAAGGATGTCGCGCTCCATCGGTCCATCCACCAAATCCATGACGTACTGAAGACCGGAGCAGCCGCCACCGATCACCTTGAGGCGCAACGCACCCTCTGGCTGGCCTTTTTCTTCAAGCAGCGAAGCTAATTTGCGCGCCGCGTTTTCGGTGACGCTGATCAGGCGCTCGTTGCCAATTTTATAATTGATCGTTGCTGTTTCTGTGGCCATCAGCAGGTTGGTTCAAACATTATCCGTTTTGCGCGGCTCCGCGAAGTAACTCTGCCACCTCGTTCTGCACATTTTCCAATTGGTCCAGGCGCAATTGCGGGTCTGGCACGATGAACGCGTCGCCTGTGGAACTTTGTTCGTAGATGAGCACGCGTGTTCCATCGGAGCGGGATTCGGTCTTCACTTGTTTCAAAGCGCGTTTTCGTTCAAGCATCGCAGCCAGGACGTAGCAGGCGTTTGCAGGCGGCGACTGCGAAGCCATCAACCGGCGAAAGAGTTGCTCTGCATTTTCCTTGGGCACGGGCTCCGCTGGCTTTGGCGGCAACGGCTCGTAACGTGATTTCCAAAACGAAAACGGCCGAATATTTTCATTCCGGGTTTGCCACGCCTCTTCGCTCAAATCCTCGCGCCGGTAACCATCGGCGCCGTGATACAGAAGTGTGTAAAAATATTCGCCCGGCACAAACGGCCGCTGGGTCACAGCGCACGAGTCTGCGCGATGCTTGATCGCCCATTCGTTCGGAAGCGGGTTCATCGCGCAACCATACGCCGCGCGGCGAACAGATTAAAGCTGGGCGCTTCGCGATTTAAGGCGCGAAGATATAACAAGTAGAGACCAATTCCCGTGAAAAGAATGTTCGGCGTCCAAGCAGCTATCCATCCGGGAACACGGTCGCCTTCGCCAAGGGCGAGAAAAAGATGAACAAGGAAGTTCATCGAGAACACGAGGATGACTGCGGCGGCAACGCTCGATAAAACACCGCGACGCGAGTAGCCGATTCCGAGCGGCGCGGCGATACACACAACCACCAGGCACGTCCACGGCAACGCCAATCGATACTGTAGATGTGTTCGAAACGGTGCCAGCAATGTCGCAGGAAAGTCCGAATTGAAATGCAGGTATTCGCGCAATTCCGGCAAGCTCAGGAATTCCGCTTGCACGTTCGCGCTGCTCAGCCGGAACGGTGTTTCGCTCCAGTGCTCGATCGTTAGCGTGGGACGAAACTCTTCCTTGGTGATGTTTCCAGCCGCATCGTAGTAAGCGAGCCGCACGTTCTCCAGGTCCCATGTTTTCGTAGGAGGACGGTAATAAGCGCGGCCCGCCACATAACTCATGACGATATTGTCCTTCGCATCCTGTTGCAGAACCTGCAAGTTGTTGAACGTGTTGTCGCCAACGCGAAAATTCTGGATAAACCAGGTGCGCAAGTCGGTCCGATTGCGAAAGACTTGCCCCTGAATATTGCGCGCAGGACGCGACTGCGCCTCTGAGAGAAAGGCCTTGCGTGCCAGTTCGGCGTGCGGCGCGAGCGAATAGTTGAGTGCCATGCTCGCTGCTACTGTCAGCAGACCGATACCGATCAGCGGCAGCAGAACACGGGGAAGACTTACGCCTGCCGTGAGCATGGAAACAATTTCATTCGCTCGCGACATTCGCCCGAGCGCAAAAAGAAGAGACAGCAGAAGCGCAACCGGCAGAAGGATAATGAATACCTGCGGGATCTGCGTGGCGTAATAGCGAACGACCAGAGACAGTCCAATATGGTTGTCAATGAAACTCGAGATATTGTCACTGACGTCGAAGATGAGCCAGATCGAGGTGAATCCCGCGATGCAGTAAAAATAAACCTGCACGAAGTTTCGAATAACGTATCGATCGAGAAGTCGCATGCGCTCCAGGATGGTGTAGCTCGTAATTAGCGTACTCAAATCGATGGCTGCGCCAAATCACAAGAAAGCAATGACGAAATCCGAATGACGAAGCTCGAAGAAATGACGAACGATCAAATCCTCAATGATTGTGACTTCATCTTTTCGTTGTTCGGACTTCGTGCCTCTTTCGACATTCGGCATTCGTGCTTCGACATTTGTCGCCATTCATCATGATCGCGCTGAAAGACAATCTAGGCAGTGAATTCGTGGAACGCGTACGTAGCTTTTTTTCGGAGAAAGGTCCGCTGTCGAAGGCAAAGAATTTCGAGTTCCGTCCACAACAGCAGGAGATGGCAGCGCGTGTGGGGCAAGCGCTGGAAGAAGAACAGCATCTGATAGTCGAAGCGGGCACTGGAGTGGGTAAATCGCTGGCTTACCTGGTGCCGTCGGTCCTGTTCGCGCTGGAGCAGCACAAAAAGGCAATCGTTTCCACGCACACTATTAATCTTCAGGAACAACTGCTGTACAAAGACATTCCAATCTTGAAAAAAGTGCTGCCGGTCGAGTTTGAGGCAGCGTTGATGAAAGGCCGGCAAAATTATCTGTGCCCGCGCCGACTCGAGCGCGCAATGCAAAGCGAGCAGGAACTTTTCACCGGCCCGGAGCGAAGCGAATTGCAGCGGCTGTCTGAGTGGGCGAGCACAACACGCGACGGGTCGCTCAGCGATCTGTCGGTCGAACCTGGTCCAAAAGTTTGGACACAAGTTTGCAGCGAAGCACACATTTGTACGCAAAAGACTTGCGGACAGGATCCGCGATGTTTCTATCAGCAGGCGCGCAAACGCCTGCTTGCGGCGGACGTGATCGTGCTCAATCACACGCTCCTGTTCATTTTGCTCGGGTCACCCGACATGCAGGAAGAAAGGGAGAGCGGGTTTCTGTTCCCAAATGATTTCATCATTCTCGACGAAGCGCACACGGTGGAGCAGGTCGCGTCGAAACAAATCGGTATCGGCGTCTCGCAATACGGACTGCGATCGACGATCCAGCGGCTCTACAATGCGCACACACGCAAAGGTCTTTTCACCGTGATGCGCGATGCGGTTGGTGTGCGACTCGCGGCGGAACTGGTCGATGACGTTGACAAGTTTTTTTCCGCAGTCGAGTCGAAATCGAATTTTCGCAAGGGCCGCGAGTTTCGGGTGCGTGATGTCGAACTTGTTCCCGACACGATTACCGCCCGGTTGACCGCGCTTCAGGCGCGCGTAGCCGACGTTGTTAAACGCGCCAACGACGAAATATTGAAAGCGGAGCTGCAAGAGTTCGGCCGGCGCATTCGCGATGCTCGAGACGGCATTTCGATTTTCCTGGAGCAAAGCGCGCCAGAGCATGTCTACTGGGTTGAGCGCACGGGCAAAACGGAGCGGTTCCTCGCGCTAAACGCGGCGCCCATCGATCTAGCGCCGGTGCTGAGACGGATGCTTTTTCGCGAGAACTGCTGTTGCGTGATGACCAGCGCCACTCTGGCCGTGGGTCACCCGGACCTGGCCTATTTTCGCACGCGCATCGGGGCAACAGAAGCCGAGCCGTTGCAGCTCGGCAGCCCCTTCGATTTTCAGAAGCAGATGAAAATATTCATCATTCAAAAAATGCCCGATCCGCGTGACGCTAGTTATCAGGAAGCGCTCGAACATTGGATCGCACATTTCGTTGAGAAAACTGACGCCCGCGCGTTTGTTCTTTTCACGAGCTATCGCGACATGCAGCACGTTGCAGGCGCGATGGAGAAATTCTTTCTGGCGAAGAACATGAACCTTCTCGTTCAGGGCGCCGGCGCGCCGCGCAGCAAGTTGCTTGAGCAATTCAAATCAACCCCGGGCAGTGTTCTTTTCGGCACGGACAGTTTCTGGGGCGGCGTCGATGTGCCCGGCGAAGCGCTTTCGAACGTGATCATCACGCGGTTACCGTTTGCCGTCCCGGATCATCCGCTCATAGAAGCAAAGCTGGAACTGATCGAGGCGCGCGGCGGCGACCCGTTTACTGAATATTCGTTGCCGGAAGCGGTCCTGAAATTGCGACAGGGGGTGGGCCGGTTAATCCGAACTAAAACCGACCGCGGCATCATCGTTATCCTCGACAACCGCATCGTGACCAAACCCTACGGTCGCGCGTTCATGCAGGCGCTGCCGAAATGCCCGATGGAGATCATTTAGGTTTATTTAGCAATGTTGCATGGGTGCAGTGGCGATAGGCGATACAGTTGCGTGAGAATTCGACGCTGAACCGATGAAGCGCAGGATTCGCGATAAACTGATGCCATTCGGCTCACACTGGGCAATGCTCGGTGTCACCACGGTGTTGTTTGTTTTGGTGGCGCTGGTTGTCGATCTTAGGCCGGTCGTCGAAGAGAATTTTTTCTTTTCGACGAGCGATCCGGGCGTGCGCCAGACGAAAAAGATCGAGCAGCACTTCCCGTCCAAGCCGGAGCTGATCTTGACGGTATCTTCACGTGATATTTCGTCGCCACGCTATCTGGAACGAATCCAAAAACTCACACGGAGGATTGATGAAATCGACGGTGTGACCTCGGTCAAAAGTCTCACGGCCGGTCCGAAAAGTTTTCAAGACGCCGTGGCGAGCCCGTTCTGGAGTCGGTTGCTGATCAGCAAAGACCGTAAAGCCAGCAATCTCATTGTTTTCGTGCTGGACAAGGACACGGAAAAAATGATCAAGCGGATCGAGCTCGTCATCCACGAGATGGACGACAGAGATTTTCGCATCCACATCGCCGGCCCTCCTTACGTGGTGGAAATGATCCGGCGCAGCCTGGAGCACGACTTCTGGTACTTCAGTCTGACCGCAGTCGTTTTGTTCGGGCTGACCATGGCCGCGATGTTCCGCTCGGCGCGCGTGTTCGTTGGAATGCTCGTGACCTGCACGAGCGCCGTCTTGTTGACGTTGCTGTTGCAATCGTTGTTCGGGAAAAAGATCGGAATCCTGACCGTGAACCTCGGGACGATCGTGTTCATCGTGGCGTTGTCGCATCTTGTTTACATGACGTTTAACTGGCAGACGCTGGCCGATCGAAAAGGGCGATTGGGCAAGGAATCGCCGAATCTCGGGAGCGCGGCGTTGCGCATGACTTTTCCCCCGTCGTTCTGGTCGATGGTGTGTGCGTCGCTCGGCTTCGGGAGTTTGTTGCTCGTGCAGGCGAAACCGCTGCGCGAACTCGGATTCGGCGGCGTGCTCGGGACGGTCGTCGCATTGGTTTGCGCCTATGTGATGTACCCGCCGTTTCTGCGCTGGGCGGTACCGCGTGAGAGCAAGATTGTGGAAGCAGAACCGCCGCACTGGTTTTGGTCGCGCCGGTTCGGATGGCTTTCACTCGGC
>QHOX01000012.1:5883-19209 GCA_003219465.1 Verrucomicrobiota bacterium | reverse complement strand
CTTCGAGATACGCGTCATCTTTGATTCCCCCAAAGGAAGAGGTCCAATTGCGCGGAATGACTGTGTAGGCTTTGCGGATGCAATCCAAAAGCAGCAACTGAAAACCGAACAAGCTGGGGAATGCCTGTAATTCGATCAAGCGGGGGACCAACCGATCTCCTTCCGCGCAAATCGCGAAATCGACCACATGAAAACTTGGGTGCGCTGATTCATTAGGCACTTCCAAGTCCTTCGGAACCGACACCGCCGAGTGCTTCGCAAATTCCGGCGTGCGCGTCGCGGCTAGAATCTCATTCGCGGCGCGCGTGACTTCATCCGTGAACTCGCGCGTCAAGAAAACCGGTGTCTCAGAAAGCCGAAAATCCGCCGGCCATTTCTCCGTTCCATTTACGCAGCGCACGAGCGCATCATATTTTTCCGGCGTAAAATCGGCGTTGAAAGCGGCGCGAAGTTTCGGATCCACGTGATGATCCGCCTGGGCGTTACATCTCGCCGTTCGGCCGCTGATCGACGATCGTGTTTATGTGCAGCAGCCCTAAAACGTTCGTCGTGCCCTCGTCATCCACAACGATTACACGATTGCCGCGCGGAGTGATGAAAGCGTGATCGTGCGTCGGAATCGAATATTCGTGACCGTCTGACGTTCGCACGACGAACGGAATGAAGGGAACGCGCTGGAGACGCTTTCTGATCTCGTCGATCACGGCAGCACTATATCAAAAACTTCCCCTCACGCATCACCTGCTGACCGTCGAACCAGATATCGAAATCGCGGCCGACGCAGTCGATGTGCGTTTTTGAAGCCCAATTCGCGCCAGTGTGCTCGGCGTAGGGATGACCAAACGCGATGTGAACTCCGGGAATTTTTTCGTCCTGCAAAATGTGTCCGATTACGTGCGTGCAGGCGATGTTGGTGCCGATGGCAAATTCGCCGACGCGGTCGCTGTTTTCGTCAGTGCTCGTGTAAGCCCGAAATTCGTCTCGCAAATCCCTGTTGTTTGAATGCAGCGCCCGGATCCGATTGTTCTCGACCTCAATCGTGAGCGGATTCGATTGCAGATCGCCAAACCGTTCGCACAAGTAATCACCGACCACGCCGTCAACCACAAACACGCCGTTACTGTTCATAGGCGCAGTGAAAATTTCGCCCCCGGGGAGGTTGCCCCATTTGTCGCGAGTAATGATTCCGCTGGTCTTAAGCCATCTAAGTTTTGGCGAGAGCTCCGCTTCGAATTCGGTTCCATGCGGTGTCTTGCAGGTGATGCGATCGACCTGACGCGCCTGTTCGACCAAACGCTGGCTGAGCTCATCGACTGCGCAAAAATCGGCGCGCATCCCTTCGAGCATGATCTGGCGATTGATGTTCACCATGTGCGCGTGCCGGATATGGTGACGGTTTACCACGTTGGTCATCTGGGTGCGCGCGCTGAGTTCGCCGGGTTGGCTCTGTGCGGCGAAGATCGACACTTGCGAGAGCGCGAGGTCGTCTAGAATAATCTCCGGCATGTATTTAAGCGGCCGGCGCGCGTGATGCTCCAGCACAAATAAACTGTAATCCGACCCGACCCGCTCCACTTCCGACTGCAACGCCCCCGCGATGCCGCGGGTGACCGTGTCCGTGATAATCGTGATTCGCTCCTGCGGTTTTAGTCGCAGACAAGTATCGATCGCGTTGCGCGCACCGGGAAGCAATTCCGGATCAACTGGATGGTGATGAGCGCGATCGGGCATAACTGAAAGTTGAGAGAATTACTCGGAAACGAATCGCAGGCAAACGCTGCGATCAGCATACGTCGAATCTACGCACAACACCCTTTTAAGTTGCGAGACCTATCCGGCCTCCGCGAATTGCGAAGAGTCCTTCGGCGGCGCAAGAAGCGCATTCGAAAAGTAACTAAATCGTTACCAGCAGGAAGGAAAATCCGAACAAATGCGTTGTCACGATTTTTTATTTCTGCGCATACTCGCGATTCGTGCGGGGTTCGAGATTGACTCGATGGGTCCACGGTAAGCGCGAAACCTTGTTGTGGGGCGCCGGAGGAGCTGTTGCGCTCGCGGTGATTCTGCTTTCCTGCAGCACGACTAACCGAACAATTCTCGCGCCGCCTAGCATCCCCGGCGCGGAGTTCGTCGGCTCAGAGGAATGCGCGACCTGCCACGAACAGATCGTGCGCGACTTCCGAACAGCGACTCACGCGCGATTGGAGGCGAAGGGGGAAAACGCAAAGAACGTGGGTTGCGAGTCGTGCCACGGACCGGGGAGTTTGCACGTTCAAGCCGGCGGCGGCGCTGGGACGATCATCAATCCGCGAAAGTCGCCGGACACTTGTTTCCAATGTCACTTGGACGTTCGCGCAGCGTTTGCGTTGCCTCACCACCATCCGGTGCCAGAAGGCAAGATGAGCTGCAGCGATTGCCATGAGCCGCACAAAGGGATCGCCATCAAAGGCGCGCCCACAAATATTCAGCAGACGCTCAAAGCTGGTGGGCTTGCCTTCCTCAGCGGAAACGAAACCTGCTTCGAGTGTCACACGCAGCAACGCGGCCCGTTCGTTTATGAGCACGAAGCGATGCGGCAAGGGTGCAGCGTCTGTCATTCGCCTCATGGCTCTGTGAACCAGCGACTGCTAAATGAGCGAAACGCGACGCTTTGTCTGAAATGCCATTTTCAGGAGCAAAAAATACCCGGCCACATTTTTATCGGCGCAATCGATCACTCGAGTTTCCTGCAGCAGGGGACGTGCTGGTCGGCTGGCTGCCATGAAGAACCGCACGGCTCTAACGTGACGCCGTTGCTTAGATATTGATTTCGATGATGAACGCCTCTCGCAAATTCCTGGTGCTGGTTTTTGCGGGCAGTTTTGCCGTCGCTGGGGTCCGCGCCGGAACGGATGGCAAAGCGGTAACTGCTACGGCGACGGAAGATCAACCCGAAGAGTACAAGAACTGGATCGAGCTCGCGATCGGCGGAGTCATCACCAGCGGTGACCGTGCGCAGTTCGAACAGGAACACCGCCTGCCTGGTGATCAAGTTTACGGCGGCATTCAAGATTTACACGTGGAGGGGATCATCGGTAAAAACGCTGTGTTCTCGATTGATGGTCACGCACTGTGGGATTTCAACGATTACGATATAACGCTGCAATTGGCTGTGCCGAATCTCGGCTACATAAAGGCGGGTTATAGCGAGTTTCGCAGTTGGTATGATGGCAACGCGGGGTTCTTTCCGCACGATGATGTCTTCTTTGAGCCGCCGTATCCCGAAATGCACGTGGACCGCGGGGACGCGTGGATCGAGCTGGGCTTACGTGCGCCAAATTGGCCGGAAATAACGGTCCGTTACTCGCACGAATTTCGCTTTGGCCAAAAGGATTCGACTGTTTGGGGCGATACAAGCCTGACCGGGCTACCACTTCCATTTGTCGCAACGCGAAAGATTGTGCCCGCGTTCCGCGATATCGATGAGAAGCGCGACATAGTTTCGCTCGAGGCAAAAAAGACGTTTGGAAACACGGATATTCTGCTCGGAATGCGATATGAGCACAACGACAACGATGATTCGTTAAATACGGAACGCGGTGCCGGCCAACTGCCGCCGGTCGTCTCGCCTCCGGGCCAGCAACGTAAGGTCACTCAAAAGCAGGCCGATGACGTGGACTTGTGGAGTGGCCATGGAATCACCGAAACCCGAATTCGGGACAACCTCTGGTTCACCACTGGCTATTCCTACACGAGCGTAACAAATGATCTTTCGGGTTCGCGTATCACCGGTACGCATTGGAATTCCGCATTTGGGGAACCGGTCCCGACGCTTGGTGGCGCTGACCACTCTTACATTGATTTAGCCGGGGCTGCCCAGATCAAAGAGCACGTCTTCAACGCCAACTTGTTTTGGATGCCGCTGGAGAGCCTCGCTATTCTGACCGGATTTCGTTACACGCACGAGAACCAGGACAACGATTCGACGTTTCTCGCTTTGGAACCCGTGGCGAACACGCCACCGTTTACTCCAGTGAACCCGGCTGGCGGATTCCACGTCGGACCGCCAATACCGGTCGAGGGTGCGAGGAACTCTGATTACGACCGCTTCGCCCAGAGGCTGGAGATGCGTTATACGGGTATCAAGGATTGGCTCTTCTACATCGAAGGCGATTGGGAAGAAGAATGCGGTAGCGTGGATGAGTTTCAGAGCTTCGACGAACCGATACCTGTAGATAAGGATACTCACGCGCTGGGCCAAAAATATAGCATCGGTTTTAACTGGTATCCCCTAACGAGGCTGAATCTGTCGGGCCAGTACTTTCACAGAATTGCGTCCTACGACGAAGATATCTTTACCGCACAATTCCCAAGGTTGGTCAACCAAGACTGGAAGCTCGATGACTTCAATATTCGGATCACATTCCGGCCGAAACTGCCAGCGTGCCTGGGCACGCTGGCTCTGGTTACCCGCTACGACTTTGAGCACACCGATATCGACAGCCAGTGGCAGGTTCCAGAGCTAGGGTTGTTGGCTGAAGTGCAGAGTGGCGAAATAAAAAAGCATGTAATCAGCGAATCGCTTACCTGGAATCCTCTTCCCCGTTTCTTTCTGCAGGCGAACTTCTCGTACGTGCTCAACCAAACGGACACTCCCGCCAATGACATCAATCTAGACCCTCAGACCAGTCCAACAGTCGTGAATTTTAGAAACGATTATTGGACGGTAACCAGCGGCATTGGTTACGTGATCGATGATAAAACGGATCTCTTCGCCGATTATTACTTTTACTGCGCCAACGACTACTTTAAAAACCCAGCCGTCGCTGTGCCATACGGAATGGGCGCAACAGAGCATGCCGTCTCGGCGACAGTGACTCGCAAATTGAGCAAGAACACGCGCCTGCTACTGAAATACGGCTACTTTAACTACAGGGACGTGACTTCGGGCGGCCATAACAACTACCAGGCCCACTCACTCTTTTCGACTCTGCAAATTCGCTTCTAAGCAGGTAACATACTCGCGATCCCTTTACGCAGAGCAGATAACCGAAGTAAACAATCAACGAAGGAAACCACGTCTCATGGAAGTAACCATATCCGTAATCATCGCTCTCGTCCTCGCTTCTTCTGGCGCCGCGTTCGGGGCAGATGCTGCCGCATTATGGGCACAGCATTGCGCCTCGTGCCACGGCAAAGACGGAACCGGCACCACCATGATGGGAAAGAAGCTCGGTTTGAAAGATTACACTAAAGACCAGGGCTTCAGTGATGCTGAGGCGACGAAGGTCATCAAGAACGGCAAGGGCAAGATGAAAGGATATAAAGACAAGCTGTCCGACGCCGACGTAAAAGCATTGGTGGCCTACGTCCGTTCCTTAAAGAAATAACGCGGTAAATTTTTGCGCGAATCGTCTTCGAGTACGGCGGTCAATTGCCGCTTTTCTGTGCCGACTTGTTGTCGATGTTGTTTGAGAGATCGGGAATGATTCGGTGTGTCGAGGTGACTTCCGAATCGAATGTAAGTAACTCCTGCCATGCCTGACGGTCCAGCTCCCGCCCAGCCCAACGCGTTCAGGCGTCATTTCCAGAACTGGCTTAGTTGGGCCGGCATGGTGCTGGCCGCGGCGGCGCTATTCGCTTTTGTCCTTCTCTTCGCGATCGATTTCTTCGCTTCCGCAAAGAATCCGTACGCCGGCATCCTCGCGTATGTGGTCGCACCGTTTTTTTCTCCTCGGCCTCGCACTCACGCTTTTCGGCGCGATCCTGCACAAACGTGAGGAGCGTCGCGCAGCGAAGGTTGAACAGAAGCATCGCATTCTCCAGATCGATCTGTCGCGAAAACGTGACCGGCGGATTCTCGCGTTGTTCGCGTTCGGCGCTGTCGGCTTCCTTTTTCTAACTGCCCTCGGCAGCTACGAAACCTATCAGTACACCGAGTCGGTCGATTTTTGCGGCAAGCGTTGCCATGTGCCAATGGAGCCGCAGTTTGTTGCTGCGCAGCGAACTGCGCCTGCCCAGGTCGCGTGCGTCGAGTGCCATGTTGGTCCCGGCGCGGCTGCTTACTTCAAGACCAAGCTCAACGGTGTAAAACAGCTGTACCACACGGTGCTCGTCGATTTCGATCGGCCGATCTACATCACGGACGAAAGGCGGCCGGCGCAGGAGGTCTGCCTGGAATGCCATTGGCCAAAGCGCTACATCGGCATCCTCGATCGCACATATCAACATTATCTATCAGATGAGGCGAACACGCCGTTCGCGGTGCGCTTGTTATTGGACGTCGGCGGGGGTGATCCATCGCACGGGCCAGTGGGCGGTATTCATTGGCACATGAGTATCGTTAACAAGGTCGAATACATCGCCACCGATGCGCATGCCGAAACCATCCCATGGGTGCGCGTAACTGACGCACAAGGTCAGACCACCGAATACCGCACCGATGATTTCAAAGGCGACCCGTCGCAGCATCATATTCGCCGCATGGATTGCCTTGATTGCCATAGCCGGCCGGCGCACCATGTGATGCCGCCGAACGAAGCCGTAGATGTCGCTATCGCCGCCGGCCGGATCGACGCGAACCTTCCTTTTGCGAAAGCGAAAGTCGTCGCCGCACTGACGCAGCCTTATACATCGAAGCCGGAGGCATTACAGGCGATCGCGACTTCATTGCGCGCGGCATACCCCGATGCAGTGCAAGCTGATCCACTCATCGCCGAAGCGGAGGCCATATATCGGCAAAATTTCTTCCCTGAGATGAAGACGGACTGGCGTACGCATCCCAACAACGTTGGACACAAAGACTGGAATGGCTGTTTCCGTTGTCATGATGGCAATCACAAGACGTCAGACGGCAAAAAGACGATCACAGCAAGTGATTGCAACTCGTGTCACCTCATTCTCGCGCAGGGCACCGGCGAACACCTCAAGAAACTAAATGCTGATGGCTACGCGTTTTTTCACATCGACTCAGAGTTCTCCGACTTCTCGTGCGCGATGTGCCATACCGGGGGTCCACAGAAATAAATTTTGCCCGTGAGGACTGGCGCGGTTAATTCGCCTCTCCCCTTTCGTAAAGGGGGGAGGATGAAGGTGAGGGCATTTTTCAAATCGGCTAAATCCGGCGGCCAGCTTGTAATTTGTTCTGCGTTAATCGCCGCGTTGCTCGTTAGCTGTGAGAAAAACTCGGAGATTAAAGTGTATCGCGTCTCCAAGGCGCCGCTGGAAGAATCCGCACCTCAACAGCAAGACGCGATGCCGACCAACACAGCCGCGCCTCGAATGCCTAGCGGCCTCCCGCCTGCGGCGGAAACCGCGGTGACCACACCGCCGAATTGGGAACCGCAACCGCTTTCGCAAATGCGGCAGGCAAGTTTTCTCGTCAAAGGCGATAACGGCGCGGTCGCAGACATCTCATTTGTGAGCCTGGGCTCCGCCGCGGGGAATGTTCTCGAGAATGTGAACCGCTGGCTGGGTCAACTCGGGCAACCACCGATCACCGAACAGAAACTCGGCGAGATCGCACAAAGCCTGCATACTTCGTTAGGCGACGTGACCATCATCGATCTGGCGGGACTTCCAGACAATGCCGACCCGGCAAGAGACGGCAGAATTATTGCCGCGATGGTGACAACGACCAACTCGACGCTGTTTTTCAAAATGCGCGGCAACGCCGACCTGACTGAGGTGCAAAAAGGTGACTTCATCAAATGGGTCGCAGCAGTTTGCAACGCCCAGACTCAAGCTGGTCCGCGGCAAATGGCAGCAGCGGCGCCGCAGACAAGCGTGCCTCAGATCAAATGGAAAACGCCGGAGGGCTGGACAGAAATGCCGTCGACCTCCATGCGCTACGCCAGCTTTAGCACGCCGACAGACGATGGCGGCAAGATCGACATCTCCGTTGTGACCTTCCTTGGCGACGGAGGAAGCGATGCGGACAACATCAACCGCTGGCGCGGTCAAATTGGTCTTGCGCCGATCAATGCAAGTGCAGTGACATCCCAAGTCGCGCCTCTGAAAACCGACGACACAACGTTCTCAACCACCGACATCGCCGGCGACAAGAAGCGTACTATTGCCGCTTGGACGCGGCGCGACGGACGTGTCTGGTTCTTCAAAGCAACCGGGCCGAACGCAGCGGTGGAAAAAGAGAAACCTAATTTCGTGAAATTCATCGAATCTGTTCAATTTTAGAAGCATGCTCCACAAGCTCGTCGATCTGATCACGTCACTAAAGCTGACGATCTTTTGTCTGGCGGCGGCAATGGCGCTGATTTTTGCCGGGACGCTGGCGCAGGTGCATCTCGGGATTCAGGAAGCGCAGCAGCGTTATTTCCAAAGTATGTTTGTGTGGTGGCCGCCGGAGGGACGGGGACTCAAGATCCCGATTTTCCCTGGCGGGCATCTCATCGGCGCTGTGTTGCTGATTAATCTTATTGCCGCGCACATAAAACGTTTCCGGTTTACCTGGCGGAAACTGGGAATTCATCTCACTCACGCCGGCTTGATCATCATGCTCGCCGGTGGGCTGTTCACCGATCTGTTCGCGGTCGAGAGCAACATGCGCCTGGCGAATGGCGACACGAAAAATTATTCGGAGGATATGCGCGCGACCGAGCTGGCCGTGATCGACACGAGCGGCGATAATCTCGATCAGGTGACGGCCATTCCCGGAAGTGCGTTGCGGCGCAATCGGGTAATTGATCACTGGAGTTTGCCGTTCCGGATCGTCGTCAGAAACTTTTATCAAAACTCGCGACTGAAAATGTTGAGCCAGGCGGGAGAGAGCGCGCAATCAATCGCCAATCAGGGCCCCGGCGCAATGATCGCCGTCGAGCCCGCGGCGCGCGCGACTGCTCCCGATGAACGCGATGTTCCGAGCGCCGCAATCGAAATTCTGCCAAAGGAAGGTGGTTCACTAGGCACCTGGCTGGTTTCGGATGCGCTCGGCGCGCCACAGACATTTGCGTGCGGCGGCCGCACATGGATGATCACGCTGCGCCCGTCACGTTATTACAAACCTTACAGCGTCACGCTACAAAAGTTCACGCACGAAAAGTACGCCGGCACCGAAATCCCAAAGAATTTCTCAAGTAAAGTCACTTTGATCGATCCCGAGCGCTCCGTGAACCGCGACGTCTTGATTTACATGAATCATCCTCTCCGCTATCGCGGGGAAACATTTTATCAGGCCGGATTTCAGCCAGACGATTCCGCCACGTTTTTACAGGTGGTGCACAACCCGAGCTTCATTGCGCCTTACGTGGCATGCGTGATTGTCGCTGCCGGTCTGCTGGTGCAATTTGGTTTTCATCTCGTAGGGTTCTCGCGACAACGACAGAGGGCAATCGCATGAAACGATTTTTACCTTGGATCATCCTGGCTGTTGCCGCGGCGTTGCTCCTCCCCAGTTGGATGCCGTCTAAAGCGGCGGTGGACGATTTCGATTTCGCCGAGTTCGGGAAAATCCCGCTGCTCGTCGGAGGCCGCGTCAAACCTCTCGATACGGTCGCGCGCAATTCGCTCCTGATCATTCACGGCAAACAGGAACTGCGACTCGAAGGTGGCAGGCACCTCAGCGCGATGCAATGGCTCACCGATGTCCTCTTCAATGCTGCCGTGGCCGATCAGTATCCGGTGTTCGTCGTGCAAAACGCAGACGTCCTCGGCTTATTCGGCTGGCAACAGAGCGACCGGAAATATCTTAGCTTCGCCGAGTTTGCGCCGTTTCTGAAGCAGATCGACGAACAAGCCGCGCAATCCGACAAGCTCGAAGCAGTCCAGCGCTCCGCCTATCAAAGCGCCATCCTGAATTTGCGCAACGGACTGTCGCTGTATCAGCGGTTGAAAAACAGCATTCAACCTGAGCGCGCACAGAATTTCGCTGCCGAACTTCACCGTTTCGCGAGCAGTGTCCCGGCTGCGGCGACGGCAGCGCGCCAACGCGCGATGGGCGAAAATTTCGACAAAGCGAAACTCGATGACGTCGCTCAGATGATTCAGCGTTACGAACGACTGTCGGAGATGGCATATGTCCTTGCTGTTCCGCCCACGACCCTACCGGGATCACCGATCCCGGCTCCAGTAGACGCGGACTGGCATTCGGTAGGTGACAGTTTGCTGCGCTCTCTCGGCATGGGCGAAATTCACCTGATTGTGATGGAGTACGCCGTCATTGGCGACGCCTACCGCGCAGACGATCGAGCGCTCTTCAATCAACATGTGCAGCTCGTGACCGACTGGTTCGCTAAAGAACAACAGAATGCGGCGAAGCGAGCGTCGTTCGAGTTATTGTTCAATCGGCTTCAGCCCTTTAGCCAAAGCATGACGCTTTACGTGCTCGCGTTTCTGTTAGCCTGCGCGTCCTGGCTCGGGTGGAGCGGTGTGCTCCGGCGTTCTGCGTTTTACATTTTGCTGCTCGCGCTGGCCATTCACACCTTCGGTTTGGTTTCGCGGATGTATCTGCAAGAGCGTCCGCCGGTCACCAATCTGTATTCATCGGCAATTTTCATTGGCTGGGGCGCGGTCATTGTCGCGCTGATACTTGAACGGATTTTCCGCGACGGGATTGGCGCAGCATGCGCGGGCGCAATTGGTTTTGTGACGTTGATCATCGCGCATCATCTCGCCGGCAGCGGCGACACGTTGGAAATGTTGCAAGCTGTGCTCGACACGAACATTTGGCTTGCCACACACGTGGTCGCAATCACCACCGGGTACTCTGCGATGTTTCTCGCCGGTATGCTCGCCATCATCTATGTCGTGCGCGGGGTGTTCACGACATCGCTAAAAAAGCAGGCCGCAGATTCACTCGCGCGCATGACCTACGGTGTGGTTTGTTTCGCAACATTGTTCAGTTTCGTCGGGACAGTGCTTGGCGGCATTTGGGCCGATCAATCCTGGGGCCGTTTCTGGGGTTGGGACCCGAAGGAAAACGGCGCGGTGCTGATCGTGCTTTGGTGCGCAATCATTTTGCATGCGCGATGGGGCGGATTCATCCGCCAGCGTGGGCTGATGATCATGGCGCTCTTCGGCAATATCGTCACCAGTTTCTCCTGGTTCGGTGTGAACATGCTCGGCGTTGGCCTGCACTCATACGGGTTCATGGAAAAAGCGTTTCCGTGGCTCGTTGGTTTCATGATTAGCCAACTCGCCTTGATGGCGGTTGCTTCGATGCCTATTGAAAAATGGCGCAGTTTCCGGACCGCACGGGTTCCGTCTCGTGGCGAGCAACCGCAAATTCCAGCGCCTTTACCTGCCGGCCATGCGCCCACCCAATAGCCCGCGCGCTGGTTAGCCGGTAATCATTCCATAACTCCACACCTCAATGAATGCTTCTCTTCGCGCCGCCGTCATCGCTGAATGGCGTGGTTTGGCCGAGAGAAAACTGCAAGCCGACCGCTGGCAATCACCGGCCGAGCTGATGCCGAAACTGATGCAACGCCTCGGCTTACGCGAACGCCTGCGCGAGACCGAAGTGATCGACGCGTGGTCGAAAATTGTCGGGGAATTCATCGCCGCACACTCCGCGCCGGTCGCGCTGCGCGACGGAATCCTTTACGTCCGCGTACTCCAACCAGCTTTGCATTATGAACTCGAGCAGGTTTCCAAGTCCGAAATCCTGCGAAAACTAAAACAACGCTTCGGCACCAAAACCATTCGCGACATCCGCTTCCGCGTTGGTTGAAAAGGTAGCCGATCCCTGCGGCTCTGCTTTACAACGATCCCTTCTTTCTGCTAAAGCTGTGACAGGGGACCACTTGGGAGAAACAAAGACAGAACATCGATCATAGTATTTGTGGCGCGAAAAAGGCCTATAGGTAGGATCCTCGTTTCAGAGAATACTCTTAGTTTAAAAGAATGTGCGTTCCTAATTGATCTTTACGACCGCTATTCCGATCTATCAGACAGGAGAGATTATAGTCGTCGACCGCTTCTTCATTATTACACGATTCGAGAGGTAGACAACGAGTCAGCTAGCTGGGTGTATGGTGTAAGCTTGCGATGCAAGAAAAAGATCGAGACCCATTTTAGTACGCCGGAATTGTTTGTGGAATCGTTGTTCGTCGCGTGTCTATTGCCCGGGGATTCGCATATTGCGCACGCTGACAACGAGAGAAAAAAAAATGGGCGGTGGGTCCCGAATCACACTCCCCAACGAGATTACACGGGACTTCTTTATCTGAATGACAACTTCACGGGAGGTCAATTGGTTTTTCCGGAGCGTCATGTAGTTATCATCCCGAAGGCCGGTTTATTGGTTGGGTTTCCTAGTAATCATGAATTTGCGCATAGGGTCCCAAAGGTTCTTTCTGGAAAACGATATTCTCTGCCAGTCTGGTTTACAGTGAACCCGGCAAAAGCTATGCAGGTTTGAAGTCTTTCGATAACAATGGCGAGAAGCCGCATCCTCGTAGAAAACTGGTTTGATTACCCGCAGTATTACGACATTGCCTTTCAAGCTCACACCTGGCAGGAGGCGGACTTCATCGAAGCTGCCTGCCGCAAATATTGTCCCTTCGCTGTTCGCCGATTCCTGGAGCCGGCCTGCGGGAGTGGCCGACTAATCACCGAGTTCGCCACCCGAGGTTACCAAGTGACCGGTTTCGATCTTAGCCAGCCAGCGTTGAGCTACCTCCGACGGCGGCTTGCACGGCGGCTGCTCCATGCTGAGACATTCGAGGCTGAGATGTCCAATTTTCGCCTCGCTCGACCGGTTGATGCGGCCTACTGCACTGTCAATACCTTTCGCCACTTGCTGACGGAGCAAGCGGCACGCGGCCACTTAGAGTGTGTTGCCGGGAGCCTTTGTCCCGGCGGCATTTACCTCCTCGGCTTGCATCTGTTGCCATTGGACGTCGACCCTGAGGACGACGCGCGCTGGACAGAGTGGCGAGGACAGACAAAAGTGACCATAACGCTGCGCATGCTGCACATCGATCTCCGCCGCCGGATCGAGAACCTGCGGGTCTGCCTGCTTGTGCGTCGCGGGTCGAAGGAACTTCGCCTGCGGCACGAATTTCAGCTCCGCACGTATACGGCAAGGCAATTTCGACGGCTGCTCGGTTCGGTTCCGTCACTGGAACTGTGCAATATTTACGATTCCCGGTACGACATTGAACAGCCATTCGCCGTGAATGATAAAATTGCTTACTGTCTATTTGTGTTAAGGCGCCGACTACCATCATAGTTAAACCATCTAATGGCAGACTTGACACCGGTTGGTGAACTATCCTCCCAAGCTGCCCTCACCGCAACGATGCGAAACTCGATTACATCAACCACAGCGCACTCAGAATTACTGGAGCCACATCGTAGCCAACGTGTGGTTCCCATCAAAACTCGGTT
>QHOX01000012.1:0-5871 GCA_003219465.1 Verrucomicrobiota bacterium | reverse complement strand
TTTAAAAGATTCCAAAAGTCGCATGAAGACATATTCGGGGCGTAAAGAAGAAGCTCGTCCGGCAGAATCACGCCACAAATTAATTGCCTATCAAATATCTCGGAATCATTTCGCGCCAATACGGCCTGCGCCACGGGAACGGAAGTGGATGGACGATGCAGATGAACGGGCTCCGTATCGATGCCTCCCCTTAGTCATCGCCAATCAGTACGGCTGGGAAATTCTATCTACTCATCATGTCCGCGCGAGTTGGGATGGCACATCGGGACCGGAGAGCTTGTCCGTCGAAAGCGCATACGGGAACGGCGGCCTACGCTGCCAGTCTCACTTTGGCGAAGGAGTGCTGACTTTTCAAATTCCATTCCTGTTCAAGACACCCCGTGGCTGGAATTTGATGGTCCGTGGCCCCACAAACAGTCCTAAAGACGGGATCGTAGCTCTAGATGGCATTATTGAAACAGACTGGGCTCATTCAACATTCACCATGAACTGGCGGTTTACGAGAGCATGCACGGTCGAGTTCGCGGTCGGAGAACCCATTTGCCTATTCTTTCCAATTCGAAGAGGAGTGCTTGAGATGTTCCGTGGCGAATTTCGTATGTTAGAAGCGGACCGGAAATTTGAAAATAAGTTTCGAGAGTGGTCTGCCAGCAGGGATCGGTTTCTCTCAGGGCTGGAAGAGGGAAAACCGGAGGTGGTCGCACAAGGCTGGCAGAGGGATTACATGCAGACCGCCAAAGAGAAAAAGCCGCTCGCGCATCCATTCGCAAATGAAAACGCCGTGGATCGAGCGAGAACTGGCAAATGTGTACGGTGGAGCGGACGTTGAACATCGGAGAGAAAATTTTCGTGTCGGCGATAAGCTTAACTGTTTTCTGCGCTTTATTGCGAAGCACATCCGTAAATGTCCTAATGATGTTCGACGGATGAGAATGTCTCGATTCAGGCTCCAAGGGAAGCAAACATTTTTAAAGGGTTGACATTAGATACAGAAATGAGTCAACGTTTCGCGTATGACAACCATGACCACCAAACCGCCCGCACCCCCGCCGCCGCCACCCCAGTAAGTCGATGAGATAAGTTTGGCATTGGGAGTGTGAGCAGCCTGGCGGAGTTTTATCAACGGCTGCGCACCGCTGGTAAACCACGTTGCGCTTGTCCTCTGTGCGACGAGGGGAAACTCTTGCCGTCTTGAAGGGGATCCTCCAATCACGTCTAACTTAAGCTGAACTTAGGACAGCTGCTTATGGCTACCTGACGCGTGACGACATTTTGAGCTGATATATAACGTAAAGATATCGTCGTAATAATTACTGGGCGTCCAAATCGGCCACTGGCGTGCACGGACTAGTTGAGACGGACCTCAATCACGTAGCTTTGACAAATCTCGGCGGTGAACAATTACAATAGGTGAAGGAATCACCTCGCACTGGGCGACGCGAGGAGTTTTTGGAAGCGAGGATCCTTTCGGAGCGGTTCGAACATTGGATCGAGCCGGAGCAGCGCAGGAGTGAGCGGCGAGCCTAAAGCCACGAAGCCGGCGTATGGTATGGAGAGTAGTTTCTGTAAAGCTGTGATGGCGCGGTCGGGCTCTCCCATCTGTGCCGCCACTCGCGCAAAGATCTCGATCGGAATGGGACCAGTTAAGGCGTCCTTCTCAATCGGATTCGCGGCTATCGCCTGTTCCGACAGAGCTAACGCAGCAGCCTTGTCACCGAGACCCATATTGGTCAGCGCGAGATCGCCAATGAGAAGATAGTTTTCCGGCTGTTCCTTGAGGAAAGGTTCAAGTTCGCTGCGTGCTTGGCGCCAACTTTCCTGGGCGGCAGCATGTTCGCCCGCGACTTCCTGCGCCCAACCTAACCAAAAGCGCAGGTCACCATTGAAGTAACCCAACGCTGGATCAGGCTTGGCCAGTATGTCCTTTAGCCGAGGGATGATCTCTGCAGGGCGTCGCTCAAGGATCGCCTGATAAGCTTGTGTGTCCAAGGCCCCGGGGTTATCGCCGCTCGGATGCAGTGGAGCGAGGAGCGCAGCAGCCCGCGGCAGATCGCCCTCGGCTTGTGCAATACCCGCCTTTAATACAAGCGTATCCAGGTCGTCCGGTGTAATGTTGAGAACCTCATCAAGCTTTCGCAGCGCTTCCGGGAAACGACGAAGACAGATGTAGTTACCCGCGCGCTGGGTGATTAGGTAGGCGTTGCGCGGGTCGAGCCGCTCAGCTTCCTGTAAGTACGATTCGCTCCGGTCCCAGTCGCCTCGCCTCCGGGCGACATAAGCCAGCGATTCTGGAATCCGGCTGCTATTCGGTAGGAGCTTACGTGCTTGCTCAAAGTAACGCACTGCGGTGTCGTAATCCTTCAGACAAGCATAGTAGTAAGATCCAGTGGCCAGGAGGGCCTCGCCGAGACCGGGTTGAAGAGTGAGCGCCGTTTCGGCTGCCTGCCGCGCCTCTTCACGCAGGGCGACGGTTGGCTGAAGACTCTGTGTGCCGTAGGCACGTGAATTAACCATTGACAACAGTGCCCAACCAAGGGCGAACTTCGGATCCAACCGCACCGCTTCTCTGAGATATTTCTGGCCGCCAAGGGCGTTGGCGGTTGAGGGGACAGCTTTCAGTGTGTAAGCGAGACCACGCAAGTAGGCGTCGTAAGCCTCAGGGTTGTCTGTTGGCTTCGCGGCAATCTCTTGCTCTTCATGACCGCTGAGTTTTGCTCGCAACTGGTCGGCGACAGCTTTGGCGACGTCACTCTCGACCGAAAAAATGTCGGTCAGTTTTCGATCAAATGTGTCGGCCCAAACATGCGCATCGGTGGCGGCATTGATCAACTGCACGTTCACTCGCACGGCGTCGCCGCTCCTCTGTACGCTGCCTTCCAGGATGTGGGCGACGCCAAGTTGCCTGGCGATGTCGCGTAGATTTTCCGGCGCACTTTCGTAATGCTGAGTGGATGTGCGCGAGATCACCTTCAGATCAGCAATCTTCGATAAGCGCGTCAGAATCTCGTCCTGGATTCCCTCCGCAAAGTAGGCATTGGCCTTTTCCTCGCTTCGATTTTCGAACGGTAAAACAGCAATCGATTTTTCCGGAATCGCTGGCGCGTGTGAGCCCGATTGGGTGTGTCGCTTGGACGCGCCAAAGTACACGCCCGCCAACACGAGAACGGCGGCCAGCACCATGCCAGCAATAAGCAGTGGCTTCTTCTTTGAGATCTTGAGAGGAGTCAGGCTTGTTCTCGTCTGTGCTGACGGAAGCTGGAGCCGTTGTGCAACCTCAACTGCCGATTGCGGGCGCCGCGACAGATCCTTCGCGAGGCAAGCCGCGGTCACTTCTTCCCAAATTTTTGGAACGGACGCCGGCTCGATGTCCAATTCTTTGCGCCGCTCTGTCATCGAAGGAGCGACTCGCTCACAAATCTGCCGATCGATATTACCCGAATAGAATGGCGGCTTGCTCGTAAGAAGTTCGTAGATGGTCGCGCCCAGCGAGTAGATATCATCCAGGTGCGTACCGTGCTCGCCATTGAGTTGTTGCGGGCTCATGTAAACGAGTGTTCCGCTGCGACCCTTCTGCGAAGTTAATCGAGTGGCTGGATCAGCGAGACTGCGCGCTATACCGAAATCAGTGATTTTTAGGTCTCCTCGTTGATTCACCATCAGGTTCGCGGACTTCAAATCACGATGAATCACCTTGGCACGATTGTGCGCATAATCCAAGGCTTCACACAGCTCAGCGAGCCAGACGGCAATCTCATGCGGTTCAAACACACGGTGCTCTTTCTCGGCACGCAAATTTGAAAGCGTTTCGCCATTGACATACTCCATGGAAATGCAGCCGGAGCGTTCGTCGTGCACAAAGTCGTGAATCCGAACGATGTGCGGATGCGTCAATTCCAGGCAGCGCTTCGTCTCGCGTTTAAGCTGATCCAATAACGCGCGCTCTTGGATCATCAGATCGGGAAGAAATTTCAGCGCCACATCGCGCTCCAGTTCTTCGTCGTGCGCCAGCCAGACAATCCCCATTCCGCCCCGGCCAAGCACCTTCGTCAGCGTATAGCGGCCAAACATGACTTGTCCCCCGGCAGCATCCAGCGCCGTCTCGAGAAGACAGCCGGGGCAGCCGCCCTCAGGCGCGTCGGCTGGGATTTCGGTTCCGCACCTTTGGCAAACTCTGATCACAGGGGTCATTTCGAGAGTCGCTCGCGCTCTCCGCTCTTTTACTACGGAAAATTCCATTAGAGGTTTCTCCAGACGACACGTCAAAATCGATCAAGAGCAATTCGCCCTCGTGTCGCGCTATTTAGTCATGATCACAAAATATTCAGTTATTAACGTCGAAAAAGGGCTAAATCTCCGAGCGGCGGCTTAGACGTTCAGGGGCAGCTTGCTTCAACGCGGGCTTGACATCAATGTACACGATAGATCACATCGCGTGCATGAAACAATGTACAGTTCCGGGAAAGCCACCAGAACCGACGCCACCGCCACCGCCGCCGCCGCCGCCGCCGAGTTGATGCGATACGTTTGGCATTGAATCGCGCTGGGACTGATGCCACTCGCGGCGTGAACTAATTGTGACGGTTGGAGCCAAAGTCTCTAACTGTCTCGGGGTGGTGCGCTACAGGTCGGAGTAGTTTACTTCGGCGCTGGGGAAACGACTAGTTTTTGGAAGCGTCGATCGTTTCGGAGCGGATCGAACATTGGATCGAGCCGGAGCAGCGCAGGAGTGAGCGGCAGGTATTTGTCCAGTGCGCCCGTGCCCGGTATCGAGAGCACTTGCTGTAAAGCAGCAATGGCGCGGTCTGGCTCTCCCGTCTGCGCCGCAACCCGAGCGAGGGTCTCGATCGGAGCGGCACCGGTTACCACGTCTTTCTCAATCGGCAGCACGGCTATCCCCCGTTCCGACAGAGCCAGAGCCGCCGCTTTGTCGCCAAGGCCCATATTGGTCAACGCGAGATCTCCAATGAGATCATAATTTTCCGGTTGCTCCTTAAGGAAAGATTCCAGTTCGCTGCGCGCCTGGCGCCAACTTTCCTGGGCGGCGGCATGATCGCCAGCGACATCTTGAGCCCAGCCTAACCAAAAGCGCAGTCGGCCATTGATGTAACCGAGCGCTGGATCAGGCTTGGCTAGTATTTCCTTTAGCCGAGAAATGATTTGTGCAGGGCGACGCTCCAGGATCGCCTGGTAAGCTTGCGTTTCTAACGCACTGGTGTGGTCGGCAGTCGGACGCAGCGGAGCGAGTAGCGCAGCAGCACGCGGCAGATCACCCTCGGCTTGTAAGATAGCCGCCTTATACGCGAGCGTATCCACATCGTCCGGTATGATGTTGAGAACCTGATCAAACTTTCGCAACGCTTCGGGGAAACGACGAAGTGCGGAATACGAATACGCCTGGTTAGTAAGCAGCTGAACGTTGCGTGGGTCAAGCCGCTCGGCTTCGTTAAAATAGGACTCGCTCCGGCCCCATTCACCTTGCCTCCGCGTAACATAGGCTAGCACTTCAGGAATCCGGCTGCTATTCGGCAGGAACTGACGTGCCTGCTCAAAGTAACGCAGTGCGGCGTCGTAATCCTTTAGACAAGCGTAATGGTAATAGCCCTTGGCCAAGATGGCTTCGCCGAGATTGGGCTGAAGAGTAAAGGCGGTCTCGGCCGCCTGTCGCGCCTCTTCGCGGAGGGCGACCGTTGGTTGAAGACTCCCTACGAGGTAGCCGTGCGCATCTACGTTTGACAGCAGCGCCCAAGCAAGCGCGAACTTCGGATCCAATCGCACCGCTTCTCTAAGATATTTCTGTGCGGCAAGAGCGTTCGCGGCGTTGTTGCCGGTTTTGAGCGTATAAGCCAGACCGCGCAGATACGCATCATAAGC
>QHOX01000276.1 GCA_003219465.1 Verrucomicrobiota bacterium | reverse complement strand
CCCCATCAACTTTGTAATGTGAACAGACCTAACAAATCGATGAAGCCAACGGCCCCATGGCGGAATAACTTCAGCGTGTTTGCCACGACACCCTGCCGTGGCTTATCTCCGTTCCGTTAGGTCTATGTCACGCACCGTGTTGACAGTCGGCATACTGATCGCATTCGCCGTTACGGCGGTGGCTCACACCGAACGAATTAGCTCTTCACGCGCGCACGATCTCGCGACCACATACATGATGCAGTACATCTCGCTGTGCGGCGTGGTTGAGGCGCCGATATCGCGGGCCACGTATTGGGAGCTTCCCATTCACGTCGGCCAGGCTGCGCAGCCGGCCGGAGCCATTCAAGTCGACAAGCGCAGCGGCACAGTATCGTATCCGCAGCGCCCGACCGCCACTCCGCAGAGTCTTGCAGCATGGGAGAAGTCTCTTGAGAAGCGACACAAATAGACCTAACCAATCGCTCCAGCCAACCGCTCTTTGACGTTGCGCGTTGATGTCGATCTTCATTAGGATATTTTCAACTGTAGCGCAGCCTCGCTCCCCGAGCGGTGGCTGAGCTCTTTCTCGTTAGATGGTGAAGCCATTCTCTGAGCGCAACGTTTGGGAAATCATATTTTCCACACCAGCAGCAATCTTCTACTGCACCTTTGCCGAAGAGCTTCATCGCGCCAGCGGCTCCCCAAATGGTTGGGCAGCTGTAGCAGCCGTGGTGGCGGCGATTCTTGTCCGTGGGTGCATCGGCTTCTGGGTGACTACGGATACTTCAGATAGCGGTCGTCCAGTGCCCCCTTATGATTTCGGTTCATTCGTCTTCTTTGTACCATTGGTCGGTCTGATTTATCTTTTTGTTCGTTATGGGATGCGCGGCTTCGTCCCTCTAGGTTGGTATCTTCTGATCACGCTGGCGGCAGCGGCCCTTGCCTGGCTACCTACAGCGTTCGCCATGATTCTCATGCACCACCGAACCATCTAACAAATCGATGAAGCCAACGGCCCCATGGCGGAATAATTTCAGCGTGTTTGCCACGACACCCTGCCGTGGCTTATCTCTTTCTCGTTAGATGGTGAGCGCAGCATGGAACCGATTTACTCGCAGACCGGTGGCTGTTGCATCGGTCGCAACGCTTGGCTTGCGATCAACGCGACATGGCCGTTCGCAGGCTTATGCGTCTACACAGACCAGCTTGTGCTCAGCACGTTCTTGCGGCGGCTCCGGTTCCAACGCAAAGACATTTCTCAAATCGAACGCTACTACGGGATCTTCTCTAGTGGCCTGCGTATCGTCCACACGGTTGCTAGCTATCCGCGGAACGTCGTATTTTGGACCCGCGATGTCGCAGAACTCGAGCAGGTTCTACGCGCGAACGCTTTCCCGGTTGGCACACCAACCATCTAACCAGGCGATGGAGCCAACCGCGAACCGTTCTTATGCTCAGATTTCCATGCGCATGAACGCCACTCGTAGTTCGCGCGGTGGCTCATCTTGTTCTCGTTAGGCCTATGCGCGCACTTTGGTTCGTCGCCTTTGTCTTATGCGCGACCGCCGCGTTCGCAAGCGAAGACGCACCGGGCGAGTACACGTTCAAAGCCCCGAGCGGGCGGTTCACGATTGTTGAGCGCTGGATTCGTCCAGACTACGTCGCGGACAATCGCGACTGCACCCCTGGAGAGTGTGGCTGGAAAGCTACCGTGCAGTTCACAGACAAATCGAAGCGTGAAGTTATTCTTGCGGATGAGCCCGAGTGGTACGCCTGGCCAGCTGACTATCGCATTTCTTCGGACGAAAAGTGGATCATTCGCGACCAGAAGACCGGTTCTGGCGAGAATTCGTTCTTTCTTTATCGCATCGCTCCAGAAGGAGACGTTTGGCGTCGAGTGGAGAGTATCGACGACGCGGTGTTTGCCGCTCTTCTCGCGCCCTTGCATCGCACTCGACGCGATTACTACCACCTTCAGATTGCACTCGTGTCATGGGAGTTCCCTGCTGGCCGCTTGCACCTCAAAGCGTACGCTACACCGAACGACCGCAAAGATGAGCTCATCAGTGGTCGCGCCGTGACGTACGACCTCAACAAACATGTTGCGACACCGGAATAGGCCTAACCAAGCGCTGGAGCGAACGGCCACCCGCTTTGCACAGACATTTTGCGTGGCTAAAATCCGTTCACTTCGAGCGACGCGCGCTCCCAGAGGCCGTCGCTCAGCTTCTTCTCGTTAGATGACATCCGCCACCACCACGAGCGCACTTCGGAGACTCCAGCGCTGGTTTCAGGCACAGTGCGATGGAGATTGGGAGCACGGCGAAGGAATTGCCATCGAGACACTCGATAATCCGGGTTGGAGTCTCAAAGTCTCATTGGCTGACACGCCGCTAGAGCACAAAGCCTTCGCTGAGCTCAAGCGTGATTATGAGAGCGAGACCGAGTGGCTTACTTGTTTTCTCCGCGATGGAAAGTTTATGGGAGCATGCGGTCCGCAGAAGCTTGAGGAGATGATGGAGGTGTTTTTGACGTGGGCGGAAGAATCTTAGATCATGTCGATCGTGTTGCCATGCCAGTCATCTAACCAGTCGATGAAGCCAACGGCCCCATCCCAAAATGATTTCAGCGTGTTTGCCACGACACCCTGCCGTGGCTTATCTCCTTCTCGTTAGATCCTTTTCTGTGCTCGCTACAACGACGATTCAAGGATTTCCGTGGCCGCTGATTCCAGGACTTATAGGTTTCTTCATCGCATTCGTCGTCCAATTTCAGCTGAAGAATCACGTCGATCGCGACAAGATCCTCGAAATCGAAAACATGGCAGAGCTCTACCCAAACGGCATTCCGCCGCGAAAGGTTCTGACTGAGCGCGGTCAGCGATTGTATCTTTGGTTTTACGCAGGGGGCGGTTTGTTCATGGGGAGCATCATCCTTTGCATGATTATTTATTCCAGATGACGCACAGATCCAACCAGTCGGTGAAGCCAACCGCCCCATTGCCAGGCGACTTCACCGAGCTTGCGACGACACCCTGCCGTCGCTGATCGTATTCTCGTTAGACCTTGCGCAGGCCCACACACTTCAGGAGAACTCATGTTTGACCACGTCAAATTCGGAGTCAGCGACTATGCAGCGAGCAAAGCGTTCTTCCTCAAGGCACTCGAACCGCTCGGCGTAGCTGTTGTCTCGGAGGGGCCGCCGACGTACGGTGTCGAGCTTAGCCCAAAGGGTAAGGCTTCATTGTGCCTGTACCAAACCGAGGAGAAGCCGGCGCATCTTCACTTGGCGTTCACGGCCGAGAATCGCCAGCAAGTCGAAGCTTTCTATCGCGCGGCTCTGGAGGCGGGTGGCAAAGACAATGGTGCGCCTGGTCTGTGCCTGGAATACCACGCGAACTACTATGCAGCTTTCGTCATCGGTCCGGACGGGCACAACATCGAAGTGGTTTGCCACGAACCCGAGGCCTAACCACTCGATCGAGGGGACGTCCACAAGCGGGCTTCGCCCACTTGCGGCCGCCCCTCATGTCAAACGTTAGGTGGATTCGCGCGTTTTCCTCACTGGAGCTGGGTTTAGGCCAGCGCTTGTCGCTACCTTGCAAGTTCAGCGTGTTTGCCA
>QHOX01000275.1 GCA_003219465.1 Verrucomicrobiota bacterium | reverse complement strand
GTTACCCCTGGAATTTCGCTCGGGTACTGGAAAGCCAGAAATAGACCGCGTCGTGCGCGTTCGTCCGGCTCAAGTTCCAGGAGGTTTTCCCCATCCATCAAGACCTTGCCGGCGGTGACGTGGTAGTCGGGATGCCCGGCTAAAACCTTTGCCAACGTGCTTTTTCCAGAGCCGTTTGGACCCATTAGGGCGTGCACTTCGCCGCGTGGGACGTGCAAACTGAGTCCGCGCACAATCTCCTGATCGCTCACGGCGACGCGCAGGTTTTCTACTCTCAATTCCTTCATAAAGTGGAACGAAAATATACGCCAGTTCGGACGATTTGCGAACGATGGCGACCAATTTCTGCACTGGCTTTCATGTCTCTAACAAACATGTCAGCCCTAGCGCTTTAAGCCCTGTTTCATTTTGAAATTGGGCGCCTTAAAAGAATTCGCCGAGGAACGCCGCCGCTTCATCCGAGATAGCGACGATCTTGTTCGTTGCCTGACGATAGAATTTGAAATTGAGCTCGGTCTCAGGTCGACCATCGTTCCAGTCCCGAAAAGGTTTGAGCTCACTCCGTCTCAGGCGCCGTTTCGCGACCGCGGTGCGTCTGACCGTGATGCTCACGCGCGGCGTTTGCCGGGTGATCCCGCGTTTCTTTCCGATCGCTTTGACCGAGGTAACGACCCCGTGCGCGATGAGACCGGGTCCGCCTTCGTTCTCGCTGGCGAAGACGAAGATCCGATCGCCCTTGCCGATGTGCTTGCCACCATACATCGTCTTGTGTGCGTCGAAGGCGAACGTCTCCGCCCCCAGATCACGAACCTCGGCTTTGATCACGAATGTAATATTCGCTTGGCAAGCCGTAGCCTCGCGCGAAGGTTGCTCATTTCGCACCATTCATTCTATGGCCATTCATCACCCAAGGCCTGACGAAATTACACGATTCTGCGCCGCATCCGAGAGAACGCGTGGCTGCAAGCTGGACAAACCAGATCACGCCAACCGGCGAGTTCACTCCTCGTAACGACGTTGTAACTTTTTTCAGATATATTCGCTTTTCACTTCGCAAAGATTGTCTCAAAGTAAAACCATTATGAAAAAGATCCTTCTTCTTGCGGCATTGTTAATAGGCAGCGTCTCTGCGGCATCGGCGGCAAATCACCGGGTCACAGTGTCTAATTTTGTATTCACGCCTAGCACCGTGAATGCGGCCATAGGCGACACCATTACCTGGGTTTTTGTAAATGGGATGCATACGACCACCTCCACGAACATACCTGCAGGGGCAAGGCCATGGAATGCACCCATAGATGTAAGCCACACACGATTCCGCATCCGGGTTAGAGTAGCGGGCACATATAGCTACCAGTGCAATTTTCACTTTGCTCAGGGAATGGTGGGGACAATTGTGGTATCCGGCGAATCACCTCGCCAGGTCCCGGCGACGAACTAGTAACGAGACGGTCCGCCGCAGGAGATATGAAATGGGGCTCGCGGTTCGCTGCATCGCATGGTTAGGTAGCGGTCCGTGGCTCGGCGTGATCTCCCCGCACCTCGTAACGAAGCGCCACCGTGCCGCTCTTGTAGGCTTTGACCTCCGCCAGATGCAGCGCGATGTCTCTGTCGAGTGTTTCAAAGAACTGTATCCCATCGCCAATCAAGATTGGCAGGATCGAATAGCGAATTTCGTCGGCTAGCCCGAGACGAAGGCATTCGGCCGAGACTACACCGCCTCCCACAAACCAGATGCTACGGAACGTCGGCTGCAGACGCCCATTCACGAGCTGCGCGAGGTCGCCTGAGTAGAATTCGACCGTATCCCGGGTCCGCGGCAGGTTGCGACTAGTGAGGACGAAGGTGGGTTTGTCGCCGTACGCCCACCCCAATCCTTTGGTTTCAAAACTCAACGCGGTTTCATAGGTTCTTGATCCCATGACATAGCAGCCGATCGTCTTAAGGATCGCCTCGACGAATCCTGGGTCCAGGGTGTCCCCGCCTGCGAATTCGTCTGAGGTTTCGAGCCAGTCGACGCGCCCGTCCTTTCGAGCAATGAAGCCGTCGAGGCTCGCCGCCATGTGAATCGTTACGCGAGAATCAGTGTTTGCCATCGTTTGGACCCATTGGCGAACAACATAGTTCACATCATCAAGTTGCCGCCGTTGATGTCGAGGGATGCGCCGGTGATGTAGCCGGCGGCCTCGGAGGCAGCGAAGCAAATCAAATCGGCGACTTCGAGCGCAGTGCCGAGGCGCGGCACGGGATAGCTCGCGGCGAGACGTTCGAGCAACTCGTCCGAGGCATGTTCGCGCGTCAGCTCGGTATCGATCATGCCGGGGCAGATGGCGTTCACGGTGATTCCGAACTTGCCCAGCTCCTTCGCAGCCGCGCGTGTCAGTCCGAGGAGTCCGGCCTTCGATGCCGTGTAGTGCGCACCGCCGAGCGTGCTCACCATCCGGCCGGCAGAGGACGAGATATTAATGACGCGGCCGTAGTGCTGGGCGCGCATTGCTGGAAGAACGGCTTTCATCATCAAGAACGGCGCGGTGAGGTTGACCTCGATCGTTCTGCGCCATTCCTCGGCGGTGAGATCGGGGAAACGTGTCGACAATGGAAGCGCGGCGTTGTTGACGAGAATGTCGATCCGCCCGAAGCGTTCCAGCGTGAGGCGCGCGATCTCGTCGGGAACGCCTTCCGCAGCGACGTCACCCGGCACGGCGAAGGCGCGCTCGCCGATTTCCTCCGCCAGCGCCTCGGCGCGCTTGCGGTTCCGGACGTTCACCGCGACCAAGGCGCCGCGCTCGTGCAGCCGCGCTGCGGCAGCCCGTCCGAGACCGCGCCATGCACCAGTGACGACGGCGACGCGTCCCGCAAAATCAGTGTTTCCCATGCGGAGAATTGTTCACCGTGCCTGAGCTCCGCGCACGTTCACGAACGCCGGAGCCGAGCTGTGGTCCGATTTTATACTTCATAATTGAAACTCGTTCGCCTCCCCGTACTCACTCGCTCCTACCCTCGTTACTTTACCTTCTATGTCGCTCATCCCATTCGCTCCAGTCATCTTTCATCCTTGCTGAGCAGCAGCCTGCCGTTCGCTTCATCGATTGGTTAGGCGATGTGTGACTACTCACCATAAATCTCCGCCTCGTATCCGCACGACTCCAAAAACTGCTTCGCTCGGTGGAACACAAGCTCGTAGCGAGGGCCGCGCGGGCAACTCGCTGGATGATGCTCCAGACAAATAGACCTGTCGCCCTTCGAGCCTGCGTCTACGGTAAACTCAATCCGACCTGTAGCATCATCACACTGGAGCATTCTGGCGACCGCGGTGCTGAATCTCACAGTGAAGTCAGTTGGTGTTGGAGTTGTCACAAAAGGGGCGGTGCCGTCTAACGAGAAAGAGATAAGCAACGGCAGGGTGTCGTGGCATACACGCCGAAGTTGTATCGCAATGGGGCCGTTGGCTTCATCGATAGACTGAAGCGCACAGAATTGATCAAAGCCACGCGCGCCCGCACCAGACTGTCGCGCAATTTAATACGCAACAAATCTTGCTGCGCTTGCTCGCTCCCATGGCGCACCGGATAAAGCAGCGCGCGATCCATCCGACCGATACGCGCCAGCATCAGCGCATCACGCTGATCGCTCTTGCGCTCATGCTGATAAATC
>QHOX01000011.1:15523-15822 GCA_003219465.1 Verrucomicrobiota bacterium | reverse complement strand
AACCAAAACGATTCCAGCCAGCGCAGGAAAGCAGGAGTGCGACGAAATCATCCGCCTAAGGTGAAAAGCTACCAATTTCGTTCAACTGGAATTGCTAGTAGGATCGGCGCGATGCGCCGACCGGACGCCGCAGCTGCGGGCGTCGTTGCCTAAGCGTTGATTGCGGCCATGCTGGGCGCGTGAGCTTCGATAGCGGTGCCACCCGGGCCACCGCCAAATCGCCGTGCAGCAAAATACGACCCGATCACGAGCACTGCTGCGATCAGTTGTGCCACGAGCGTTTCGACTGTTGGAAAAAC
>QHOX01000011.1:13497-15320 GCA_003219465.1 Verrucomicrobiota bacterium | reverse complement strand
TCCCGTCAGCACCAGGCCCAACAGCGCGCCTTTCAGGACAACCCCGCCGCCGAGTCGCAAATTATAGCTTTGTAAAAAAAGCACGACTTCAAAGCCTTCCCGATACAGCGAGGTGAAGCCGAGCAGAATCAACCCCCACCAGAGGCGCCTCTGTGAAATTTCCGCGGTGCGCGCGTTTTCGAGCAAAGCTTTGCGCCGACGATTATGGGCGCGAATCCAGCCACCCCAGTAGATTTTGTGAAAGAACCAATTCATGATGATCAGTAGAACAATGATGGCGAGTAAGCCGGTGGCAGCCTGAAGGTCGAGTGCTGACATGTTATCGCTAAGCGACCCGACGATTCGGACTGCGATGCACCACGTAATCAGCGTGGCAATAAATGCGAAGGCGGCACCGAACGCGACTGGCCGACGATGCGCGCGCTTAAGACCAGTCATGCTTGCCGTGATGGCTGCGAGCACCAGAATGCATTCCAAGCCCTCGCGGAAGACAAGAATTCCAATATCCAGAAAAGCCACCGTTGAACTGGTGTTTGGTCGTAACGGATCAGGCGCACCCTGCGCCGTAACGCCCTGCCAGATTAGCATCGACACCACGAACGCCGCCGCCGCGAGAATGCCGATGCGCAAGGCCAGGTTCATTTGCCGTGAAAGCGTAGCACACGGGCAACAACACTGCTGTTGATGGATTGCTTTTTTTTAGCGGCTAGTTGCACGGCCAATTTGCCGCTCGTCTGCGAGTAATTTACGATCACCGCGGCATGCCGGAATATGTTCTGGGTCATCATTTGAAAGGCGAGGGAAAGCGACTCGCGTTGATGTCGGAATTACTCGATCCAATGCATCGCCGGTACATTGATGCACTGGGCGTTGTGAGACCAGGGGCGCGCACACTTGAAGTTGGATGTGGCAACGGATCGATTTCTGCGTGGCTCGCCGAACGAGTGAGCCCCGGTGGAACAGCAGTAGCTGTCGATCTGGATTTATCGCTAATTCAGGTTCATTTGCCGAATCTTGAATTACGCCAGGCCGACATTGTTGCAGGCCCAGTGGAGCGAGGAACCTTTGACTTGGTCACAGCGCGCGCGGTCCTTCTCATGTTGCCGATGCACAAGCCGTAATTGCGAACATGATTGCAAGCCTGAAAGCAGGCGGCGCGCTTCTTTTGATCGAACCCGATTTCCTTCCGGTCAGCGTTGCTGAACCGCCAGAGGTTCGTGCGTTCTGGGAGGGCTGGCTTGCATGGTCGCGTGACCGGGGAATCGATTATTTCATTGGGCGGACACTTGCGCCTCGACTGGCCTCGCTCGGCCTAACAAACATCAGTGGCACAGCGGAAACCGCCATCTACAACGGAGACTCGTTGTGGGCCGAGTACTGGATTGAAACGATTACTGAATTGCGTGGCGACTTGATAGGCTCAGGTAAAATCGATGAGGCGCTAGTCAATAATTTTCTCGCGTACTGCGCCGACTCCAACTGGTGGACCCAGACGATTGCCTTCACCGCCGTGCACGGCCGTACGCCCGGTGGCTAACCCGCAGCACCGGTTGTGATTTTGCGTCAATCGAGTAACTTCGGCGGTGCAACGGTTTCGGGCGTTTACGCTAATCGAGATTGCCCTCAGTATTTTTATATTGCTGCTGCTGCTTATGCTGGCGGTCCCCAGTTTGAGTGGGGTGATCGCAAACAGGCGGTTGAAGCAATCTCTCGATAGCTTCAACCAGCTTGTGCGCCAGGCGCAGGAGCGCAGTGTAACTGAGCGTCGGCCGTATCTGCTTGTTTGGGGCAAAAACAGTGTCCTGTTGCGGCCGGAAGTTTTT
>QHOX01000011.1:0-13484 GCA_003219465.1 Verrucomicrobiota bacterium | reverse complement strand
GGTCTCGTTGCCGGCAGCATTGACGAGCAAGCCTCCCGCTGAATGGATATTCTGGCCATCGGGAACCTGCGAACCAGCGACCGTCCAGTTCAGAGGTCCCGCTGGCGCGTGGACGGCGAATTATTCACCGCTGACGGCGCAACCTGACCTTACGCAATATGCGACAAGATGAACAGCAATGGAGTGATGGATTGATGGAGAAATGGGGTAATGAATTTTCAACACTCCAGCACTGCAGCACTCCAATGTTCGAATCATGACTGCGAAACGAATTCGGAGACGAGCAAGATCGACACGTGCATTTGCCCTCTACGAGGTCTTAATCGGCGTCGCCGTGTTTGCTTTTGGGGTGATCGCGCTTGGACGCGCCGTCGAGAATTGTATCAATGCGAGCACGATTAGCTCGGAAGAGAACGCTGTTCGACAGATCTTGTCCGATCGGATGGCGCAAGTTCAAGCTGCTTCCGCGGTGCCGGAAGCTGAAAAGGAATTCAAGATCAACACCAGTTATGGCAGGGTGACCTTGACCCAGAAAACCGCTCCTGCCGCTTTGACCGAGCCTGATAATACGCTTATCACCGGAATCAATCTCGTCACCTTGACTGCGCGGTGGGAACACTCCGGTGTTCCGCAATCAAAACAGATTCAGTTTTATGTCTATCGGTCTGGTTAAATCGATGAATCGGCGAATGGACGAATCGGCCAATCGGCGGCGTTTTTGGGGTACGGCGATCCTGCGATTGCATGACGGCTTTCAAAGCTCCCCACGGAACGAGCCCGTCTCACTGGCGGACGCGGACATTTCCGCGCACTTTAGAACGCACGGTTTCACGTTGCTCGAAATCATGTTGGCGGTGGCGATCCTTGGAATGATGGCGGTGGTGATTTTTCGCTTTGTGCAATCGAACATGACTGCCCTGCAGTTTTCATCTGTCACCGCTGCAAACGACGCGCAGTATGACGGACTGCGTGATTTACTGACGACCGAGTGGCAAAGCTTGAGTCCGACCCGAGCAAAAATGATCGGAGAGCCGTTCAAGTTAAACGATCGCGAGCGCGATGAGATAAGGTGGAATTGCAGCGCGGGCCCTGGCTTGCTTACGCGATATGCGCCGGGCGAATTTACCGTTGTCCTGCGGCTACAATCAGGCAACGAAAAGAACGGTCAGCTCGACCTTGGTCTTTTGCGAGAGGCGCAGGACGACTCCGACACTGTGGAAGGAAACGAAACGTGGGTGACTTTGATTAGAAATGTGGCCAGCCTCGAAATTACCTATTTCGATCCGAACGCGAACACATGGTTGCCTCGATGGCAAGGCGGAATCCGCTTGCCGTCGCTCGTGAAGATCAGCGTTGGCCGCCCCGATGCGGCCGAGCCATGGGAGGCAATTATCCCGCTGAGGCGGACGCCATATTAGCGAAATCCATGAGAAAACGTTCATCAACCTTCAAACGGAACTCGGGTGCTGCGCTGCTATTGTCCCTTTGGGCGTTATTTTTGCTCAGTGCGATGGTGATCGCGTGGGCGCTCAACATCAATTCACGTCTCACAGTTTCCGCGAATGCGAACCGAGTATTGTCCGCTGAAGCAATGGCCTCGTCCGGTGCGGAGGTTGCGTTGAATCCCACGATCAAACCTGCCTCGGCAAACCTGCACAGCAAAATGGGCAACCAGAGTTACGATGTTCAGATGACTGGTGAATGTGGTCGTTTCAATTTGAACTTGCTGGCACCCGGCGGAGTAGAGAACCCAGTGCTCGTAGCGGCGCTGCGCCAATATCTGAACATAAGGGGCGTAGAACTAAACGACCTCGACGTAATGATGGATTCTCTCCTGGATTGGATTTCGCCAACCAAAGGGTTGCGGCACTTGAACGCGCCGGAAGAAACCGATGACTATCGACCGCCGCATGCGCCGCTTACTTCGGTGGACGAACTTAAAAAGATTTTTGGATGGGCTGAATACACCTCGCATCCCGGATGGGACCAAGATTTCACCACGATCATTGGTGGCTGTCAGCAGATCGATGCTGCGTACGCCTCGCGCGACGTGTTACGTGCGTTGGGAATTCCAGATGACTTTGTCGATCGCTTCCTGCAGGCGCGGCGTGGGCCGGATGCACTCGATGGAACAGCCGACGACCCCCAAATGGACCAGCAAACGGCTTTTGCTCTCCTCGGCCTTGGAGGCGTAGGAACTGGGAAATCACCGCTGATTAATGGAATCCAGAACCTGATCGTGTTCAAAAGCCCGAACCCGGTATTTCGCATCGTCAGCGTCGGAAAATCGGGAGATGTTACGCGCTCGGTAGAGATGGTAGTGCTCAAGCAGACGGCAGGCGTTGGCCGTCCTCAAGTGTTCAGTTGGAAGGAGCTTTAACATCCAGACCGGAATGCCATCGATTTTCATCATTCCAACTTCTCACGGCTGGAATTTTGTGCGCTCGGGCGCGCCCGCATCGCTGCCTGCCCATAAGGCTCTGCACAGCATTGGAGGAGCGGGCGAAGCCGCTGCTGGAACAACCGAGCAAAACGGGTCGTGGACAGTCCGCAAACTGCAAACATTGGAAGAAGCAGTGCCGCTGCTTTCTGCGAGCGATGAGTTTGTGCTCGGCTTGCCTGTATCGGCGGTGATTGCACAACGATTCCGTCTGCCGAGCACCGATCCTGCGGAGTTTCCGGAGATGATTCGTCTTCAGATCGAGAAGTTGCTGCCATTTCCGGCCGACGAAGTGACGAGCGATTTTGAACTGATCGAACAAAACGAAACCGAAAGCGTCGTCTCTGCCATTGCAATCAGAAACGAGCAACTTGCCGAGGTAGCTTCGCCGCTGCTGGACCACGGTTACATTCCGCGGCAGGTCACAGTGTATGCCGCCCAGCGCGCCAGTACCTACGCGCCGAAGGGCAATGCTCTGCTGATTTATCCCGAAGGCGAGATGCTGGTCTACGCCATGACCGAGAATGGGAAGCTCAGCATGGCGCGGGCAATCGAACACAACGGCGATCAACTGCAACTAGAACTACCGCAACTGCGATTGAGTGCCGAACTGCAAGGCATAGATGCTTCCTATCCAAATGTTTTGCTGGACGAAACCTGCTACGAGCTGCGCGAGACGGTTGAGGGAATTTTAACCAGCCCCACTGAGATCGTCGGAATCGAACTGCCTCCCGCGCCGGTCAAACTGAATCTTTTGCCGGAAAGCTGGCGCCGGCGCCGTCTGCAACTGATGCGGCAGATGGAATGGCGAAAACGGCTTGTCTGGATATGTGGCGCTTATGTGGCGATCCTGGTTTTGTTGTTCGCGTATCTGGGGCTGTTGCGGTTTCAGTTGGGACGGCTCGATCGGCGCATTGCTCAGGACGCGCCTGGGACCGAGTTCGTGCGCGCGACCGAAGCAAGATGGAAAGCGTTCTCACCGGCGATCGATCCGCATTACTACCCGGTCGAAATTCTGCAGCATTTGTTCGAAAGCCTGCCGTCTGCCGACGTACGCATCACTTCATATAATCACTCGGCGCGTCAGATTTCCGTGGACGGGGAGGCAAACACGGCTGCGCTCGCTTACGAGTTCATCGACAAAATCAAAAAGAACCCGGAGTTGCGGACGTTTCAATTTGATATGGCTGCGCCAAGAATTTTACCTAACAATCACGCCCAATTTCGCCTGGAGGGGAAACCCAAATGATGCCGGCGTGGTATCAACGAATGAACCCGCGAGAGCGCGTGCTCTCGTGGATCGTCGCCGGGACGGTTGGTGTGCTGCTCAATCTTTGGATTTTGAGTTCGCTCTGGGGCGCAGTCGCGAGCGCGCAAAGGGAGTTGGCCACCCGGAGAAGCAAGTTCGCCGAGCAAGCTGTTTACGTGAAAGAGCGCGCCACCTGGACGAAACGCGACGAGTGGATGCGACAGCATCAACCGGTACTCAAGAATCCAGCGGAGGCGTCTACGCTGCTTGATCAGCTCCAGGAAGTCGCGGGCAAATACAACATTCAGGTTGAAAATCCCGCAATCGGAACGGGCGAAACGACGCCGTATCATCAAACGGTTTTCGCTTCAATTGAAACGAAGAGTCCGTGGCCCCCCCTGGTGCATTTCCTTTACGATGTGCAACACCCGGACGCATTCGTGGTTTTCGAGAATGTGAACCTCGCGATCGATGGCAACGATCCGACCGTGATGCGAGGCAAATTTAAGATCGCACGCTGGTTTGCGCCGGCACAAAAACAAAGTAATTAAATTAGCAACTAACGTTATGAAATATTCTCTTACGATCGCATCGATGCTCGTTCTCCTCGGAGCAACTTACAGTCAAGCGGAGGATGTTCTTCCACCCCAGTATGACTTCGACCGCTACTCAAAAATGATGGACCAATCGCCTTTCGCAGTCGCAACTGCTGTAGCTGCGCCCGCTGCCACGCCTGATTTTGCAAAGGACCTTTACATCGCGAACGCCGCGCGATCGCAGGAAAGCGACATGGTGACGATCGCTTCTACCTCAGATCACAACTTCAAAAAATATCTTACCACAAGAGAGCCGGTGGATGGTTATGGCATCGCCAACATCGAATGGTCCGACAAAGTGGGCGGAACCAAAGTGACAATCAGCAAGGACGGAAACTTTGCGACGCTCACGTTCAATCAGGCACTCCTGTCGCAGTCGTCGCCTGGCGGAGGTGCTGCCCGTGCGCTGGTTGCCCCTTCTGCTCCGATTACAAATCCCGCGGGCGTCCCGAATGCGCATTCACCGAAATTGCCGGCTAACGTCCCGCCGGAACTGCAACAATTGGTTCCTTCGCGGGAGCCGCGCACGCGGGGTACGATTCAGCGCAGCCCGAGAACCTCGAGGGGTCCCGGTGGGGCGGGTGACCCAGTGAAGCAGCCAGTCAAGCAGTAGGCCATGTAGCCACGGCCCTGGGGCCTTCTTTCCAGCGAAGTCAGATGTAGATCGGTCACAGGCTGGGTGGCTAATAATGCTAGCCGCCGCCCCAATCGTCGTCTGCGGTATCAGCCTGCCGGTCGGGTCCTGCGGAATACAGATCATACCCGCCGGGGTTTTTCAGACCGGGATTGCGATAAATGTAATCGCTGCCCCCACGGATCTTTTGGCAGTTCCTTAAACAATTGATACCAGCGAGTGGGGTGGGGATCGTTTTGCGGCTGCGTCACCAGCGCTTTGCAATCCTTGCTCTGTTGCTGGAAAAAATCCGTTCATACTCTCGTACAGTTGCAGCTGTGTCTTGATCGCTTGGACGTCCGCTTGAACGTGCATGCTTTTGTCGATCGCAGTCGTATTTCCGAGTTTCGAAATCGCGATTCCCAGTATCGGCGTAATCAAGATCAGCCACAACAATATACTGATACATCCAATGGCCAGACCTGCGACAGCTATGCCGTGCCCTCGCAAACTTATATTTCTGCGAATGTGAGACAGAGCAATATGACCGCAAATCACGCCCTGGTACACCAAAGATAAAACCGCAAGCAAACACGCTGACAATGCTGAGCACCAACGACCAAATGGCTAGCGGTTCCGTTTTATGTACACGCGTCGCTGCTGTTGCAGGAGGGCTTGGAAATGGCGCCCCAGCTTGCGGGGGCGGCGCGCCGAACGGCGCAAATTCCGCGAACTGCGAGAGCGGCTGCCAAGTCCCCATTCCTTCGCGCCACCCGATATCGCTAAGAGCGAAGCGGCCGCTGCGCAAGCCGTCGCGGACTTCTTTTTCAGCGAAAATGCCCAGACTCGTTGTGCCCCGGCTAAGGTGGAACATGACGCTGGCCTTTTAGCTAAATGCGCCGCGAAGGGCAACTTGAAAGGCAAACGGTATCGCTAGTCAAAGCATCAAAGATTGAAACGGAGCCCCCACTCGGGATGAAGTCGAGGAATTCGTCGTAGTAATTACCGCACCGTACGATTTCTTCGACCTCAAAGTTTTCGCCGCTCAGGATGACTCCACGCGCCCCCTTAACGCTTCAGCGCTTTAATGCTTCAATGATCAACGATACAGCGATCGCGAACTATACTAGCCAGCCACTGAAAGATTCAGTCAGCCGTTTGTGCGCCGAAGTTGTGCGACCAAACGGACGATATTGTCCGTTGGTTTAGAGTGGAAACTAGACGTCCACGCGTACGTCCCGCACACTGCCTACTGGCCCCAGTCGTCGTCTTGCGTGTCCGGTATGCGGTCGGGACCTGCGGAGTACAGGTCATAGCCACTGGGGTTTTTTAAACCAGGACAACGGTAAATGTAATCGCTGGCCCAAGGGTCCTTCGGCACTTGCTTGAAAAATTGGTACCAGCGAGCGGGCCTCGGATCGTTCTGAGGCTGAGTCACAAGCGCCTGCAGACCTTGCTCGGTAGTTGGGTAAAAACCGTTCATACTTTCATAGAGCTGCAACTGCGTTCCAATTGATTGCACGTCAGCTCGAACGGCTGTCTGCTTAGCAAATCCCGTCGGATTGCCCATCTTTGAGATAGCCAGTCCTAGGAGAACGACGATGATGCTCACCACGATCATGATTTCCAATAGCGTGAAGCCCTGCTGTTTTATGCTTGTTCTCATCTCAATTTAGGGGGATTCTTTGCCCCCGGTGCGGCGATTACATTAGCTTGATCTTCAATAATTGCTAGTCGGCACCTTGGGGGTATTCATTCTAAGCGGAGGGATCACTGCTGCGAAACCCGAGACGTTTCAAAGCCTGGCCTCATGCTTCGCATGTCGGTGCAGCGCTTCGCTCGGCATCAGAGCGTGAAATTACTGACCGGTGCGGAGAAGGTAATCCGATTTGTCCCAGATGTACTTTAGCTGAATTTGTGTCGCTCGGATTGCGGACGCGCCCGTGCCTGCTCCGTTGGTGACGACAAGATCGTTCGCACCTACTTTCAAGATTGTTGCCGGCACAATTTTCTGAGCGCGCAGCCATCCTGTGTAGCTAAAATGCATCTCAGTTGTGAGTGGTTCGGCTTCGCCTCGGTAACCAGGATCAGCGAGATCCGGCAGCGTGAGTGCAACTGGCCCGATGTTCTGGCCGTTGACATAAACGTCCGGCGGCGAGTCGATGCGCGGATTTGCAATCTCAAAGGTCAAAAGCGCAGTCAGAGGTTGCGCTTCAATGGGAAATTGGAACACGGCGTTTTGCTGAGTCTGCGCATCAAGCCGAATTGCCTCGGGGGCGAGAGTAGCGGTCACCGTTCCAAAGTTCTCTACGTCTTCAGGCGGCGGATGCAGGGCTGGCACCGATGAGAACGGCTCGGGAATTACGTCTCGATGTTCCGCGTTGACCGGATGCACAACTTCACTCGCGGTCATCCAATCGAGATACGCTGCGCGAATTGTTTTTCCGTCGCCGGGGACCTCGATATCAATTGCGGAAGCCCCGGTCATCGGAATAATGACCGAATCCGAGCTGGGCAGATTCATTCCTGCGCCCAGCGTGCCCGAGCGCAAAATGTGGCTGCCGGATTCGTCCCACGCTACCAACTCTGGCTGCTGATTCGGTTTGTCGTCGAAGAACAATCGGAAGAAAAGGATTTGATAATCCGGGCTGGGCTGCGTCACCCGAATGCGAAAAACGCTTTTCGACGCGATACCGCCTTCGGTGAGCTCGCCCGGTAAAAGCGTCAGTGCTTCGACCCACGCAGGAGCCTCTTGCGTTTTCGAATTGCGCGACATCGTCTGACGCAGATCGAGCCATGCGCTTGACGGGAGGGGCTGTGCAAGCATGGCTGGGGGAGCCGGCAAAGCGTCCGTCAAAGCCTCCTGCGCGCTTACGCGGCAGACCGCGGCCAAGAAGATCGCAAACGCAGCGCGGAGTAACATCAAGTGCGCGAGATTAATTCACACCCACCCTGCTTTGCAAGCTCTGAGTTTAATGCGGTCGCAGTTGCAGGCTGCGCGTCATTTCGAAAACCGCCGACAGGATGCTGTATACAACCAAGCCTACAACAACCGCGATAATCACAATGATGACCGGCGGAATCAGTTGCGAGATCACCCCGACGGATTTATCAAGTTCGCGCTCATATACGTCCGCGATCGCTTGCATCGTCTCGGCGAAGTGTCCGGTTTGTTCGCCCACGGCCATCATGTCAGTAAACAAATCCGGAAAGAGCTTCTGTTGCTGCAATGCAGCCGAGAGCGTCGCGCCGTCAATAACCGCTCTGCGCACCTCGCGCAATTTCACTTCGAGAAAACGGTTACCGGCGATCTCAGTTACGAGATCCAGTGACCGCAACAGAGGCACGCCGTTTTCCATCAAAGTCCCCAGCGTACGTGCAAACTGCGCGTAATACCGGTGGCGAATTACGCGTCCGTACCCAGGGATCAGCAATCGGAACCGGTCCCATCCGATCTGCCCTTCCTGCGTGCGAACGACGGCACGGAAACCAAGCATCCCGCCGATCAGTAGCAGTGCGCCGACCCACCAGTAGCCGGTGATCGCATGGTGAAATTGCATCAAAATGCGCGTCGGCAAGGGAAGCACGCCGCCCGTTTGCGCCATAAACCCGGTCAACTGCGGCACCATGAAGGTGATGAAAATTGTGACGAGAATAGCGCCGGCCAGCGCAAGGAATGCTGGATAAATCAACGCCTGTTGCACGCGGTCCCGCAATTCCTTCGCCTGCATCAGATGTTTCACCAACCGCAGCAGAATTTGGGGTAAGGCACCGCTGGCCTCGCCCGCGGCGACGAGATTCACGTACAGCGGAGCGAAGATTCGGGGCATGTCGCTCAGGGCCTGCGAAAAACTGCGGCCATCGATCAACGCCTGATGCAGCGTACGTGTCATTTGCTGGACGCGCGGCTGTTTCAAACGTTTCTCCAGAATCGACAGTCCCTCGTCCAGCGTCATGCCGGCTTGCAGCAAATGCGCGAGCTGCTCTGTGAAAATGAGCAGTTGCCCGTGCGGAATTTTCAGGCTTTGCGCAGGCGTGGCGACTTCCGGCGAGCCCAGCAGCCGCAATTTTCGTTGAGCTGCGGGCGGCGCGCTTGCTTTTGCTTCTGCAGGCTTAGCCGCTTCTACCATATCGATGCGAATCGGAATACAGTGTTGCGACTCAATCTGCCGGATCGCAACCGTGCGATCTGCGCAGTCGAGGATCCCTTCAACTAAGCCGCCCTGCGCGTTGCGCGCACGATAAGTAAACTGTGGCATCGGCGTGCAAAACTAGTCGCAAACCGCGAATCGCAAAACTGAATCTGACTTCGCGAAGCTGAGCCGTTGAATTGTGAATCGTTGAACCGTTAAACCGTCCGTCCGACATAACAACGTAACGTTTTACAAATCTCGAGTCACTCGCGCTTGCGCCTAATTACCGCGATCACGCGAAAATTTTCCTTGCTACGCGATGACAATCTGTTAAGACCGCGGCTCATGAAATGTGCAGCACTGATCACATTCGTTTCGATTGCATCGATTGCGCAGGCATTCGCGGTTTTACGACCGGTATTCCCAACGAAATCCTCTCCGCCCTTTAATGGTGGAGTGATCATCATAGGAAATGATTCGGTCCAACATCTTGCGAAACAAACGCCTGCTACGGCGCTAAAGTAACCGCTGTATCGCCGCTAAACGTAGGCTCTCGCCTGCGTGCAGGATCTTTCTCACCTTTGTTCTAGCTTTTCGCGATGCGCTTTTGTGACAGACGTAACTTTTTCAGAAGCGTAAACCAGCACTTGAGAAAGGCGGGGGCGGGAATCGAACCCGCGAATAGCGGTTTTGCAGACCGCGACCTTACCACTTGGCTACCCCGCCACAGCTTGTGAGAACGTGAACTATCCCAATTTGCTGTTATAGTGTCAACGTGTGGTCGTGGTTCGAAATGTAAGGCTGCAACCTGCTGCCAACAACTCGCCAAGCTAGCCTGGCGGCCGAATTCGCCAAGCTGGCTCACGTCCGGTGTCGGCTCAAATCCGATTGCGTTTCTTCGGTTTTCAATCGATAGAAACTTATGGGACAGCAGCACCGCATACGAGCCAAGCGAAAGCGACGACTAGCATATTTGCGACGCAAAAAGGCGACGCTACGATCTGCTGCGGCGCGCCCCGCGCCAACCAAGCAGCAGACTCAGAAAGAATCTGCAGCGGCGGAGTAAACATTCTCATTAACACCGCGCTTCGGCGAGGTGTTAATGACAAGTTGGGTTCGGGTGCGATCGATTCCTTCCATGCGAAAGACATATAGATTGTCCCGATGTCACCGCGGGCGCGTTATCTGATCGTCGATGGGCACAGTGTTATTTTTGCCTGGCCGGAGTTCCGCAAAATTCATGCGCGCCGCTCCTCGCTGGCGCGTGAAGCCTTGATTAAGCTGTTGCGCGATTATCAGGATTGGACCGGTGTGCGCGTGGTAGTGGTGTTTGATGGAAAAGGGAAGAACGTCGAGGCGACGTCTGACCCGGGCGAGGTGCAGATTTTTTATTCGCGTAGTGGGCAATCAGCCGACGCAATCATAGAGCGATTAGCGAGTAAGTACGCGAAACAGTTCGAGCTTATGGTTGCGACCTCCGATTCGATGGAAGCCGAAACTGTGATGGCGTGCGGCGCGGAAACGATTTCGCCCGAAGGATTGCGCGGGCTGCTCGCGGGTGCACGCCTGTAGGGCGTCTGTGTCAGACGCCGCGGCGTTTCATAGAAACGCCCTACAAATTTATAATCCCAGCTTTTTTTCGATCGCTTTCACTCGCGCGAAGAGTCTTCCGAGCCGATGAATCCAGGCAATCTGTTGCTTTGTTTCCTCGATGGGTCCGGCAGGATACCCGAACCACACGCCGCCGGGAATACTTTTGGAAACTCCGCTCTGCGCGGCGATCACGCTGCCGTCAGCAATCTCAACGTGGCCGACGATTCCGACTTGTCCCGCCATCGTCACGCGCTCGCCCACACGGGTGCTCCCGGAGATACCGGTCTGCGCCACAATGACGGAATTTTTCCCGATCACCACGTTGTGCGCGATCTGCACGAGATTATCGATCTTCACGCCTTGCTGGATCCACGTCCGGCCAAACCGTGCGCGATCAACCGTCGTGTTCGCTCCGATCTCAACATCATCGTCAATTTGGACGATACCGAGCTGCTGAATCTTTTGCTGCCGGCCGTCGATCATTTCAAAACCGAAGCCGTCAGCGCCAATCACCGCGCCGCTATGAATGATCACGCGTGAGCCAATCAGGCTTCGTTCGCGAATTGTCACGCGTGGATAAATGTGACACGCGGACCCGATCACCGTCTCGTGCCCAATGTAGCTGCAGGCGCCAATGATGGTGTCGTTGCCAATCTTTACGCCCGGTTGGATGACGGCCAGCGGCTGAATCGAAACACGGTCGCCGAGCTGAGCGCTCGGATTCACAACGGCGCTCGGATGAATACCGGGCGCGAAGGTGATCGGCTTTGGCGCGAATTTGAGCACGACCCGCTCGAACGTCTTTGTCGGATCTGCAACGCGAATCTGCGCAACATCGATAGGCTCAGAAAAATCCCGCGGAACAAAAATCGCCGAAGCGCGGGTCTTACGAAGCAGCCCAATGTATTTTCGATTTGCAAAGAAACTGATTTCTCCCTCCGTCGCGTCCCCGAGCGATGCCGCGCCGCTGATTTGCAGCGATGGGTCGCCGAGTAATTCCCCGTCGCACATCGCTGACAACTCTTTAAGAGTGAAAGTCACGGGAATCCTTGAACTGTTGAAGCGTCAAGGTAGGGTGGGCAGTCCTCTGCACGCCGCGGCTCGGACGGGAATCCAAGCCCTACCATTCGCCTCCAGCTGCCATTCGCCCATTCGCGATTCATTCTTTCTTCCAGCGAGGCGGGCGCTTTTCGATGAAGGCTTGCACGCCTTCAAGCGCTGCTTCGTCCATCATGTTGCACGCCATGACTTGGCTCGCCGCTTCGTATGCGGCTGCGATGCCGAGCTCCGCTTGTCGGTAGAAAAATTCTTTGCCCATTGCGATGGCAACGCGTGGTTTGCTGACGATCGCGGCGACGAGTCTCTCGAGTTCCGCATCGAGTTGGTCGGATTCTGCGACGCGGTTGACCAAGCCACGCGCTTTTGCCTCCTGCGCACTGATGAATTCTCCGGTGACCAGCATTTCGAACGCCTGCTTGCGCAAAACATTTCGTGAAAGTGCCACGCCGGGTGTGGAACAGAAAAGACCGACGTTTACTCCGCTCACTGCGAACCGGGCGGTGCTCGACGCGACTGCGAGATCACACATCGCGACCAACTGACAACCTGCGGCCGTCGCGATCCCCTGGACGCGCGCTATCACAGGCACCGGCAACCGCTGGATAGCGAGCATCATCTCGGAGCATTGAGCAAAAAGCCGCTCGTAATACTTCAGCGTTGGATCCGCCCGCATTTCTTTGAGGTCGTGACCCGCGCAAAAAGCTTTGCCCTCGGCCGCAATGACAACTACACGCACGGATTCGTCGGCCGCGATGGCGTCGAGCTCGCGCTGCAACTCCGCGAGCATCGCTTCAGATAAAGCGTTGAAAGCCTGCGGGCGGTTCAGTGTCAACGTGACCACGCCGCGCGCGTCCTGACTTCGCAAGACGAGTGGCCCCTCGGCTTCGGAAGTTCTCAGGCGCAATGCCGATTGAATTGTTGGTGGAGAAGCTTTCACAGCTCTGTGATCGTTAAACCGCTACTGCGGAAACTCCAAACCTGAAATTCGAAAAATTTAGTTTCCGTTTGTCGCAGGCAGCAACATCATCATGCCTATTGTCTGATGGAAGGAATATTTGCCAATTGTCACTTCGCGCAGCCGAGTAAATGGAACGTGTTTACAGGGGTGGATGGCCTCTCCCTTTCGAAGGGAGAGGGGGAGGGTGAGGGTTCATTCAAAGCGAGGTCGCAGCGTTCAGCTTTGAACCCCTCACCTCGATCCTCTTCCCTTGCGACAAGGGGAGAGGCGAGAAGATGCACGAACAGGCTCCCTGCCTCGCATACAACCGATCTGAACCACTCTCCTGGATGAAAATCATCGCGATTGCTAATCAAAAAGGCGGGGTGGGCAAAACGACCACGGCCGTGAATCTCGGCGCTGCATTGGCCGAGTCGGGCAAGCGGATCTTGCTTGTCGATCTCGATCCCCAGGCGAATGCGACCAGTTCGTTTGGTTTGCAGGGAGTGGAGGACATTAGTCTTTATGAGCCACTGCTTGGCGAGGCTTCAATTACTGAGAAAATCTTGCCAACCCGACGCGAAGGGCTGTTCATCGTGCCAGCCGATCTTGATATGGCCGGCGCAGAGGTGGAGATCGCGCGGATGCCAAATCATCTCACGCGTCTGGCGGAAACGCTGAAACCGCTACACATGGATCAGACATTCGATTTCGTTTTTCTGGATTGTCCGCCGTCGCTTGGAATTTTGATGAGCAACGCGCTCGCCGCCGTGCACGAGCTGCTGACTCCGATCCAATGCGAATATTTCGCGCTGGAAGGATTGGTGAAAATTGTGCGGCTCATCGAGCAAGTACTCGATTCAG
>QHOX01000010.1 GCA_003219465.1 Verrucomicrobiota bacterium | reverse complement strand
ATGGCGATGCCTGCGAGATATGTAATGTGTTTAATTGTGTCCTGCTCCTGAGGACTTGGGCTGCGTGGCTCGCGATAGTACATGGCAAACGTTCCGATCACTCTGCCTTCAGCGGAGAAAATCGGAGTCGACCAACAAGCGCGGAGCGAGTGCGTCAAAGCTAGTTCGCGAAAATCAGCCCACAGCGGATCGACCGCGATATCGGACACAATCACCTGTTCACCGCGGTAAGCCGCCGTTCCGCATGAGCCGACGGACGGCCCGATGAAAGCTCCATCGATCGCTTCCGTGTAAGTTTTCGGAAGATTCGGCGCCGCGCCGTGCCGCAACTGCTTGCCATTCGGATCCATTAGTAAGATCGAAGCCAGCACTCCAGAGGATAGCTCTTCCACCAGTCGACATAAGGTATCGAGTATGTCAGCCAGCGAATCGCCTTTTGCGGCCATCTCGAGAACTCGGTTCTCTCCAGCCAGAAGCGCTTCGCGCCGCTTCCGGTGGCTGATGTCTCTAATGATCGCCTGGTAATATTGTCCGCGGAGCGCTGACAAGGAAACTTCCACCGGAATCACATCACCGTTCCCGCGCACGAACTTTCGCTCAAACCGAAAAGACCCTTCCGTTTTCAATTTGTCGATCCGGTCCCGAAACAGATGGAGCTCTTCCGGAACGTAGGTGTCGGTAATGTAAGAGCCGATCAGTTCGTGCTCCGGACGGCCCGCAAGATCGACACCTGCTGGATTCACCAAGATCACTTTACTATCCGCATCAATAACGCAGATCGCGTCGGGCGAAGCGTTGATCAGATCGCGATACTTTTCCTCGCTTGTTTGCAGGTCCGCCTTTGCACGATCGCGTTCAATCGCAACTCGTGCCAGGTAGGTCGCCTTCTCGATAAGTCCGAGATCGTCCGGGCTCGGAGTTCGCGGTTCGCGACCGTAAATGCAGAACGTTCCAAGCACTTTTCCTTCCGAAGAGAGTATTGGATTCGACCAGGAGGCTCGCAGCCCATGACCTAATGCGGCCGTACGATGGTCAGGCACTTCCCAAAGCGGATCGCTCGCGATGTCCGAGACTATGACCGCCGATCCGCGATATGCCGCCGTCCCGCAAGAGCCGGCACACGGTCCGATCGGCAGCTTTTCCATCTCTCGCCTCCATCCTTTGGGAAGACTTGGCCCTGCCACCGAATCCAGATGACGGCCATCGGGACGAAGCAACAAAACAGAGGCAAGGGTGCCGGTGCGGTACTCCTCTATAGTTAGACACAACCCATTGAGAATCTCCTTGAGCGCGACGCCGGTAGCAATCATTTCAAGAAGACGCATCTCACCGGTGAACAACGCCTCTCCTCGCTTGCGCTCGGTGATATCTACCGTGGTCCCGATGTAACGATCGACTTCGCCAGATTCGCCGAGGACCGGTCGGCCCACGCCCTGGACATGCTTAATAGATCCGTCCGCCAGCGCGATTCGAAATTCGATGTCAAAACCGCTTTTCTCACGAACTGCTTGATCGAGAGCTTGTTCGATGAACGATCGATCGTCTGGATGAACCGTTTCCAGAAATAACTGGAAAGATGGCTCAGTCTTCTCAGGATCAACGCCGAAGATCCGGAAATGCTCCGCCGACCAGGTAATCTTGCCACTGGATACATTCCAGCTCCAGCTCCCCGTGTGGCTGATTCTCTCGCCCTCAGTTAAGAACGCTTCGCTGTGCCGGAGCTTTTCTTCTGCGCTTTTGCGTTCAACGATCTCCGTCTGCAACTCTTCGTTTGCAGAAGAAAGTTTCGCGGTTCGTTCTGCGACTCTGGCTTCGAGCTCACCCCGTGCTTGGATGAGCAATCGCTCCGTCCGGCGTCGCGACGCACAGATCCACGCGATCAAAAACACCGCCACCGTATGATTGACTATAAAAGTCGGGGAGGAACTTCCAAACGGCGCAAATACAAAATACCCAAGTACGGCGGAGGAGAGGGCGGCCGAAAAAAAACCCGCCCGTGCACCCGCGTACCAAACAGTGACCGCAACCGCAAACATCGAACACGTCGTGTATGGAAATGGCGCGCGGAAATGTTGAAACGCGAGCTTCAGTCCAAGCGCGATCGCGACTGTTAGAAAAGCCAACCCGTAACACAGCACCGCAGATTTAGCGGAACGACTGAACGATGGGGACCGGGCGGAACGCGATCTCGACGACTGGGCATCAATTGTTTCGAGCGCATTTGCACTCGTATCAAACGCTTTCGAGGCGGATTTCATCAGGCTATCGTTGTTCGGCCGCGTCTAAGTTAACCCAACTAAAAGTCTAACAGGCGGCCGCGCACGCCGCCAGCGCTACATCCTCCCTCGAAAGAGGCACCTCAAAATCTCGCCACTGCAACGTGGTGACAGTGCGCATGCCCAGTAGCGTGCAAGTTGATACAGCCTTCGAGGCGCTTAATCTCATTCGCCGCCTGTTCCACCTTCGCTTCCATCGTTAGGTAACTTCAGGCCGTTACTTTAGTCCGGGGCGAGCGGCGTTCGCGCAATTCCTGCAAAAACTCATCCGGCGGCACAAAGAACGGGTTCTCCTGGACGATTCCGCCGATGAGAATCATCGGGTGGGTTCGCATGACGTCGATGATAAGGTTGCCGCCACACTTGGTCAGATTATAAAGACAGATTACGGCATCCTTATATTTCGGTATGATGTCGTTCAGCCGGCACTCGTATTCGAGGAAATCGTCTACCCCGGGCCAGTCGCCTGAAGCCCATTCGGCGTGGCCCATGACGCGGGCCAGGGGGAAGCCGTCGCGCTGGCTCTGCTCCAGTACGTCCTGCATGCAGGCAAGCATTCGGTCCTTGTCGAAATGACCGTCGCGCAAATAAACTTCGTGCCAATGGTGCAGTTCGAATTGTCCATTCTTCTCGACCGAACGGACGTCGACGCCGCCTGAGGAAAGTCGCTGCAAGTGCTCGTCGCGCAGCTTTGGATCGACAATGTGAAACGCCTTCTCGCCGCGCGCGAGTCCTTCCTTAACGAACGGAAGTAGCACACGATACTCCTCCTCAGCGCCGTGAAAAAACGCGCAGACATGGCGATGTTGGCCGAGCGTCGCATTGGCAAGCCGCATCGGTTGGTTGTCCTTTTCGCGAGATTTAGTGTTGTCTTGGGTGGGATTCATAGGTTTTTTCTTTTTCCTGGTTAAATATTCATAAAGGCTTCCGGGACTGCTCCGAAACCGATCAACGGTTGACGAATCGCTTTCGAGCTGGATTTCATGACAAGCTGTCGTTGTTAGGCCACGTCTGATTTGAACAACCGAGTAATCTAACAGGCGCCCGGGTTCTCCGCCAGACTTACGTCCTCCCTCGAAAGAGGCATTCTAAAATCCCGCCACTGCAACGTGGTGACAGGCCGTCTGCCTATTAGCGTTAGAGAGATAGAAATCACCATGAAAACCAGACAACGTGAAAACAATTTCATTACCACTGTTCGCAAACTATTTCGACGGCACGCGCGCAAGCATGACCCAATGCTCGTCCTTAACATCTCGATCTTTAATTTCACCGATGGCTGGAACCGCACGTTTTCGAAATACGAATACGCACGGTCCAACGCCTAACGGACCAATGCCAAACAAAGGGACCAGGCCGCGTCCGATGGATGCGGCGGAGGGATCAATCGTGATTAACGCGCCCGTTTCCGATGTCTATAAACGCTGGCTGGCGTTTGAGGATTATCCAAAATTCATCACCGTGATCAAACGCGTCCGAAAATTGGACGCGAACCATTTTGTCGCATCGCTCCGTTTCAACGGAAAACAATATGAGACGACGCTCGAAATGATGCTGCGTGTTCAGGATCGAAGACTGGCCTGGCGAACTTTTTCCCAGGGTCGTACCCCCACTCATCTTGCTACCGGAGTCGTTTCGTTCCTGTCCCATCGTGATCGAATGACACGAATCACGTTCAAGCTGACCTCAAGCTTTGGCGGCGCCGTCGCGCGGCGAGTCGATGAATATCTGCGCAATTTCAAACGATTGATCGAAAAACAGGCGAGACCGAGAATAAGCGTCTGATCGGCGCAGCCGGCGAAAACTCTACCTCGAAAGGGGGAGTGAGCATCACCTCGGTCGAGGCGACTGAGAATCCCACTCACGCGCAGTAGCAGGCGGATCTTGGCCAACCATAGATTGAGATATGCCTAACGAGATTCATTCTTACACTGAACTTCAGCAGCAGATCCACCAAGACTTACGCGTTCAACATCCGGAATGGGTGAGGCCCAATGGTGAGTGCCCGACCTGCGACTCCTACGAGTTGCGTCTGGCGGAGCTACTCGGACTCACTCAACGCTCGAATGCCGGCGGCACGCAACCATCCCCCTTTCTCGGCCACGCCGACGGCTTCTGAGATCGCACTCGCGATGAGTATGAAACCGGCTATTGAAATCAATGAAGCGAACTTCGAGAGCGAAGTTCTGAAATCGAGTCAACCCGTGCTGGTCGAGTTTGCTACGGGATGGAGCCTTCCTTCCATGATGATGGACGGAGCTCTGGACGAAATCGCCGCTGAATATGTCGATCTTTTGAAAGTCGGCAGGGTCAAACTCGATCGCAGTCCCAATCTCGGGCTCTGGTACGGGATTCGATGTCTCCCGACGATTTTGTATTTCAGCGACGGCGAAGTGCGCGTCGGAATTTTCGGCACGACGAACAAGGATAGAATTCTTTCTCAACTGAAGCCGATAATCAGCGCGGAACGGGAGGCCGACCTCGCGTCGTTTGGCAAGGTCACAACATAAGGAGCAGCCACTCAACAAAAGCGTCGAGTCCATGATCAAACTAAACCAACTCAGTCATGCGCTGCTATTGGTTGGCGCCGCCGTTACGACGGGGTATTCCCAGGACACGGCAAACGAATACGTAGCGCCGCGGGACGCTGGCCCGAAAGGCAAGGCTCCCAGGATGAAGGTTCAATTGCTGAATCCTGGAGAACCAACGAAACAATACGCGGTTATCTTCTACCAGGGAGACGAGGCGCTTTCAGGACTACTGGAGTTTGCGCAGCAGTATCACATTACCAGCGCCCATTTTACCGCTATTGGAGCGGTAAATGGGGCAATGCTGGGATGGTTTGATCCTCAGCGCAAAATGTACAAGAAAATTCCGATCAACGCTCAGCACGAAGTAATTGGGATGAGCGGTGACATCGCGCTCTATCAGGGAAAGCCGGTAGTCCATACACATATGCTGGTGGGAAATGCAGACGGCACAACGCGCGGAGGTCACGTTCTCGCTGCCTATGTCTCCCCAACGCTGGAAGTAATGGTCACGGTCGATTCGGTAACGATGCAGAAGCGTTTTGATCCGGATACGGATTTAACGCTGATCGATCCAAGCCTGGTGAACAAGGAAGACAAATAAGATGATAAAGACAATTTCATATCTCGGTCTCGGGACCATGGGCAGCGGCATGGCGGCCAATGTTCTCAAGGCCGGCTACGAACTTACGGTCTGGAATCGGAGCACTGAGAAATGCGAACCGTTCGCCCGAAAAGGCGCACGCGTTGCAAAGACTCCGGCCGACGCTGTGCGCGATGTCGATCTTATTATGTACAGCCTGAGTAACGACCAGGCGGTCGAGGAAGTTGTCTTTGGCGCGGAAGGAATTCTAAGTGGAATCAAGGAAGGCCAGATCGCAATCGACATGAGCACGGTCCTTCCCGCGACGAGTTTGCGAGAACTAGAAGCTTATGGGAAGCGCGGTGTGGATTTTCTCGATGCACCGGTCTTTGGCAGCAAAAATGAATCGGCGAATGCCAAGCTTTGGATTGTGGCCGCGGGCAACAAGGCCATTTTTGAAAAAGTGAAGCCGGTCCTGGAGCATTTGGGGCAAACCGTTCACTACTTTGGCAAGAACGGAAACGCCACGGCCATGAAGCTCGTGGGAAACCTCATTGTCGCGTTGGAAATGGAAGCGCTCGCCGAAGGTCTGGTTCTCGCGCAGAAGGCCGGCCTCGATCTGAATACAGTGATGGAAGTCGTGAACGTCGCTGACTTCCGTTCACCTCTTCTCGTGAGCAACGGCCAAAACATTTTGAAACGCGATTTCTCGACCAGCTTCGCGCTCAACCTCATGCTCAAGGACGCAGGCTTGATTGAAAAATTTGGTGAGAGTCTGCGGTCCCCTATTCCCGCGCTGCGCGTTGTGGAAAAAAATCTCGTATCGGCCGTTGCGCTCGGCTTCGGAAAAGAAAACGCCTCGGCTTTAATCAAGGCGCTTGAAAAAGAAGCGAGCGTTGAAGTGAAACCACGCACCGCGAGCAAACCAATTTCTTCCGCCGTCTCGCAAAAACAGCCGGCAATTGCGGGTCGTTAGGCAGCCTACCTCGAATGAGGGAGCGCTGACCACCTCGCTGGCAGCACGGTAAAATCCCTCACGCGTGCAATAGCGGCGCTTCGATTGGGGCGCGAAATTGAGGTCATGAAAGGAAACCAATTTTTGCTTAGCCAGAGTGGAGGACCGTTATGTGGATTGTCCGCTTAGCTCTTAGCCGGCCCTACACGTTTGTGGTCGCAGCGTTGTTGCTGCTGGCGATGACGCCTTTTGTCCTGACCAAGACGCCGACCGATATTTTTCCCTCCATCAATATCCCGGTGGTCAGCGTGATCTGGCAATATACCGGTCTGCCGGCAGATCAGATCGCTCAACGAATCATTTACAGTGAAGAACGGGCGCTCACGACCACGGTCGACAATATCGAGCACATCGAGTCGACCTCGTATGACAGCCAGGGCGTAATCAAAGTCTTCTTTCAGCCGGGTGTGAACCCATCGACTGCGGTTGCCCAATTAACTGCCGTGTCGCAAACGATTTTAAAACAACTTCCGCCGGGCACGACTCCGCCGCTGATTCTGCAATACAGCGCGTCCACCGTTTCGATTCTGCAGTTCGGAATTAGCAGCACCAAACTTTCGGAGCAGCAAGTCTTCGACACCGCTTTGAACCAGATCCGCGTCGGACTGATCAGCGTGCCTGGCGTGAGCATTCCGTATCCATATGGCGGAAAGCAAAGAGTGATTTCAGTCGATCTCGATCTCAAAGCATTGGAAGCAAAGAACCTGGTCGAGTCGGACGTAGTCACTGCCATTAGCAACGGGGCTTTAACCTATCCCAGTGGCGTCGCCAAGATTGGCGGAAAAGAAGTGCCAATCGATCTCAACGTAAGTCCGTTCAAAATCGACATGCTGAACAATCTGCCGATCAAGAGTGTCGGCGGAACGGTCATTCAAATAAGTGACGTGGCGCAAGTGCGTGACGGCTACATGCCGCAGGAAAATATCGTCCGGCAAGATGGTGTCCGCAGCACACTGCTCAGTGTTTTCAAGAATGGCAGCGCATCCACTCTCTCAGTGGCGGCAGGAGTTAAGGCCGCGATGGCAAACATTCTGAAGACCGTGACCAGCGATATACACGTGAAACAATTTGCCGATCAATCGCTCTTCGTGAGTGCCGCAGTTAGCGGTGTCGTCAGAGAAGGCGTGATCGCCGCTGCTTTGACCGCGCTGATGATTTTGCTCTTCCTCGGTTCGTGGAGGAGCACGTTGATCATTGCGGTTTCCATTCCTCTTTCGGTGTTGTCCTCTCTCGCCATTCTCAGTGCGCTGGGTCAGACAATCAATATCATGACCCTTGGCGGTTTGGCGCTCGCGGTCGGCATCCTGGTAGATGACGCGACGGTAACAATCGAAAACGTCGAGCGTCACCTTGCCAGCGGTGAGAATTTGGAGAACGGGATTTTAAAGGGTGCGGGCGAAATCGCTTTGCCGGCGATGGTTTCCACCTTGTGCATCTGCATTGTCTTTGTCCCGATGTTTTCTCTGGCGGGTGTGGCGCGCTATCTGTTCGTGCCTTTGGCCGAGGCAGTGGTTTTCGCCGTGCTCTCTTCTTACGCGATCTCGCGCACGCTAGTGCCGACAATGATTATGTGGTTCGAGCGCCATCACCAGAAACCCGCAGCGGGCCAACCCAAACACGTTCCACTTTGGGTGCGCCCGCTGACAGCTTTGCAACATGGTTTTGAAAAAGCGTTCGATCGTTTCAGGAACACTTACAGCAATTTGTTAGGCTCGATCCTCGAGCGCCGGGTCGCCTTCGCGGTCGGCTTCCTTGCTTTTTGTGTCGGCTCCTGGCCGCTGGTGCCGTTCCTCGGTCAAAACTTCTTTCCTAGCGTGGATGCCGGAACGTTTCGATTGCATGTCCGCGCTCCCACCGGAACGCGGATCGAGCAAACGGCCAAGTTGGTCGACGAAGTCGAAACCAGCATTCGCCGCCAGATTCCGGCGAAGGAAATGGAGGGTATTATCGACAATATCGGACTTCCAGTCTCCGGGATTAACCTGAGCTACAACGACAGCGGTGTCTCCGGACCGGCCGATGCCGATATCCTGGTCTCCTTACTCCCTGGGCATAAGCCAACGGCTAACTATGTGCGCAATCTGCGGCTTAGTCTTAACCGCGACTTCCCAGGTATAACTTTCTATTTTCTTCCGGCCGACATCGTCACTGAAACCATTAACTTCGGACTTCCCGCTCCTTATGACGTTCAAGTGGTCGGGCGTGATCAAGCCGCAGACCAACAGGTAGCTAGCGCCATCGCCCAAAAAATTCGTGGCGTTCGCGGCGCCGTGGACGTGCGGGTGCAGCAGCCTAACGATTTGCACCGAGTCATGTTCTCGGTCGATCGAACAAAAGCAGCGCAGCTCGGGCTGACGGAGAGAGATGTGGCTGGCTCAGTTCTGCTTGCTTTGAGCGGTAGCAGTCAGGTGACGCCGACCTATTGGCTCGATCCTGCAACCGGCGTTCAATATCTCGTCAACGTTCGCGTGCCGGAGCCGCAAACCACTACGCTCTCCGATCTAAGGTCGACGCCGATTAGTGCATCCAAGCCTGGTGCGGCTAATGGTCAATTACTTGAGAACGTCTCCGCCGTTTCACGGACGACCAGCCAACCCATTTATTCGCACTATAACGTAATGCCGGTAGTCGATGTCTTCGGCAACGTTGGCGCACGAGACCTGGGCGGTGTGCTTGCCGACATCAAACCAATTATTGCTGCCGCCAAAAAGACAGCGCCGCCTGGAACCGATATCATTCTGCGCGGTCAAGCTTCGACCATGAGCTCAAGTTTCGCCGGATTGAGCCTTGGAATGGTGATGTCGATCTTTCTGATTTATTTGCTGCTCGTCGTTAACTTCCAAAGCTGGCTGGATCCCTTTATTATTTTAACCGCGTTGACCGGCGCGCTCGCCGGCGTGGTTTGGGGACTTCATATCACGGGCACAACTTTAAGCGTGCCGGCAATGATGGGTGCCATCATGTGTCTCGGCGTCGCCACTGCGAACTCTGTCCTGGTCGTGACCTTTGCCCGCAACCACCTCCAGGAAGGAATGGACCCGGTGAAAGCAGCATGGGAAGCCGGCACCGGTCGTTTGCGTCCAGTGATCATGACCGCGACGGCGATGATCATCGGCATGTTCCCGATGGCGCTCGGTCTCGGTGAAGGCGGCGAGCAGAACGCACCGCTTGGCCGCGCGGTAATTGGCGGTCTCATGCTGGCCACCATCGCCACACTACTTTTCGTGCCCGTGGTGTTCAGCCTCTTGCATCGTCAAGCAGTCGCCACCGCCAAGGCAGAACCGAAAGAAAATGTCCCATCAGCCGGCTTCAATCAGGCCATTCCCGCAACCTAAACACATCCGTCTATAATATGAGCACAACAACTTATCCTGGCAGCGAAGGACTCACTTCAGCGGAACACAAAACAGATCCAGCTCAATCAAACCGAGGATTTCGTCGCATCATCATTGTCGGAGGTGCACTCCTCTTGATTGCATTGGTCGTCGGATTCATTCCTCAATGGCGCCAGCGGCAAACAGCCACGGCCGACGCGAACCAGTTGGCGGTCCCCTCGGTGGGAGTGGTCACACCTACTCTGACCACCCCCGGAAGTGGGCTCAACTTACCAGCTGAAGTTAAACCATGGCAGGAAGCCTCCATCTTTGCCCGAGCCAATGGGTTCCTCAAAAGCTGGCTCGTAGACATCGGTACACATGTCGAGAAAGACCAGTTACTCGCGGAGATTGACACACCTGACCTTGCTCAACAGCTCGCACAGGCGCGTTCCCAGGCGGCGCTGGCACAAAAAAATTTGGAGCAGGCCAAAAGTACGAACGTCAAATGGCAGGAGCTATTTCATCAAGGCGTTGTCTCAGAGCTCGACTCCGAGAACATGGCTACCGCCCAAGCCACGAACCAGGCCAATTCCGAGGCGTTTGCCGCGAATCTTCGATTTCTTGAACAGGAAGTCGCTTTCCAACGTGTGACCGCGCCGTTCGCCGGTACGATCACAGCACGAAATGTGAACGTCGGCGACTTGATCGCCGCGAATAACACGAATATGGAAATGTTCCATATCCAACAGACAGATCCGCTCCGGGTTTATTTCCGCATCCCGCAGCCGGAGGCACCAAGTATCGCGGCCGGACAAACATTCGATGTCCAGATCGGGGCAGACAGCGCGAAAACGTACCCGGGAAAGGTGGTCACGACTTCGGAGGCCGTGTCGCCTGATTCCCGCACCATGCTTGTCCAACTTCAGGTAGATAACGCGAAAAATGAAATTCTGCCCGGCAGTTATGCCACAGTTCGCGTGCCCCAGAGCGCGTTAGCGAAGCTGCTTATCTTACCGGATAACACGCTCATATTTCGCGGCAAGAATCTGCAAGTCGGTGTGGTCGACGCGAAAGGTGTAGTGCAACTCCGCGACGTCAAAGTTGGACGGGACTTTGGTGTGCAGTCCGAAATCCTCAGCGGCGTCGGTGAATCCGACAAGGTGATCGTTAATCCATCGGATTCTCTTACCACCGGAACAATGGTCCGTGTTGCCGCCACGCCTGCTTCTTCCGCAACACCGGCTGCTTCTGCGACACCTCCTGCTCCTTCCGCTACGCCGGCTCCTTCCGCGACACCTTCACCGTCCACGACGCCCGCTTCTTCCGTGACGCCTGCTCCTTCACCAACTACCGAGGTGGCGAAGAAATAATCTTCGTATCCTTGGTTCATAACGATAGGAAATGTCGTGGCTAAAAATTTCAAAGATCTTTCCGAACGGGAAATTCTAGCGCTGGCAATTTCTTCCGAAGAAACAGATGCGCGCATTTACGCGGACTTCGCCGCGGGATTGAAAGCTGATTACCCGGCGACCGCCCAAATCTTTAAGGAAATGGAAGCGGAAGAAGATCACCATCGCCGCTCACTGATCGAGGAATACCAGCGTCGTTTTGGAGAACACATTCCGTTGATCCGTCGAGAAGACGTGAAGGGATTCGTGCATCGCAAACCGGTGTGGATGATCCGGCCGCTGGGAATCAATACCGTTCGACGCCAGGCGGAGATCATGGAGACAGAGACCCGACGGTTCTACGAGCGTGCCGCCGGCAAAGTCAGCGACGCGTCAACGCGAAAGCTACTGGGAGACTTGGCGGAGGCGGAGCGAAAGCATGTCACGCTGGCCGATAATCTTGAACAGGAATACCTGACTCCGGACGTTAAGGCTCAAGAAGAGAAAGCCCATCGCCGATTGTTCGTTCTCCAAATCGTTCAGCCCGGGCTGGCGGGGTTGATGGATGGTTCGGTCTCAACGCTTGCGCCGGTTTTTGCGGCAGCATTCGCGACCCACTCCAGCCACGCCGCGTTCCTGGTCGGCCTCGCCGCCAGCGTCGGAGCAGGAATTTCGATGGGGTTCGCCGAGGCAGCTTCTGATGACGGCAGCTTGACCGGCCGCGGCAAGCCGCTTCTTCGTGGAGTCGTCTGCGGATTGATGACCACGGCCGGAGGAATCGGTCACACCTTGCCATATTTGATTCCAAGTTTTCGAACTGCCACCGCCATCGCCGTTGTGATCGTGGCAATTGAACTTCTGGCCATCAGCTGGATTCGAAACCGTTATATGGACACGCCGTTTCTCCGCGCCGCATTTCAAGTGATCGTCGGCGGAGTGCTGGTGTTTCTTGTTGGGATTTGGATCGGAAGCTCTTGACCGCCGCGAGGCGAATATAGACGCAATCATCAGCGGGCGTGAACCGCGTAGACTCCGTTTTCTGTTTCTTGAACTGGGCGGACGAAACGCAAGTGTAAGTTTGGATACGGAAAAAGCTCAAATCCTGAAAAATGACTCAAATATTCCGTGAAGATCCGCCGATTTGGCGATGCGTAAGTCGCGTATCTTCAAGCTAATTCGCGCTAATTCGCGCTAATTCGACCTTTTCGCGAAATGACTCAATTATTCTGTGAACGAGTACGCTCAACGTCATAATGTGCCAGGGAGGGGACTCGAACCCCTAAGGATTGCTCCACCAGATCCTAAGTCTGGCGCGTCTGCCAATTTCGCCACCCTGGCGCTCGGATGGTAGATCTTAGATTTCAGATTTTCGATTGCAAACAGCGCAGCCGACTCCCTGCGCTCTTGGTCCGCCTCTCCCTCAGGGAGAGGATTGAGGCGAGGGTGAACTCTCGGCAGCAGGAATCCCGCGTTGTGTCGTCAGGTAAACCGCGAAACTGCCGAGCCAGTGTCCGCCTTCGTAATGTTCGCCGGTCACCGCTGCGAGTCCGGCATGCCGCTGCGCATCCGCCGCAGCTTGGAGCGCCGGCCGGCGCGGGTCGTCGTCCGGTAGCGCCGAAAGAATTCCTTCCAACATCCACGCCCGGCTCAAATTCAGTCCGTCGAGGTGCGCCAGCTTCGGATCGCTCGGGTCCGGCGAAATCGCGACCCGCAACCAATCCGGATTTTCCGTCACTGGGATCTGCGGCATGAATCCCTTCAACCAGCTTGCGAATTCTTTTTGGGGAAGCACCCGCCGCATCACGTCGGCTTCACCAAGACAGGGCGAAAGAAAATCTTCACCGGAAGGTTCGTAATTGAGCGGACAATTCTTGTCCGCCAGAAAAAACTTCTTAGACGAGTCGCGGACCAGTCTTGCAAAAGCTTCATTCTTCGTCGTCCGCGCATAATCGAACATCAGTCCGAGACCGAACGCGGTTTGGTCGTGCTCGCCGATCCGCACCGGATTTGAAAGCTTCGGCAACCATTTCGTCAGCCGCT
>QHOX01000063.1 GCA_003219465.1 Verrucomicrobiota bacterium | reverse complement strand
ACGATGCTCTCGCGGATCGCTGCGCTTTTGCCGTTATGCTCGCACGTACGCGTGTTGGTTTCGGCGGCTCGCCCGAAAAGAATCTTCGTTTTTGCAACGCCGGGCAAAATTTTCCGAAGGAAGGAGTGAACGGCCAGATGTGACCTCCACGGTGGGAAGCCAGGAAGACCAAAACAAGAAAAACTTAAACAGAAAGAGAAACAATAACTATGAAACCAAAATTAACTAAAACCATTATGAGCTCCCTGGCCTTCACCTGTGCGTTAGGCTGCCTGGTTGTCGCGATGGCGCTGGGTACCTCCGGTACTGCGCGGGCCACGGCGCGGTTCCCGCAGCCTTGCAGCGTGCACACACTGAACGGGCTGTATGTGTGGACTTTCGACGGGTACGAAAACTTCGGTGGGGACCTGGTACCAAAAGCCATTATGCAAGGCCTCCGGTTCAACGGAGATGGTAAGACGTTCAATCCATTCGGCACTGTGAATATCGGGGGCACGATCATCATCGATGCCACCGGAGGGGTAGGAACCTATACGGTGGCAGCGGACTGCACGGGCACGCTGTCAATCACCGGCGGCCCAAGTTTTAACATATACGTCGGGCCGAGTACACAGCAGCTTTGGACCACCCAGATTGCGGGAGGTGGTAGCGCTGGCACCGGACTGGGAATTGCGACACGGCTGCCGTATTAAGAAAGAACGCTTCGGCTGTTTGTGACGACATTCGACGTGTGACCGATCATGGCGTTTGGCGCGTTCCACCCGCGCCAAATCCCACCATCCTTTAAGAACCGCGCAAATCCAAGTAACAGATTTTGTACGCGGTCGCGCCCTACTTGTCGCGCGCCGCTTTGACGATTTGGGCAAAGCTGCGCGGGTCCAAGCTGGCGCCACCAACGAGAGCGCCGTCGATGTCCGGCTGGGTCATTAGTTCGCGTGCGTTCTCTGGTTTGACGCTGCCACCGTACTGAATGCGCACGCGCTCCGCCGTCGCGTCGTCAGCCATTTCGTGCAAAGTGTGGCGAACGAAAGCGTGCGCTTCCTGCGCCTGAGCAGGCGTCGCATTGCGCCCGGTGCCGATGGCCCAGACCGGCTCGTACGCGATCACTGTTTCCTGCAATTCCTTTGGATTCAGACCAGCGAGACTGCCACGCAATTGGATTGACAAGATTTTTTCAACGTTCCCTTTGTCGCGCTGCTCGAGCGTTTCTCCGACGCAAACGATCGGACGCAATGCCGCCGCATGCGCCGCGCGGACTTTTCGATTTACGATTTCGTCGGTCTCACCGAACAAAATGCGGCGTTCGCTGTGCCCGAGCACGACGTAGTGCACAAACAGGTCGCGTAAAAGCGATGCGCTGATCTCGCCGGTATACGGGCCGCTCTTTTCCCAGTACATATTTTGCGCGCCGACCTTGATGTTTTGGGCTTTGCCGAGCCCTTCCGAGACTTTCGCAATTGCCGTGAACGGCGGAACGATTACCACTTCCACATCGGTAATGTCATCCAGACGCAGCAGCAATGATTCGACAAATCGCTCCGACTCGGCCTGAGTCATGTTCATCTTCCAATTGGCGGCGACGATTTTCTTGCGCATGGTTTGATTCTTGGCTACGGGCTCAAAACTGAAAATAAATGAAGGGCGTATAGTGGGGCGGAACAAATAAAAGGACGACTGCAAACGTGCAACCGTAAGCCGCTGCGAAGGCTGGGGCGGGCCATCGCTGCCATGATTCTGCAAACCATCGGCGAGAATTGAGCCAGTGGACGAGGAGGAGTGCCACAATCACCAGGAGAAACCATTGGTGGAAATGTTCGTTACCACCCCCCCGAAACAAGGTGAACTGCCTTAGTATTGTCCCCGCACTTCTGAGGTCATGCGCGCGGAAAAAAATCCAAGCGACGCATATGGCGTAGATCGTAATCGGCCACGCAAGCCAGCGCATCGCCCGCACGGCCCACTTCAGACCCTCGGTAAGTCGGATCCACTCGCGATGAATGAGCAGCGCGGTTCCATGTAACGCCCCCCAGATAACGAAGGTCCACGCAGCTCCGTGCCATAGGCCGCCGAGGAGCATCGTGATCATGACGTTACGGTAGGCAAACCCGCGCGAGCCCCGATTTCCGCCGAGTGGAATGTAGAGATAGTCGCGCAGCCAACTTGAGAGACTGATGTGCCAGCGTCGCCAGAAATCAGAGACGTTCCGGGCAAAGTACGGAAACTGGAAGTTGTTCGGTAATTGATATCCAAGTAGCCGGGCAGCCGCGATGGCCATATCTGTGTAGCCGGAAAAGTCGCAGTAAATCTGGATTGCATAGAACAGCACACCAATCCACGCACTCGTTGGTGTGAAATCCGCCGGATGAGCGAAGTAACGGTCGACGGTCGGCGCGACTCCATCGGCGATGCATGCCTTTTTAATGAATCCTGCCAGGAATAATATTACCGCGCCACGAACATCGACATTGGAAAATCTCCTGGCGGAAACGAGCTGCGGCAGAAAGTACACTGCACGGACGATCGGTCCTGCCACCAATGGCGGGAAGAAACTGACGAACAACGCGAGATCGACAAAATTCGAAATAGGAGGCTGCTTTCGACGGTACACGTCGATCGTGTAACTCATCGAGTGAAACGTGTAGAAGCTGATCCCGACGGGTAGAATAAGGTAGAGCGTGTTCACGCTCGCCGGTAAGCCAAGCCACGCCAGAAACTCGGACGCCGAAGAGACAAAAAAGTTAAAGTATTTGAAAAAACCCAGAACGCCGAGATTGACGCAGATGCTCGTGGCAATCCAGAAGCGCCGCGATGCCGGACTTTCGGTACGCCCAAGCATTTGGCCGACGATGTAATCCACCGTCGTTGAACCGAGAAGTAAGAATGTAAATTTCCAACTCCAGGCCGCGTAAAAAGCATAGCTGCAGAAGAGAAGCCACACCTTTCGCGCGGCGTTATTGCGCATCGCCCAGTAGACGATGAAGGCCAGCAGAAAAAACCAGAGGAAGCGAAATTCAACGAAGGACATTTCAACAGAGAATGAGATGTGAAGTTAAACCGCCCGTCATTGGTTTTTGATCACTTGATGCTGCCTGCTCGTGCAAGCTCCACAAAATTCGCCGCCACAATACGCGTGAATTCTTCTGCTCCCGATTGGGTCAGATGTTGCCCATCGCGATGTACGCTGCTGCGATAGAGGCTCGGATAAGTTCGGGGGTTATTAAACGCCATCACAACACCTGTTAGCCCGGCACTGTCGGTCGCGACGTTAATTTGTGTTATGCTTGGTGTAATCAAAAAGATCGGCGCGGCTCCAATTTTCCGAACTTCTTGCGCGCATTGCCGGTAGGCCGCCATCGTATAAGGTGAAAGAGCACGTGCGTCGGTTTGTGCCATCGCCGCAAGCCCGCGCTCATACGCTGCAACCTGGTTGGGAGACATTCGGTTCGGTCTGCTGACGTAACCATCACTGGCTGCGCCAAGGTACTTCGCGCGACGTTCCTTTGTGTCACGACGCAAAAAAAAGTCCAGAACGTCAGCCCCTCTTGAGACGTTCGTATAATTTCTTTCAAACTGCGTCGCATAGAACGTCAGCAGGTCACGCGTATTTTTCTCGTCTTTTTGACGCAGAACAATGTCGCGAATTTTTCCGGGACTCGGCAGCCAAAGCGGATCAGTACCGGCATCGGTAAGTTTTCGTAAAAGGAGCGACACCCGTTTCCAGTCGGCCCAATAGAGCGCACGTCGGCTGGTCTGGTTCTCGGGAGACCACTTCGTTTGCAGTTCATCGTATTCAATGAAGACCCATTTCAAGTTGCGCGGCTTCAGGTTCAAGATCTGCTCAAGCAGATAAGAGGTTTCCGGCAAATACATGCCGCCAATGCCGAAGTTGAAGCTGTGCGTCGGCAGCCCGCTCTCGCGCGTGACGCGATCAAAAATAGCAGGTGAGATCTGAAAGTAGACGCGGCTCGACCCGAGAAAGAGCGTGTCAAATTCGTCCTTGTGCGCGGCGAAAAACCGGAATTTCTGGGAAACCCCATCGTCGATTTCTGGAAATGGCAGGACGACTCGCAGACTGAGACAGGTAATGAGGAATGCGGCTGCACCAATGCCTGTATTAGTCAGCGCTCGGATGGCGGTCTTGCGACCGGTCGGTTTGTGTGGCGCCGGAGGCTCAACGTGAACCTTCGGAACGAGTTCGCGGACTGGCACAGCCTATTTCCTGTCGCTTAACGCCGCGACCCCAGGCAGCTCCTTGCCTTCCAATAACTCCAGCGTCGCACCGCCGCCGGTGGAAATAAACGTCATTTTCGCGGAGAGCCCGGCCTGTTTGACCGCTGTTACGGAATCGCCACCACCGATGATCGTCTTGGCCCCTGATTGCGCCATCGCTTCAGCGATTGCGATTGTGCCTTCGCCGAATTCAGGAATTTCAAAGACACCCATCGGTCCGTTCCACAAAATCGTTTCTCCCCTGGCAATTTCCTCCTGATAAAGCGCGATCGTTGCCGCGCCGATATCCACTGTCTGCCAGCCGTCAGTGATTCCGTGCTGCGGCGACAGACGGCTGGTGTTGCGCATGTTCGCGCCGGGACGAATTTCGTCCGCCTCCACCACATCAATCGGAACGAGAAACTTCACGTCGCGTTGCTTCGCCAGCTCCAAAAGCTCGCGCGCGAGACCGACCTTGTCGGATTCGACTCGGCTCGCGCCAACTGGAATTCCCTCCGCTTTCAAGAACGTGTTCGCCATGGCGCCGCCGATGAGAATCGTGTTGGCGTTTTCCATCAGCGCTTTTAGCACACCGATCTTATCCGACACCTTTGCGCCACCCAAAATGACGACGAACGGCTTGGCGGGATTCTGAAGTCCATCGCGCAGATGCTTTAGTTCTTTCTCCATCAAAAGACCCATGGCCGATTTCTCCACGAATTTTGTTATGCCCGCTGTTGACGCATGCGCCCGGTGCGCGGCACCAAAGGCGTCGTTTACATACAAATCGCCCAACTCGGCAAGGGCCTTGGCGAATTCTGGATCATTGGCCTCCTCACCTGGTTGGAAACGAACATTTTCAAGTAGCGCGACATCGCCGTTCTCCATGTGGTTAACGATTTTCTTTGGAACGTCACCAATGGTGTCATGACTGAAAATGACGGGATGATGGATCAGCGAATACAAATATTCGCCAATTGGGCGAAGCGAATATTTTTCCACTGGCTTTCCTTTGGGTCGGCCCAAATGCGACATCAAGATCGTTTTGGCTCCGTGTTCGCGCAGGTAATTGATGGTCGGCAAAGTTTCCCGGATTCTGGTGTCATCAGTCACGCGAACTTTGCCGCCGCGAACTTCGGTCGGCACGTTGAAGTCCACGCGCACCAGCACGCGTTTCCCGCGGACGTCGAGATCACGAAGAGTGAGTTTCGCCATTTCCTTTACTCCTGCTCCTGCTCAATTCCGTATAACCCTTCGTCTTCGCTCAAGAACTTCGCTCGTGCGGAAAAACCAGGTTTTCATACTCGATCATGAGCAGGAGCAGAGCATGAGCAAGACCGGCTATTCAGTCAGCATTTCCATCAATTCCACGCAGCGATTGCTGTAGCCCCACTCGTTATCGTACCAGCCAACCACTTTTACGAAGCGATTGCCGATCATCAGCGTCAGCTTGCTATCGAAGATGCAGGAGTGCGGATTGCCAACGATGTCCTCGGAAACGAGCGGCTCATCGCTGAACTCGAGTACGCCTTTGTAACTTTTGTCTGATGCCGCTTCTTTGAATGCGGCATTGACCGCGTCGACGGTCGCGTCCTTTTCCAAAACAGCGGTGAAATCCGTGACTGATCCGTCCGGAGTCGGTATGCGGAACGCGCCTCCGTTTAATTTCCCTTTCAATTCTGGAATTACTTCGCCGATTGCCTTTGCCGCCCCGGTCGTTGAAGGAATGATGTTAATCGCCGCGGCACGTGCGCGCCTCAAGTCCTTATGGGGGAAATCGAGAATGCGCTGGTCGTTTGTGTAACTGTGGATCGTGCTCATGAACCCATGCGCAACGCCGAATGTGTCATTCAGTACCTTCGCCATGGGCGCTAGACAGTTCGTTGTGCAACTCGCGTTCGAGACAATCTTGTCCTTCTCGGGTTTAAAGACGTTGTCGTTCACGCCGATGCAAATCGTCACGTCCGGATCTTTTGCCGGCGCGCTGATCAACACGCGTTTCGCGCCAGCCTTGAGGTGCAGCTCGGCTTTGTCGCGGCTGGTAAATAAACCGGTCGATTCGAGTACCACATCAACGTCGAACTTCTTCCACGGCAGATTCGTTGGATCGCGATCCTTCAAAACCTTAATTTTGTGACCCCGCACGATGATGTTTTCGTCGTCGTAACCGATCTTGCCGTCGAATTTGCCGTGCACCGAATCCCACTTAAGCAGATGCGCCAGGGTATGCGTGTCGGTCAGATCGTTCACCGCTACGACACGCTCCACCTGTTTTTGTGACATGGCGCGAAGGACGTTGCGCCCGATGCGCCCGAAACCGTTGATAGCAAAATTAGCCATAGAAAAAGGTTTGAAGGTTGAAGAGTTAAACCGTTACGCGGAAAAACTTCAACGTCCAACTCCGAACAGGCGAGTTGTAGGGCGGGCGCTTCGCCTGCCCAGCCCTGGCAACCGGAGCGGTTGCCCTACAACGGCACATGACGTTGTATATTTTCTAAATGAGATCGGCTGTCGCGGCGTTTCTGGCCATGATGTCCCTGGTTTTCGCGGAACACCGGCCTGATGCCGAAACGAAAACCGTTCTCGTGTTCGGTGACAGTTTGTCGGACGGCTTCATGCTTAAACGCAGCGAAGCTTATCCGGCTTTACTTGCAAAAAAGCTGAGCGCCGCGGGCCTGAATTTTCTAGTAAGCAACGCGAGCGCCTCCGGCGGGACAACTGGCGGGGGTTTGGAACGATTACCCCCGCACTTAAAGCACAGAATCGACATCTTGATTCTGGAACTTGGGATTAACGACGCTTTTCTTGGCCTGCCGATTGAACAAATTCAAAACAATCTCCAACAGATCATCGACAAGGTGAAAACAAGAAATCCAAATGCGCGCGTGGTGGTAGCGGGAATGCAACTGCCCGGTTATGCGGCTGACGATTACGTTTCCGCATTTGGCCAAATGTTTGCTGATTTAGCGGCGAAAAATCGAGCGGCGTTGGTACCATATTTACTCGAAGGCGTGGCAGGCAATCCCTCGTTGAATTTGTCCGACGGCATTCATCCGAATGCAGCCGGCCAAAGGATCCTTGCTGAAAACGTCTGGCGCGTGCTCGAGCCGGTGGCGCGCGAAGTGGCGAAACTGTAGCCGCCGCCCTGTGGGCGGCGTGGAAGGCAAGTTGCCACATCGGCCTCGCTTCCCACAAGGAAGCGGCTACAACGGCAGGCGACCACTGCGTGGACCTGACGCGTTAGATAAAGAGATAACCAAAGACGCGATGGACCCTGCACGACCTACTGATCCCAATCCGGCCGATCCGTTTTTCCCGGAGCGCACCGGTTACGAGGTTCTGGAAACGATCGAAATCGCCACTGAAGGCGAGGATTGCGATGAGTGCGTGCGCAAATTGCGACCAGTGCTGACGAAAATTCCCGGCGTGCAAGACGTAAAAGTCGATCTCAAGCGCGAGCTTGTGATCGTCACGTTCGACCCACGCAAAACCCATCCGCCCGATCTGCATGACGCAATCTTGAAGAGCGGCTATAAACCGGGGCCAGTGGCCGATTGAAGGCGCGTTTTGGTACGGCGCGTCACTCCTGTGCGCGCCGAAGTTGATTCCCATCGGCGTGCAGAGGACTGCCCGCCCTACCGCAGCGATCTCCGCAATCCGGCAAGATTCCGAACAACACACTGCAAAAGTGCCCTGCTCGAAAGAATTGACTTCCGTCAGACAGCCGGTTGCTGCTGCGTGAGACAGTGAAACGTGCCCAGCCCCCAGATGAGATCGCGACAATCAATCCCGATCACGCGCCGATCCGGAAAACATTCGCGCAGGACCGATAATGCAGCTTCATCGTTCGGATCGGCAAATGTGGGCACGAGGATACATGTGTTTGCGATATAAAAATTCGCGTAGCTTGCAGGGAGCCGCAGCCCTTCGCGCACGATCTTCTTCGGCATCGGAAGCGTGAGGACGTCGAGTTTGCGACCACCGATTTTCATCTCGTGTAGCCGCGCGAGATTCTGCTGAAGCGGTTCGTAATTTTCGTCGTCGCGATTTTCTTCAACGACTGTTACGACGCTTCGCTCCGCTACAAACCGTGTGAGATCATCGATGTGACCGTCCGTGTCATCGCCCGCAATGCCGTCGCCGAGCCAGAGAATGTCGCTGACGCCGAGATAATCGCGCAGGCGTTGTTCGATCTCATCGCGCGAAAGATTGGGATTTCGGTTCTTGTTTAGGAGGCAGGACTCACTCGTGAGTAATGCGCCGCTGCCGTTCACGTCTATCGAGCCGCCTTCAAGAATCATGTGCGGATAAAAAAGCGGCAGTTTCAGGATTTCAGCGAGGCATGTCGGCACGACTTCATCGAGATCAAACGGCGGATATTTGTTTCCCCATGCATTGTAATCCCAGTCCGCTACGGCAAGTTTCGGGTCGCGATCCCGTGTGAGAAAAGTCGGCCCGTGGTCGCGGCACCATGGCTCGTTCGTGGGGACCCGATAAAAGGTAATTCGTTCCAAGGGCAGTCCACGCAAGACCGAGCGCGCCTCTGCTTCATGCGCGCCGTTGGAAACGTTGATGCAGACCTGCTCGGATTCGATCAACGCTTCAACCATGGCGCGCAATGCAGGCAGAACCCGATCGAACGATTCGGGAAAACTAATCCCCTCGCGTCGCGGCCACGAAAGCCATGTAGCTGTGTGCGGTTCCCATTCGGCGGGCATGCGGTACCCGAGCGCGGTTGGAGTCTGTGAGCTCATCAAGACAACGTTGAACGCGCTACGCTCAACGTCCAACGCCCAACACAGAATCTAGATCACTGCGAAGAACTTCGCGTAGCGACAGGTTTGTAAATCGCGCCGACGATAGCGCCGAAGATGATCATTTCGATCAGGCCGCCAATGCTTGCGTAAATGAGCAATTTTCTTGGAAAAGGTTGCACGGCGTAAACGCCCATCCGCGTGCCGATCGCGGCGATTTCCAGCAGAATTCCCAGGCGGATTCCTGCGACTACACCGCCACCAGCGAAACCGGCGACGTAGAGCATCACGAAGGCAAAAACGATGAGTGCCTGGCCGATCAGGATCCAATGAAAAAAGCTCAGCATTTCAGTTTGCGTCCGCCAGAGGTTTGGCGTTTGCGCATAGATATCTTTGAGTAGTACGCCGTTAAGCAGCCAACCCCAGACGAACAGGAAAATGTATGCGGCGATAAAAGCGAGCAAAGCGAGGATGAATCGTCTCATTTGCGTTCGTATTGGAGCGGATGAATCGGAACAGACGAGGGAACTTGGCTCAAGCCGGTTAGCGCGACCGCTCCTTTACATACATGATTTGCTCAGTCGCCGGCTTGTAGATCGCGCCGACGATTGCGCCTGCGATTGCGAATTGGATCACAGCGCCGGCGATCCAGCCGCAAAGGATTTTAATCGTTAACGGTTGAACCGCGAATGAGATCAAATGCGGCCCTGCATACACCAATCCCACCAGAGCGCCCAATGCCGCACTCGAGCCAGCCCCGCCGGCGGGAACGAACCGGACACAGAGGATGGTGAAAAAGAACGCCATAACGATATGACCGAAGATCAACCATCCGAAGTAACTCTTAAAAGCGCTTTCTGGTCGCAAAAGCGTTGCAACTTCGTGATGAGCTCCCTGCATTAGCGTGCCGTACCAAAGAAAGCCAAAAATGAAGAGGAAGAGGAATGCTGCGATAAACGCGAAGAAAAACTTTGCCCAGTTCATAAGGTATCTCTTTCAGGCCGTCGGTTATGCCGCAACAGCCTGACATCTGTAATCGCAAGATGCCAAACCGATGTCGACTCTTAATTTTGGAGAGAAGGAACGGTAGATTTACGGCTACCGCTGGCGGAACGCGCGATATTCAATCGGCAATTAATTGACTCGCTCGCCCTCTCAGGGCTGCCCGTCCATTTCGCGGCTTCCCCAGCCGCTCAATTGACCCACCTGCCGCCCTCAGAGACGAGGATCGGCAGTTCTTCCATCATGAACTGAGTCTTCCCGATGGCGCCAATCATGCGGGCGCCAGTCGCGGCGTACCATTTCTTGGACATGCTCTCGCCGGTGTGGCATCCCCAGCTCTTAACGTAAGCGCCGCGGGCGAAGGCGCGGCGATTGATTTGTTTCAGATCGTTTTCATGCAGCCAGGATTTACAAGCGCTATCGATGTTATTGCTGTAATCGAACATGAAACACGCGCGGTTCGAATGCCCGAAATATTCGAAATCCACGATTTTCACCTGATCTCGCGGCTGCCCTTTGTTCAAATAGTCGATGACCTCGTGGCCCGGGCCAAACCAGATGAGATTTATATTGAATTTGTCGCGGACCGTACCAATGAGACTTATCAAGTCCTGGTGCTCCTGTTTCGCGCGGTCCTCATAGCCCTGCTTGTAAATGAGCCACGTAATTTTTGCATCAGGGCCGGCCTGGCTGCGCAATTGTTCGGTGCGCAAACGAGCGGCCCGCACAAAGTTTGCCCACCAATGATCGTGCGGGACGGCTTTGTATTTTTCCCACTGATACATCGACGGCCCACCTACCAGGATTATGTATTCACCGTCGACCGGCGGCGCGGCCTGGACGCTGAACGCGACTACCGACAAAAAGAACACGAGTACGAGACGTTTCATGATTTCTGGCGAGAGGACTATTTATGCGAGGTGCGACATTGCGCAACTGCAGCCGCGATCGGTGATCGCGGCCGGCATCAACGATGCCGGCTACAGAGGTTCCATCTCCCCGCACAGGAGATCCTCCCACGTTTGCCGCTTCCGGATCAGCGCAAACTTATTGCCACGAACCAGTGATTCTGCCGGGAGCGTCCGCGAGTTGTAGTTTGACGCCATCGCAAACCCGTACGCGCCCCCGCTCATGATCGCCAGCAAATCGTCTTCATGCAGCTCGGGCATTTCTCGGTCTCGCGCAAAGAAATCGCCCGACTCGCACACCGGCCCGACAATGTCCACCTTGCTAATCTTCCTCTCCCTCTCAGTCTTCGGCTGCTTCACTGGGACAATTTCGTGGTAGCTCTGATAAAGCGCCGGTCGTATGAGATCGTTCATCCCGGCATCGACAATGGCGAATTTCTTGCCACCGGATTGTTTTACGTGAAGCACGCGCGTAAGCAAAACTCCGGCGTTACCGACAAGAAAACGACCGGGCTCGACCAGAATCCGAATGCCCAACTCACGCAATTGCGGCAAAATTGCGTCGGCATAATCGCGGACACTGAACGCCGAGGCTTCGCCGCCGTGGTCACGCCACCACTTCCCGGGTCCGCTCTCCAGTGCGCGCCGGTAAATTATTCCCATGCCGCCGCCAATGCTGAAGAACTTGATCGCGTATTTCGATTTCAGTTCGCGCAGCAATGGCGCCACTTTGTCGATCGCATTTGCGAACGGTTTCGCTTCGGTAATCTGCGAGCCGATGTGCATCTGCACGCCGACAATTTCGATATTGCGCATTCTCGCCGCGCGTTCATAAACCGCCGCGATGTGATCGAGCGCGATGCCAAACTTGTTTTGGTGCGAACCGGTCGCGATGTATTCGTGGGTGTGCGCTTCGACGTCGGGATTCACACGCAGCGCAATGGGAGCACGCAAGTTTTTTGCGCCGGCGATGTTATCGATTTGTTCCAATTCCTGCTCGCTTTCGACGTTGAAGCAGTAAACGCCTTCCTTCAGCGCGTATTCGATTTCCTCGCGCGATTTGCCGACTCCAGCGAATGTGCATTTGGCCGGATCACCGCCCGCCGCGAACACACGAAACAGTTCGCCGCCAGAGACGATATCAAACCCTGCGCCCGCTTCCGCGAGCAATTTGAGTATCGTGCGATTTGAGTTTGCTTTGACGGCGTAACAAATCAGGTGATCGATCGGCGCGAGGGCGTTGTCCAGCCGCATGTAGTGATCGAGAACTGTGCCCGCGCTGTAAACGTAAGTCGGCGTGCCGAATTCCTTGGCAACGCGCGTTAGATCAACATCTTCACAATGGAGACGACCGTCTCGATACTCGAACAAATGCACAAGTGACTGTAGCCGCTTCGCTATGCGAAGCGCAACGCACTACCCAAGCAGTCGCAACCCAAGATTGAGAACCGCGATGAGAGCGATCCCCAGCGCAAAGCTCGTCAAAACGAGCTTCTTTCCGTGCTTCACCATTTCTCCGACCACTGCGTGTGTGGCCAAATAGATAAACCCACCGCCGACGTGCGCCATAATTAACCCCAGCCACAAAATGGAGATGTTCGTCAGGAAAAAGTACCCGATCACACCGCCGAGGAGCGTTGTCGCTTCGACGGCTGCCACCCAGCCAACCGCGGCCGCGCGTCGCAGTCCTGCGCCGATCAAAAGACCACCGAGCGCGAGACCTTCGGGAACCTTGTGGATGCAGAGAGCAGAGAACAGCGACCACTTTATCGTATCGGTGGCAGGCGTTTCACCTTGAATTCCCAAAGCCAAACCGTCGGTGGTACTATGAATTGCCAAAGCGACGATCAGCGCGGTAGCGATTTCGCTGAAATGCCGCGTGGCATCGGCATCGAAATGACTGGCCGCGCAAGCAGGGCAAACATGATGGACATGTTTGCTGATGAAAAAGAAAAGCGCGTAGCCGGTAATTAGCGCCGGCAACACGGCCCACCATGGGCACGCGGCCAAACTCTCGGGCAAGATCGCAAAGACCGTTACGCCGAGAAGCGTTCCCGCCGCGAAACTGATGAGTGCGCAAAGCGGCTTATGCTCAAGGCGCACTGACACGCTGATCGAACCGCCGGCGACAGCGAAAATGTAAGCGGCGATGACCTGCCAGAGCGTGTTGCCCATTTGGAGCCTGTTGAAATACTCAGCCGCGCCGCGCGAGAGCGGTTTGGGCTGGATGGCAAGACGCGAGCGATGAGCATGTCCGCAGCGACCTGTGAGAAGCGAGCAACGCAGCCAGACAGCCCAAACCGGTCTCGCCCTCGGGTTGCGCCGCTTTTTCATCTCTCCGGCGTTGCTCGTCGGTTATAGACCGCTTCGGGTATGCTCCCTCCTCGCGCCTTGGAGAGACGAAAAATCGGCAGCAACGCGGCATGGCTGAGTATCTCAAAAGGCTCCTAAGCGCGTGCGACCGACGCATGGTCTTCGGGGCAATGGTGGGTCTCGATCGTCACGTGGACCAGTTCGTCGTGTCCGCGCAGCAGCGCTCGATACGATTCGCAGCTTTTCGGCTCGTGCGCCACGATTGAAACCATCGCCGCATATTTTCCAATGCCGACCTGCCACACGTGCAAATCGGTCACGAGCGAATCGCCATCGCTCTCCACCGCCCGGCGGATCTCGTCAGGCAAATCTGACGATGCCGGCGTGCGATCGAGCAGGATCCCGCTGGTATCGCGCAACAGCGTGTAAGCCCAGGAAAAAACAACACCGCTGCCAACGAGTCCCACGATCGGATCGAGCCACGCCCAGCCGAAAAATTTGCCGCCAGTCAACGCGGTAATCGCCAATACAGAAGTAAACGCATCGGCCAGTACGTGCAGATACGCGGCTCGCAGGTTTAAATCGTGACGATGTGCGCTGCCGCCGTCATGTTCGTGGTGACGATCGGCGAGTAGCACTGCGCAGCCCAGATTTACGAGCAACCCGAGGCAAGCGATGCCGATGGCTTCATTAAAGTGAATTTCCAGTGGAACAAAGAGCCGGTGCACTGATTCGCCCGCCATTAAAAACGCCACAATCGCGAGCACGACCGCACTGGTGAACCCGCCCAGCACACCGATTTTTCCTGTGCCGAAACTAAAACGCGCATTGCCAGCCTGTGTTCGTGCGAAATAGTAAGCCACGGCCGTTATGAGGAACGCGAGCACGTGCGTGCTCATGTGCCAGCCATCGGCCAGCAACGCCATTGAGTGCGACATCACCCCGGCGACGATCTCGACGATCATCATCGCCGCCGTGACTCCGATCACAATCCGCGTGCGCCGTTCCGCATGCGAAAAATCCGGAACGAAATCGTGCCGCTTTCGAAAACGTGAATGATCGGTGCGATGCATCAGACTAAACTTAGCCGCTTGCGACAATTTCTCCTATGACATCGCCGCGCGGATAACTGGAGCGATTGCTTAGCTGCGATGTGTGAGAGCTTGCGCACATATGAAAAGATATACTGATGCAGCCACGAGCAACGGCGATGAATAAGTTCCCGGCATGACACGACGCCGATACAGCGACGCTAGTATGTGTCCGATGCCGTTGCCAAACATAAGAAGGGCGACAGGATAGGCGAGCACGAGCGCCAATCGACTGCCACGAAACGCCAGGATTGATAAGCCGAACGCAACCAGAATTCCGACAGATAGACCCGTTACCCACACTCTGAACGTAAAGGTTGGCAATGGCAGGAATGGAACGCGCTTCCGAATCGCTTGAACGGTCGCCTTATAAACAGAGAGAAAATCGGTCAAGGCTTCATCAGTCACATGCAGCATCAATGCAACCGATAACAACATCCAGGAGAAACCGAACCGGAATTGGTGTTGATTGAGCAGGTCGGTGCCGATCATGACACGGGAGCGGCTTGTAAAATGGACAAGAATCGTTCGATGCCGTATCTGGCGTACTGCGCCACGTGGGTTTGCTCAAAAATCATAGGCCACGGTGCCATAGAAACCGCGCCGCTGGCCGAACTGAGGCGCGCCAACTCCGATGCCGCTGCCGCTGCGCAGCTGGTAGATTTTGTCGAAGAGGTTGACGACATCGAAACGGATTTTGATGGCTGTTTTTGCTGTGATCTGGATCCGGCGCGACAGGTTGACGTTGAATGTCTCGTAAGGACTGAGCTTTTGAGTATTGGCAAAACCTTGGCGCAGGCCATTCCCATAGAGGCCGTCAATCCCCGCGCTCCAATCGTTCCACGTGTAGGAAATGCCAGCGGAGCCGGTGAAGCGCTGATCATGATCGAGAAAGACCCAGTTCTTCTTGATGTAGGCGAACTCATCCGGATCGAAAAGAAATTGTGCAGAACTGACGTTCGTCCCGCGCGCCCATTCGTAGGCCGCATTCAGATACGCGACGAAGCCACCGCTATTGTAGTTTGCGGTGAATTCGCCTCCGTAAATTTCGCCGCGCTTGTAATTGAACGACGAAAGAATAAGCGCCTCGCCGAATTGCCCTTCGTCCAGGACCGAGTGCGCGCTTTTGTAAAACCCATCGATGCCTACATTGAAACCTTTGGCAATTTGCTGCGTCATGCCCGCATCGAAATAATGCGCGCGCTCCGATTTCGTGACGGCATCCTTTTGAATGGCGGATTCGTTGGTTGTGCCGTTGAACTTTGAGACCGTGCCTTGTTCGACATTTTCCAGCGGTGGTGGTGTGAAATACCGCGCATAACCAGCGTGAAACGTTGTGCCTTTCAACGGCTCCCAAACTATGTTGATCCGCGGACTCAGCTGATTCTCGTGCGCGAACGCGTCCACGATGTCGAAGCGGCCGCCGAAATTGATTGTCAGTTGTTCGAACGGTTTATATTCATCCTGCAAATAAAATCCGTATAGATAACCGTACTTGCCGCTGTTATCGACAATGCGCAGGGGAATGTCGCTCGTCTGGTTGCCATCGGCGTCGACCGGGAAGACCAGTGTCGACGTTCCGACGGTAGCATGCTGTTCAGTAAAAAAGAAACCGCCGCGGAGCGTATGTTGATCGTTGAGCTTGTAGCTCGCGTCCAACGCGATGCCATTTGAGAAAATGTCACGATCAACGCGTGAGGCAACGCCGTTGAAAATGAGATCGCCGGTATTGTCGGGCCGAAAGAGCACCGAACTGTAGAGAGTGAAAACCGACGCCTGCATGTTGAAATCGCCCGCCTTCTTTTGGTAGGCGAGGATGGCATATGCATCTTGCTCGACCTGAGTCTCATCGAGCGCAGCGGAATTGAATTTCGATCTTCCCATGTCGGTGAACTGCGGCGTTAGTCCGGGGGTGTTCGGAATTTCGAAATCACCGTGATAGCCGCTGGTCAGCAACACGAATCGGCTCGTATCGTCGAGAATGTACGAAGAGTAACCAAACATTCTGTATTGGTCGGTGTCGTCGTGGATCGGGTTGGCGGTGCCGGTGGGATTTTCGATCCCAATACCGTCGTGCAGATAACTTCCGGTGACGTAATAATTCATCTTCCCCGCCACACCGCCGTACTCAAGACTCGGCGAAATGGTGTCGAAGCTTCCGCCATAGACAGTTGCGTCGCCCTGTTGGAAAACGGCGCCGTTTTTCGTGTGGATGTCGATTACTCCCGTATTGCGAAATCCAAACTGTGCCGGCAGAGCGCCAGTAATGAGCGAAATGTTGTCCGCGAAACGGGTCTCAAGTACCTGGCCAAAACCCGGAATACTTTCCGGGAGAAGCACGTCGTCGATGCGGTACTGTAAATTTGCGTGTTCGCCGCGGACATGAAGCTGCCCGAACGAATCCTGGGCGACACCAGGGAAGCGCAACAGCGTTTGGTTAAATGGAGCGTTCTCACCTTCCGCCTGCGAATCAAGTCGATCGGGGCCGACCGTGTAACGGGTAGCACCGAGACTCGGGACGATCTGTTCACGGGTGATGTCCATTTCCTGACTTTGGACGATCACGCGCTCCGTTTCTTCTGTGCCTGCGGGTGAAGGGCTTGGACTTGCCGATGCCGAAGGCGCGTCTTGGGCCAAGGCAATGTTGCGCAGAAGCGACACTGCCACTGATGCGATCAGAAATTTTTTCATTGAACTGTTCTCCAAATACGGTTTTCAAAGTTGTGATTGGTTGGGGCCTTCACGATCTGCGTGAAGCCGAGTGAAAAGCGGCGGTTGTAGGGCGTTTCTGTGAAACGCCAATTTGTTAGGTGGCGTCTGGCACAGACGCCCTACAAGTTAAACCAGCGCAGGCGGCGCGTGTTCGAAAATGGATGCGCCAAGAAACGGCGATTCGACCCAGCACGGAGTCAACGCCGGAATTTTGGAGAACTGAACGACCGCGGCAGGTGCGCGAACCAATGGAGGATGAGCAGCATGGTCGTAGCTACCCAACGTGATCATCGTCGCGGCGCAGTTGTGCTCCACACGATTCGCGTCGGGGTGGATGCGCTGATGCAATTGCGACGAAGCACTGAGCGCCAGCGTCCAGAGGAATCCTACGGAAACGAACGCCGCGACGATGGCACGTCCGTAGTTATTTGAACGCGTGAACGTGCCCATTGCGCTGCGACGTTGTTACGGATGCGCGTCTTACGCAAGCAATTTCTGCGCGTGAGGACAGGCATCTCTGGTGAGCGCACGCGCCTCGCGTTCTGTTCGCGGCGCCTCGCCGCGAACTTTCCGAGCGCGGTGTGGCACTTAGAGCGCGGCATTAGCAGCGAGGGCGGTGCGCCCGGCGGAATTTACCGTGTCGCAGCGAATGCTAATCGCCCGTCTTCCAGCGCGGTGCGACTCGCGTCTGGAACGCGACACCACGATTGACCGCTGATGCTTTCGACGCCGCGCGGGTGCGCACCATCTGCGCGTATTTCGGGTTTTCGTAATACCGGTCCTCATCCGAGGGGACGAGGTTCCAACGGAGGTGCCCAAAATGACGCCAGGAGTCGAGAATCATCCCGTGATCAAACGCCTGTCCTTTCGCCGTGACCACGACACAATTGTTCTCGCGCCACGTGCCGGCGTACGATTCGCCCCAGTGAAGTTCGAGAGTCTTGAGTTTCAGAGTATCCAGCGCAAGAAGCAGATCCTCCGTCCATTGATAACAATAGCCGCGTTTCTTCCAGCCGTGATAGACGAGGAAATTGTTGAAGATCGGCGTGCCGAACATGCGATACTCCTGCCTTAGCCGGGCGACCGTGGCGTACGCGCATTCCGCAAGGAGCTTCGCTTCGTTCCGATCCACTCTCGCCGAAAGCGCCGCGAGTTGTTTCGCCAATTCCTCCGCCTTGGCAGAGTCTTGCTTTGGCACATCGAAATGTGGCCCGTGCTGTTCAGTGGCAACGACCATCGTCGAGACCGCAAACGCGGCGATTGTCCCCGCAATTACCCTCATGTGCATTTACAAAATACCTTCGAGAAAACAGCCCTCGTTGTGGGTATCGGCCGAAAACTGCCATGCAATTTTTTGCAAAGCAAAACCCAACGAAAGCCCAAGTGGTGTGGTAGCAACGGCCATACGCACCGGAGTTAGCCCGCCAGCTTCTCGAATACCTGACCGGTCTCGAATCTGGTGATGTTATCGATGGTGGTAGCCGCGATGTTCAATAATGCTTCTCTTGTAAAGAAGGCTTGGTGCCCGGTAATGATCACATTTGGAAAAGTGAGGAGTCGCGCGAACACGTCGTCGCTAAGGATCAGCCCCGAGCGGTCCTCGAAAAAGATGCGTTCCTCTTCTTCGTAAACATCCAAACCGAGGTAACCGACTTTCCCGCTCTTCAATGCTGCGATAATTGCAACTGTATCCAGTAGCGCGCCGCGGCTGGTGTTGATTAGCATGACTCCATCCTTCATTTTGGCGATAGCGGCAGCATTGATCAGGTGCCTATTCTCAGGCGTGAGCGGACAGTGCAAGGTGATGATGTCCGATTGCGCGAACAATTCATCCAGCTCCACATAACGCACACCGCACGATTGACATGTCGCGTTGGTGAGTGGATCGAACGCCAAGATTGGACAACCGAATCCAACAAGAATTTGCGCCACCACAGTCCCGATTTGTCCGGTGCCGATCACGCCGACTGTTTTGTCGTGCATGTCGAACCCGACCAAGCCGTCGAGAGCGAAACTACCTTCTCGGACGCGATTATACGCGCGATGCAGTTTCCGGTTGAGCGCCAGTATGAGAGCGATCGTGTGCTCGGCCACCGCGTAAGGCGAGTACGCGGGAACGCGTACCACTGTGATGCCGTGTTTCGTCGCGGCTGTCAGATCGACATTATTATACCCGGCGCAGCGCAATGCGACCAGTCGCACGCCTAACGAATCAAGCGTCGTAATCACCGTGGCATTTACCTGGTCGTTTACAAACACGCAGACCGCTTCGAATCCCGCGGCAAGACCCGCAGTTTCCTCACTCAAATGCGACTCGAAAAACCGCAATTCGTGACGGGAAGCATTCGCCGCGCTGAGAAATTCACGGTCGTATCTCTTTGCGCTAAAGATTGCGATTTTCACAGGTCTGAATTCAGATAATAACGCTAGCGTTCTTCGGCTGAATTCATTCCAACCCAGATTCTCTTTACTTGAGTGCGGATGCGAGCCTTAGCAGGCTTTCTCGAATTTGCGCCGGCGTCCAGGCAGCAAAACCGAAAACGAATGCTGGCTTGAGTTTTGCCTCGATACAATAAAACGATAGCGCTGTGGGTTTGATGCCGATCTCGGCGCAGAGACGTTCCACTTTTGCAAAATCCGCTTCGCATCGAAGCCAAGCGACGAAGTTTAGTCCAGCCTCGGGAATCTGAAGGATGAACCGATCACTAAGCAATTGTTTAAATTCCTTGATGAAGAACTCTCGCCGCTCGGCGTAGATTTTGCGCATTCGTTTGATATGGCTCAGGAAAAAGCCCTCGTTGATAAAACGCGCAAGTGTAGCCTGGTCTATCGCCGATGAGTGTTGGTCCATTGTGCTACGAATTTTTACCAACGAATCGATCAACTGCTCTGGCGCAACGACGTAGCCCAGCCGCAAAGAAGGAAAAAGGATTTTACTCATCGTTCCGGCGTAAATGACGCGATTGAAACTGTCGATTCCCTGTAGGCAGGGAAGCGGGGGTCTGGTAAAGCGGAACTCCGCGTAAAAGTCGTCTTCAAAAACAAATGCATTGTGAGCGCGCGCAAAATCGAGCAGCGCGGCCCTGCGCTCGAAATTCATCGTCATACCGAGCGGATATTGATGCGAAGGTGTCACATGAATAAGTTTCGGCGGATTTTCTTTTGGCGATCGGGCGATTACAATTCCTTGCCGATCCAGCGGCTTCGGAACCAATTTGGCGCCTGCTAAGACAAAGACTCTCCGTGCCTGATGAAAACCAGGATCTTCAATCCACACCGGATCGCCCGGATTCAGCAGCGCCATGGCGCTGATTAGCATCGCCTGCTGCATTCCCCCAACGATCAGGATTTGATCTGGATGACACCGTGCGCCTCTGAAATCGCACAGGTAACTCGCAACTGCTTTGCGCAAATCCGCATCGCCACGGCTGGATGCGTGGCGCAGTAAATGGACGCCCTTTTGTGCAAGTACCTTCGATCTGAGCCGTTCCCAGATATCGATGGGGAACTCATCGACTGCTGGAAGTCCGGGAACCAGGGACAAACCCGCTCCAGCTTCCAGCGCTCCGAGATCAAACTGTTTCCCTGCGCGCTGATCTGGAATTGCTTTTACCCGCCCGGAGATACGAAGTTGATTTGGGACTGATCGGCACGGTTTCGCTTTGTCAGCAGTCAAGAAGATTTCAGGAAGTGGATCCGCAACAAACGTGCCCGACCTGGCCTTCGAGCGCAGATAGCCTTCTGCGTACAGCTTTGAAAATGCGAGGCTAACTGTCAATCTCGAGATTCCCAAGTCCACGGCCAGAGATCGAGAGGAAGGAAGCCGAGAGGCGCCTTCGTTAAAACTGGCAGATCTCAACTCATCGCGGATTTGGCGGTATAGTTGCTCGTGCAATGGTTCAGCTGCACTGCGGTCGAGCCGAATCATTTCAAACCCGATGATTGAATGTCGCCGTCTCTTCTTAAGAAGCGATTTTCTATCGGACATAACCCAACCCTGCCCTCTTCCGGCAACTAATGTTCAGTTTGCACGTGTATTATCAACAAACAACGGAATGACGTATGCCAAAGCAGAAACGGCCATGCCAGCGGCCGTAACTGAACCAGTACGCAAACTGGCCTTATCAAACTTCACTAACTGGATCTTGTGCTTTTTGCCACGTTAGCATTTTCATCTTTGTTATGAAATCAAATTGGGTTGGTCTCGTTGGGGTCATGCTTTTTATCACAAGCGCGTCGGCCGCAAGCTCTTTATTGGAAGGGATCGTCAAGGATGCTAACGGACATCCGATTGGAGGCGCGGATATTCGGATTGATGCAAGAAAAAGTGGCAGATTGCTGGCCACAGTTAAAACAGATGCAAACGGCCGTTACGTTTTAGAAGGTCTCGCGCCAGGCAATTACCGAGTGACATTGCTTGTGAATGGTGCCGTAAAAGCCTCCGTCAATAATACGACGGTCGAACCACATGAGTCGACACAGCTGAATTTTGATCTCACGCAAAGGCAGGCATCTGTGACTGTGAAGAAAGGTAAACATTTGGTTTGGATACCGGCGTTTACCGGAAGTCGTCTGCCGGGTCGCTGGGTCGAAGTTGATGACAGTGGCGGCTGGGCGGCGGAAGCTAGCGCCACCAACGTCGTACGGGTCAGCGGGGAAGAACTCCAACGGACAATTCACAGCAAAGATATCAAGAGGGGTCAGTAGCCCCGAAGAGTTTTGCTTTCATTCACCTTTGTGATGGTTGTGGCGAGGATGGTCAACAGCTGCACGAACACCTGAAAAAGTTGGGCAAAACGCATTAGCCGAACCACTGCCAGTCTCCGAGTTCTTGAAGTCGAACGTGTGCTATGCTTCAATGGCATTTCGAGCCGGTCTTTATCGGTTGTTTGAGCGTGGCCACATCGTTCGGTGCTACCGCCGAGCTTGGAAGAGTCGTGATTCCGGTGAAGTCAGCGACGCAAAACGCGAGCTCTGGCTTACAAAAACTCAGCGGCCGAAACGGAGTGCTCTACATTCCGACTGGTCACGCTGAGCCATTGCCATTGCTGATCTTGCTGCACAAGGCCGGTGGCTCTGCTTCAGAGTGGTTTGCCGGGGGCGGATCATACGCGGCTTATGCGGACAAGGGCCGTTTTATTATCCTTGCATCGGAATCGCCCAGCCAAAGCTGGGGTACCGGACCAAAAAATTGGGGGTACGACTATGTGGCGATCAATCGCGCTTTGGAAGAAGCCTTTGCCCGGTGCGCGATCGATCGCAACCGGCTCGCCATTGGTGGATTCTCCGACGGCGCGTCGTACGCGCTTTCACTCGGCCTGGCCAACGGCGATGTATTCGGCTACGTGATCGCATTTTCACCGGGCTTTATCGTTAGGGCTCACGCGCGTGGAAGACTTGGCAACAACAACGAAGTCCAAATTCCGCGGGTGTATTGCCCACGGCACTGCAGATAATGTCCTGCCGATCGCCTCGACGAGTCGCGTCTTCGTGAGTTCGCTGCGAAAAAACGGCTACGATGTGGAGTACCGCGAATTCAGCGGAGGCCATCATGTCTCGCGCCAGGTTGCCGAGCAGGCAATGACTTGGCTGGCAGCGGCGTTTCATCAGCGCGGTTGAAACCTACATAAGATTGACAACAGGGCGGGACTGTTTGTTGCGAGCCGACATCCAGATGCTGAATTAAATGCGATAGGTTTGTGCACGTCAGGAAGCCACGAACCGTAAGTGGAAAACTGGTCATCGTAGCTTCCGGGTGCGCTATTGAGAGGTAAAACAATGAACTTTGGACAGCTTTTGTTAGGCGATGAAGATCACTTTGGAAGCCGCTTCAGGACTTTCGTCGATCGTAAAATTCGTGAACGACGTCAAAACGAGCGGCAACTTGCCGAGCGCCGTACGACAAAGCATCGGTTCGAAGCCAGAAAATCATGTGTTGCCGATGCCAGAAGTTATCGCGTTGCTTCGCATCAATTTAAGCGGTGGCTCCGTGCGATAGCATAATAAGCCTCGATCGTTGCTGCGCTGGCGCATGAACAGCCAAACGGCTGGGCAGGACGATTTGCGACGCAGTCTTGTGCGGCTCAATCTTTGCGTTCGCGATTTTTGACGCCTGCTTCAACGACGACTTGCGTACGGTGTTAACGTTTGGGGCTCGCTCGCATAATTTCTTAAACCGCTGCGCCCGTCTCGATGAAAACCAAAGCTAGCCGCAATAGGGTTCAATTGATTCTCAACGGAAAAGTGGCCGGGAATGACGCCCTCCGCGCCGCAGTCGCTCGGCAACGAGCAGCCGGACATCACATCGAAGTGCGAGTGACTTGTAAAAAGGGAGATGCGCGGCGATTTGTGTCCGAAGCAGGCAAAGTCGATTTGGTGATCGCAGCGGGCGGGGACGGCACACTGAACGAGGTTCTTAACGGCTTGATGAATCTCTCCGAGGTTACGCGGCCCACATTGGGAATAGTGCCGCTCGGCACTGCCAATGATTTTGCAACTGGATGCGGTATTCCGCGTGATCCGGAGAAGGCTTTGGCGCTCTGTATGAAAGGTAAGCAAGTACCAGTCGACGTGGGCAAGGCTAATGGTCACTGGTTTATCAATGCAGCCAGCTGTGGCTTCGGTGCCGAGATCACCGCAACCACTTCACCGGAACTCAAACGCCTACTTGGTCCTGCCGCCTACACCTTGATGGGTGCAATTCTGGCGATCAACGTTCATCAATATCACGGAAGACTCATTTCGCCGCACCGTGAAGTTACGGGCAGCGGGCCGGTGGCTATCGTCGGGAATGGGCGGCAGACGGGCGGCGGCATCCAAGTCGCTCCCCGTGCAAGCATCGACGACGGTTTACTCGATGTGCTTGTCGTTCGTCAGATCTCGCCGACAGCGTTGCTCGCCGCGGCCCGAGAATTGCAACAGCTTCCACCCGATGGCGAGTATATCTCCTATTGGCAAACGCCCTGGCTGGAGGTGCATCCTGAAGAAGCAATTCCAGTTAACTTGGATGGTGAACCGTTACGTTTTTCGACGGTCCGATACGAAGCCGTACCAAAGGCGATTCAGCTGATTGTTCCACCGAACTGCGAATTGCTCTCGCAAGGCTCTAAACTGACGGCCTAACGACTGTCATCAAGCAAACTAGTTGTGAGCGGGCCGTAGCGGCGCCGGTGGCTGCGGTGGCGTTTGAGGCAGGCCCGGTTGTTCAGTTCGTGTACTGGTGGTGGTCGTACAGCAACTTCCAAGTAGTCCCGCAAGAACTAAACTGAACAGCAGGCGCACTTTCATCGTTAACCCTTGATAATTGGGATAATTTGGTGTGAAACGAGCATCAAGCGAACTGGTTTGAAGCGCGGCATTCGCTAATCGGAGAACCGCCGGAGGAGCCACTCTCGGCTTGCTAACAAATGTCTGGACCTTTTCCGGACAGGGCACGCTCCCCAAGCCATGGGAAATGGCGGCGCATGTGTGCTACGCGTTTAAGCCCAAACGGCTCAATCGCCTTCGTGCGAATGTGTGTGATCCCTTCTTCAACGGAATCCGTCGCGTAAATCAGGTTTAGATCCGAGGCGCTGATCTTCCCACGCTCCGCCATCTGCTCGATGAAACCGATTAGTTGCCTCCAGTAATCCGTCCCCATGATGACAATCGGAAAATGGCTAATCTTGCCGTTCTGAATCAGAGCGAGCGCCTCAAAAAGCTCGTCGAGGGTGCCGACGCCGCCGGGCATAACGACGAAGGCGTAGGAATATTTTACCAGCAGCGCTTTGCGAACGAAAAAGTAATGCAGCCGGACACAACGATCGAGATACATGTTGGATACTTGCTCGAATGGCAGCTCGATGTTGCATCCAACTGAGCGGCCGCCGACCTCTTTCGCGCCGCGGTTGGCCGCTTCCATAATGCCTGGGCCGCCGCCGGTCATCACCGTGAAGCCGAGCCGGGCAATCGCCGCGCCCATCTTCCGGGCCAGTTCGTAGTGCGGATCGTCAGGTTTGATTCGCGCTGAGCCGAACACGGTTACGCAAGGACCAACGAAATGGAGCGCGCGAAATCCGCGCAGGAAATCGCGCATAACTTTCAGCAAGGTGCAAAACTCTGCGAACCGCGTGCGAGGGCCTTCGAGGAATATTTCATCAGCGCGCTCCGGCGGGGCGACAATCGCCGCCGCCGCTGAATCCGGCGCGGGCTGCATCGGAGCTTCACTTGCCATTAACGCTTAACGGCCGCTACCCACCACTTCAATATTTCCGCCGCATGTGGCTTGGGAGAATGTTTAGCTCGGTTCGGTATTTGGCGACAGTGCGTCGCGCAATGGGAATGCCGCGCTCGCTCAAAATCTCGACTATCTCGTGATCGCTCAACGGCGCGCTGCCGCTCTCATGCTTCACGAGGTCGAGAATGGCTTGTTTCACGCTGGTGTTGCTCAGCGATTCGCCGGTCGCAGTTTGATAGCCACTTGTGAAAAAGTATTTCATCTCGAAAACGCCCTGGGGCGTGGCCATGTATTTGCCGGACACCGCGCGGCTAACCGTGGTCTCATGCACGCCGACGGCTTCGGCGACTTCTGCCATGGTCATCGCTTTCAAATGTGATGGGCCGTGCTCGAGGAAATCACGCTGCCGCGAAACGATCTGCTGCGCGATGTTCATAATTGTTTGCTGCCGTTGATGGATCGAGCGGATCAAAAATTTGCCGCTGCGGATTTTGTCCCGAATGTAATCTTTGACGTCGCTGCTCTGCGCGTCGCCAGACGCAATGATGTCCTTGTACAGGTTGCTGATCCGCAGGTGCGGAATCTGTTCGTTGTTGAAGGCGATCTGATATTCGCCGTCCACCTTTTCCACAATCACGTCCGGCAGCACGTAATTCTGCGGCGCGGCAGCGAAAACCTGGCCGGGGCGAGGATTCAGTCTCGCGATGTTGTCGGCGGCCTTTTGCACATCCTCGACGCTGATCGCCATTCGGCGCGCGATCTCCAGAAAGCGATGCCTGCCCAGGTCGTCCATGTGCTCGGACACGATCCTGTGCTCGAGGCTGTGTTCCTTCCCCTGTCGCCGCAGTTGGATCAGCAAACACTCGCGTAAATCACGCGCTCCAACTCCTGCAGGATAAAAAGTTTGGACTAATCCAAGCACCCTTTCGAACTCGTCCTGTGGAATTCCCGAGTTCAGCGCCATTTCTTCCGTGGTGCTTTGGAGAAATCCGACGTCGTCGATGTTGCCAATGATCAGCTCCGCAGTTTTCCGGTCATCGGCGCTGAGCACGGTCTGGTTGAGTTGCGCGATGAGATTTTGCTGAAGCGTTTCCTGGACTGGAATGGAATCGAACAGGAACTGGCGCTTCTCGTCTGCTTCCTTCGAAATGCGCCGGCCATCGAAGTTGGAGCTGGCCGACTGCGCCATGTAATCACGCCATTCCTCATCCAAGCTCGCCAATTTTTGGAATTCGTCCTTAAAATTCTCGTCGGCTGAGGCTTCAGCCTCGCTGCGCTCGTTGGCGCCTGAATCCTCCGGTAATTCTTCCAGCACGGGATTTGTTTCCATCTCCTGTTGAACCAGGTTGCGCAGCTCGAGCAGTGGCGTCTGGAGAATGAGCAGACTCTGTTGCAGCTGCGGCGACAGAACCTGCTGCAAGGCGAGGCTTTGCCTCTGCTGCATTCCCAGTGCGGCCATACGCCGAGTTTACCGGCGTGGTCAGCAGCAGGCAAGCAACTCTGGGGAGCACAAAGCTTGTTCGGTCGGCAAGCTGCCGACCACGGCAGGCTAGAAGCCTGCGCTCCCCGGACCAGATGCGATCACCTTTCCATTCACCATCGACCAGCTAACAGGCGCATCGAAGGCGATGATTTGCTCGAAAACATCCGTTGAGCCGGAGCACGGAATCGCGATGAGATCCGTTCCAAACCCGGGTCGTATTTGGCCCAGCGCATTTTCGTATCGCAACGCGCGCGCGGGATTTACGGTCGCCATTTGCAAAATTTCTTCCGGTGAAACCCGCGGAAAGTTCCTTTGAAAAGCCCGCATCTCATCGAACAAGCTCAAGGTTTCGTTGCTCGCGAGACTGTCGCTGCCAAGGCAAACGTTGAATCCCAGCGAGCGCAGGCGATCGAATGCGAATGGGCTGTGGCCAAAATACTTGTGACTTCCCGGGCAATGCATGACGTGAAATTTTGAATTGGATCTTTCCAGCAATTCAAAATCGCTTTCGGTTAATTCGTTCAGGTGCGCCACGATCCATTGTGATAGGGCGTAACCGCCGGGCGCGACGACGAACAATTCCAGCGGGGTTTTGCTTCCGCAGTCATCCATCGGACGCCCGATGCTTTTGAGAAATTCGTAAAGCGGTCCCGACGCGTCGCGAAACATCTGTATCTCCTCGCGCGATTCGGCCAAATGTGTCGTCAGTAAAATGTTGTCGCGTTGCGAGATGTTCTCGCACCAGCGAAACAAGTTGCTCGACGCCGTGAACAACGCGTGCGGCGCAAGGCCCCAACCAGGGGTTTGCTTCAGCGCCTCGATTGCAGAGTCGACAAGTTCATATGCGCGCTCCGGCGCGCGGATATCGATCAATTCCGCAAACCAGCGAGCGCGAATCGGCGCGCTGATTTGCGGAATCAACTCTGGAAACACTGTGAGATTTGCAATCGTGGTCGTGCCGAATCGCTTGGCTTCAGCGAAACCTTCGTTAATTGACGCGACATAATCTTTTGGCGCAAGCGTTGCCTTTTCCGCGTTAATTGCGCGAATCCACTCCGTGAAAGATTTTTGCGGGGGGATTTTGTCGCGGAGACCGGTGTAATCGAGGTGACAATGCGCGTTGATCAACCCGGGCAATAACACTTGTTCGCCGACATCGAGGGTGTTGCCGGCGTTGCGCGTCTTGATGTCATCAAATCTGCCCACGTCAACGATCCGATTCCCGGAAACAACGACCGCGCCATTTTCGATGGGCGGTCCGTCCATCGTGACCACAATGCGCGCGCGAACAATCATCTGTGAGCTGTAGGGGCGGTGTCTGACGGTCGTCAACTATGCCTTGTAGCCACGGCGCTGGGCGCCGTCATCAATGGTGATGATATTGAAATGCGATAGACCGCCCACAGGTCGGTGGCTACAAACTAAACACTGGCGCCTTTCACGACTTTGCGGCACTCGGCGACCAGAAGATTGCACGGTTCCTGGCAAAGCAACGGAACTGTAGCCGGAGTTGATAACTCCGGCCGCGCCACGATTTGATCAATGCCGGGATCAAATTTTTCTTTCGGCAATGTCGTCGATGCGATTACACCGTTCCGATCGCGTTTCCATAGAATGGTTCTGAGGCATCCGCCATTGGATCGACAAAAATCCGCGACAAGGTCGTCGATTTGTGCATCGGAAATTTCCGCCGCGACGCGATACATGCCCGATTGCCGCTCCAGTGTATCGCGCAACGACGTCGTTTGTAGGTTCCCGTTTTCCCACGCCGCGAATACCGCGAGCCGACCCGGATAAAAATAATCCAGCGCACGTCTCAATTTTTCCATCGTGGCGAGATCCAGCCGCCAGCCATGTCGCATGTTCGGGGCGGTTTTGAGTGGTCGATAGCGTCCCGCGTCATCGTATTTTGCGATTTCGATCGCGTCCTCCTCGTTTCGAAATGTCTGCAGCTGCTCCAGCAATGCGTCATCGCGATTTGAGACAATAAAACCGCCGGTCGCCGTCTTACGCACTAGAAGTTGGCCCAAGTAAAACGGCGCAGTCAGCACAGGTTCGAGACATCGCTCGACAGGATTTTGCATGGCGGGCGCGACTGCCGGGCGCGCCAGGCTAGTGCAGGCAGTGCGCGATCAAACCAGCCGCGCGTTCGAGAAACTGGAGATCTTCGTCGCTGAACGCGTTCAATTTATCGCTGTCGGCGTCGAGCATACCGAGAATGTGCCGGTGGTCGTTGCTCATCGGCACGATAATCTCCGAGCGAGTAGTGTGAAACGCAGGCAGATAGCGAACATCCTTAGCCACGTCGCCCACGATGATGGGTTTGCCCGAATCCAGCGCCGCACCGCATAGCCCCTGGGTGATTGGGAAACGTGCATACGCTGGTGGCTCGTTGCCGGTTTCGGCCATTATCACAAATTCGTCCTTGATGATCTTGTAAACGGCGACCCAACGATAATCGCGCGCGGCACGAATCATCTCCACGAGTTGCTTCATTCGCTTCTTGGTGCACCCGCCGGCCAGAGCAAACCCGCCAATGTCCTGAAGCTTCTTGCACGTGGTTTCCTTCATTCGAGGGGAACCAATCTGGCGCAAAAGAAACCGAGCGCGAGCACGATTTTCAACTTTTTGCGTCCAATGCCTGTTCGAGGATGATGTCGGCAAAACCGGGATCGGTGCCGATGGACGGTGCGTAGAACAGAGAGCGACCGTCAATTGCATACGGATTGTGGCGAAAGATTTCGCCACGTGCTGTAACCGGGGTTGGTGACCCCGAGTGGCTCCGGTCAGCGTGCGCGGCTACAGCGATCCCCAGCAAAACCGGAATGTCCTCGTAGCTATGTAGTCCGTCGGAAATAAAGAATGGAACGACCACGACGTTGTCGGTTTTCGTCAATTTCCACCAATCCGACACCAGCGGCCGTTCTTCCATGTAAACGTTGAGCACGGCGGCGTATTTTCCTAGGGCACGGATCTTCTCCGCTTCGCGCTTCGCGGCGACCGCGCTGTTTTCATTCAGATCGGTTCCGTGGGCAACGATCAGCAAGCTGGTTTTGGCGGGAGCTGCATCGGGTGCGACGTAACGTGCGCGCTTGAGCAGGAGCTCCGTCATGAGTGGATGATTCCCAACTGGTTCACAATATCTCCAGATTTGTTCATTCGATCGTTTCGTGATCCGCCCATTCAGTTGAAGCTCTCGCGGGACCACCGTCTGGGTGAAATAACCTTCGCTAATGAAATTCGGCACCACGTAAACTTCACGAATCGATTCGGCATCGAACAAAAACAACGCGTCGCGCAAGCTCGGCTCCTCTTTCCAAAAGGCGCACTCTACATCCGCAAAAACTTGCCGACGCCGAATTTCCGCCGCATGCCCGAGTGTCGGCGCGCTCGAATCCGGGTTCACAGTCGAGCCGTGTGCGACGATCAATAGTCCTGCGCGTTCGGTCACAGTCACAATTTCAAATGGAAAGAGTAAGCGCGCTACTGCATGTTTGCAGTGACTGTCGCCTGTGAAATTTTCCCGCCGTGACCGCAACGAACGAGGTTGAGCGCTGCCATCGCGCGACCGGTTTGCAGCGCGCGATGGTCCTCGCTTCGCTCAAGTCGCTGCAGCGAGCGGTCTATCACCAACAGCTCATCGTCAGGCTGAAGAAGCATGTCGAACCCGTAACATTTCTCGAAGCCGCGCGGATTTGTTTGTTGCGGCACGCCGGTTTCATGGCGCACTTCCTACTGCTTGAAGACGAATTATTTCAGCGACGTCTCAAGATTGAATGTCCCGCCAGTGAATTTCGTGATGTCGCCGATCTCGACACGTTTCTTGCCGAAGATGGACCTTTGCCGCTCGCGCGGAACCAGCCCGCTTGGCGTTCAACGTTCTTGCAACTCGCGCCGGATGATCAGGTCTGGGTGTGGACATTCCATCACGCGATCTGCGACGGCGTGTCGTCCGTTCCGTTACTAAACGAAATTTTTGCGGCATATGACGAGCTTCGCGCCGATCGCGAACCATCGCGCGCGCCGGTTCGGCCCGATATGCTGGATCATCTTGGCTGGCTCGAGAAGCAGGATTGGGAACGGGCGAAGGCGGGATGGCAATCGCGCATTTCCCCGGGTGAAACGGCAACGCAATTGCCGGAAGTGCGCGGGTTTTTCGAATCGCGCGCGCCGGCAACGCAGACGTTGCAACGCGAAACGGTTCGCATCGATACCGAAATGCGCGCCGCGCTCGATCGCCTGATTGTCGAAAACGATATAACCGCCAACACCGTCATCATCGGCGCGCTCGCTGTAACGCTCGGGCGCTTGCGCAGCGAGAGTCGCGTCATTTTCGGGGCGATGCGCGAGGCGCGGCGATCGTCCATTGCCGGCGCTGAATCGATCGCCGGTTCTCTCACCAACACGCTTCCAATCTGCCTTGATTTGCCGGAAAACGTTTCTGTCGCGGAATGGTTGCGAGAGATTCGCCGCGAATGGATTGCGCTGCGCGCGCTGGAACAATGTTCGTTAGCGCAAATCATGGAATGGACCGGTCTGGGAATTGGCGCCGATACGTTGCCGATCTTGCTCGATTTTCGGCGCGCAACGCTCGACGCGCGCCTGCAGGCAGCAGGATTAGGTGAGCGCTGCGCGGTTGAATTGCGACAAGCCAATGATCTCGCGCTCATGATTGGCGGTTACGAAAAGCCGGCGCTCCAACTCGAAGTTGTCTGGCGAGGCGATCGCGTGCCGGCCACGACCGCCGAATTGATTGCGAGAACATTAGAATTTGCATTACGCTCGTTCGCGCAAGATCCGCAGCAAACACTTGGGCGAATCGAGGTCGTTAATGAGGAACAACGCGCCACGATTGAAACGGCAGCACTCGCGCGCTACCAACTTGCCGCGCCGCCGTTCGCGCATGCTCTCATCGAGGAGCAAATGTCCAAACAGCCGGATACACCGGCGCTGGTCAGTTGCAGCCGTTCGATGAATTATGACGAGCTGTCACTGCTCGCGGACAGAGTCGCGTCTGTCGTTTGCGACGGTGAAATCATCGCTGTCGTCATGCCGCCGGGACCGGAGATCGCGGCGGTCATGCTCGGTTTGTTGCGGCGCGGGGCCGTTTTTTTCCTGCTGAATCCTGAAACGCCGGAGGCTGAACGCGCTTCAATGCTGGGGCGCCTGCAGATCAGAACTGCAATCGCGCTGGATTCATTTGCCAACACGATGAAGCAGTACGTCGCCCAAGTTTTTCGATTCAGCGAAATCGAACAGCTAACGATAAATGGATCGCGCGCCTCGGGCGAAATCAAGCCGCGCGATCTCGCCTACATTGTTCATACTTCTGGTTCTACCGGCGAACAGAAATTCGTGGAAGTGGAGCATCATTCCCTCGCCCACGCGTTAGGTGCGCTGGTTGACCTTTTCGGCATCGCGGCCGGCGATCGCCGTATCGCGCGTGCGTCGCCGGGAACTGATTATTTTATTTCGGAAATTCTGGTCACACTTTCCGGCGGCGGCGCAGTCGTTTTTCCAAATTCAGCCGGCGCGCTAACGATAACTGAATTCACCGCCGAAATGCGCCGCGAACGCATCACCGTCACGGGTATTCCCGCGTCGTACTGGCATGAATGGGTGCGGCAGACGAATGAAAACAATAAGTTGCCGCCGGATCTGCGGCTCGTCATTACCGGAATGGAACGGGTCGACCCGGGCTCGCTGGCGAAATGGCGCAAGCTCGTCGGAAATCGCGTGCGCCTGCTGAATGTCTACGGACCGGCTGAAACCACGCTGATTGCCACAGCGTACGAATCGTTAGCAACTGATAACGCTGACCCGGTCCATGTCCGAATCGGCCGGCCGGTCGCCGCTGCCGCGGTCCGCGTTCTCGATCAAGGTCTTCGCCGGTTGCCGCCTGGTGTAGTTGGCGAACTTTGCGTCGGCGGCGCCGGTGTCGTGCGCGGTTATCGCGACGACGAGCACGCGACAAGGTCGCAGTTCGTTGCTGATCCATTTAATTCAAAAAGCGGCGCGCGCTTGTATAAAACGGGCGATTACGGTTATCTCGATTCGACCGGCTATTTCGTTTTCGTCGGTCGGCGCGATGAACAAGTCAAAATCCGCGGTCATCGCGTTGAGCTGGGTGAAATCGAAGCCGTGCTTCAGCGGAACGACAGCGTGCGTCAGGCAGTTTGCACGATGATGCAATATGACGACGACCGCTGGCTTGTCGCTCACATCGTGCCGGAACAAACATTCGCCGAAACGGAATTGCGCGCGTGGCTCAAGACGCAGGTTCCGGCGCACATGCGTCCGGCGGAGTTCGTCGTGCTCGATGAAATTCCAATGTTGCGCAGGGGCAAAATAGATCGCGACGCGCTCATCAAGAGGCATGCGGCGCGAATCGCGCAGCAAAACAACGGCGCTGGCCGCCCGGCAGATTCGGGAAAATTGCAACAGCTCTGGCACGAACTTTTCGGCCGGCATCACACAATTTTGCCGACCGATAATTTTTTCGATTGCGGCGGCGATTCGTTGCAGGCCGTGCAATTGCTCGCGGGAATAGAAAAAGAATTTGGCGTCAGTCTTTCGCTCCAGGATTTGTTCGCCCATCCAACGATTGCCGGCCAGCGCGCATTAATCGAAGGCGGCCACGCGGCATCGAACTACACATCCTTGTCGCGGCTCAACGAAACAAACTCCGGCCGGCCGCTTGTCATCGTGCATGGCTGGGGCGGCGGCTTTTTTCACACAATTCATTTCGCGCGCCGGCTCAATCGTCCGGTTTACGGTCTGCAGGCCATCGAGCACGTCGGTACATCACGTCACGAAAGTGTGGAAGAAATGGCCGCGCACTATGCGGATGAAATGATGCGCGAGTTCGGCAATGGGCCCACTGATCTGCTCGGCCATTCACTCGGCGGCGTGATCGCGTATGCAACCGCCTGCGCACTCGCGCAACGCCGACATCGCGTCGGCAAGCTCTTCATCGTGGATACGATTCCTTCCAATCTGCCCAAATGGGTGCACGTAAAATTTCTCGCGCCCTACATCCGTGCCCGCATCCCATTGCACATGCGCACGCTTCTCCGTACGCCGCCGCAGCATTGGCGGCAATTCATTCGTGCGCGCCGTCGTTCCTGGAAAGAATTGATGAAAAAACGCCGCGCGTTGGGCCAGCCGAAATCGCCGCCGCGGCGTTATGATTACTACCGCGATCTGTCGGAGAAATTCGTACCGCAATGTCGCGAATTTGATGTGCGCCTTCTTACGGCCTCAAACAACCCGATCGAGATTTACTGGCGTTATCTCGTCGGAAATAATGTTCGCGTCGTGCCGCTTCATTCCGGGCACGTCGATATGTTTACGCGCGAGCATCTCGACGAATTCATCGCTGCCTTTTACGCTGCGGACCACGGCGCGAACTCCATCAACCAAAAACCCTTATCGATTTTGCGCGCCTGAACGGTAACCAGCCCGCAGCTTCGCGCCAGCTCGTCGAATTCCGCCTGCGTGCGTTCGCGGCCGCCCTGCACCGCCATCATGTGCAAATCCATCAGGACCGTCGCCGCGTCGTCGGTAGCATGCTGCGGATTTTGTCGCTCGATCACGAGAAGTCGGCTGGTTTGTTTCATCGCCTCGCGACAACACTGCAAAATTTGGCAGCAACGCGCATCATCCCAATCGTGCAGAATTGATTTGAGCAGATAAATGTCAGCGTCGGCCGGAATGCGCTGGAAAAAATCGCCGGTCTCGGCCCGAAATCGATTCGGTGAATCGTTAGTAACATTTTCCAGGACTTGCGGCTGCTCGAGGAGAATTCCTTGCGCCTGCGGATTTCGCTCGAGAATGCAACGCAGCAATTCCCCTGTTCCGCCGCCGATATCGACAATCGTGGCCGCCGGCGAAAAGTCGTAAATGCGCAACAGCGCACGAGCGAGTGAGCGCGTTTGTTCAGCTAACGATTGTTGGAAAAGCCGGCCGAGCTCCGGATTACGTTCACGATGTTCCCAAACGTTCATGCCGAAAATTTTCTCGAACGGCACGCCGCGGCTCTGCACGCTGCAAAGCAACGCCGCCCACGCCGGCGCATATTCCACGCCGGTGAGAATTGCATATTGGTAAAGCGAACCAGCCACGTCAGTCCGTAGGCATTCGCCGATCGCAGTCAGCGCAAACTTGCCGTTCGCTTCGCGCAGCAGTCCGACGGCCACCATGCCGCGCAGAATTCGATGCAGCGCATCACCATTCACCTGCAGTTGCTCAGCGAGTTCGTGACTGCTTGCCGGTTTTCGCGCGAGCAGATCGGCGAGCCGAAGTTTGGCCGCGACGTAAATCAAAGCCGTGCTGCGATGGCCGCCGATCAAAGCGTGGAGCGACTCCGGCGCTTCCATTACGTGCGCACAAACGCGACCAGCGGGCAGCGTTCGCCCAGCGGATAACTCGGCAGCGCCTGTTCCGCGAGCCGGAATTCTCCGCCGGAGCAAAAGAGCTCAATCGCGTCGTCCAAGGAAAGAAAATGATAACGAGAATTGGACTGCCGATAAACATCGATCGCGCGCAGATGCGACAGCGGCCAGCGTAAACGCGTGGCCAGCGACAGCCAGTCTCCGCTGGTCGCGCGCAATGTTTCGCGAATTTCGTGCACGGCGACTCCTTCTTCGGGCGTTCTCTGCAGCGCCATGCCGAGGCGCAGTTTCAAATGATTCAGGTCGGGAATTTTTCCCTGCCGCAAATCATTCAACACCGCTGCGGCAGTTTCGCCTTTCGATGGCAGAGCAAAAAGCCGAAAGACACATCGCCCACCCGCGCGCGCAACCTGAGCCAACCGCGCGACGACGTGCTTCTGCGCCGCTGGGTATTGCAGCAAGTGAAGTCCGCCATCGCATAAGACGAGATCGCGCGAAGTTTCCGGCAAAGGCAATTCCTCCCAATCAGCAACGAGCACTTCATCGCCGCGGCCGGGCCAGACGTGTTCAATCATCGTTAGCGTGCGATCGACCGCGACAAAATCGCGCCGCGGCGGCCACGCAATTCGATAAAGCTCCGGTGTTACGCCGAGGAGAAGAATTTGTGGCGAATCATTCTTTGCCAGCGCTGGTTCTGCGAAACGTCGGTAATGGGCAATGTCTTCCGCGCGCGGCCGCAGCGGCGGACCAATTTCATTCCACACATTGGCCATGGATGGCCAGTGCTCCGGCGTGCTCGTTTCAACAACAGCTTCCACTCAGATTTGCACCAAAATTTTGTTGTCGTGCTGGATCACGTCGTCGGGCGAGCGCATCAGCTCGGCCAGTTTTTCCAGTCCTTGAATCACGCTCGTGACCGCATCAGCCGGAGAAAATTTCTTTTCCGCATAAAGTTGCAGCAGCATTTCGTAGGCGCCGCCGTGATGTCCGCGGGAACCCATGATGGAGATTGCGTTGGTAATGAGATCATCCGTGGCGGAAAGATGCAACGGTTCACCGCTGCGGCCGAGGACAACAATTCGGCCAGCCGCATTCATTCGCGGTAAAACGGAATCGACATTGTTGAGCACGCCGGAAGCTTCAAAAGCAACGTCGAACGAATCGCATCGGCTCAGCGCGAATTCTGCCGGAGTGAAAACGTGCTCCGCCCAACGCGCAGCGAATCGACGGCGAAATTCCACCGGCTCGACGACGGCAATTTTGCCTGCGCCAAATACATTGCGCGCCAGCATCGCACAATAGGTTCCGATCGGTCCGGCGCCAAAAATCGTAAGCCTCTCACCACGCTTCACCTTTGCCTTTCGGCACGCAACGAATGCAACCGCCGCCGGCTCTAGCAACGCGAGCGCGCGCGCATCAGCATCCGACTCGATGTAGGTGGAAACGTCATGCACAATGCCCGCCGGCAAATCGACCGACGCAGCGAACAAACCGTCTTCTTCCAAGCCAAGCAGGCGCGCGTGACGACATTGATTAAGGAATCCGCGTTTGCAGCGATCGCATTGCCGGCACGCGATGATGGAATCAAAAATGACCCATGCGCCTTCGCGCAAGTGAGGCACGTTCCTGCCGGCTTGCGCGATTTGCCCAATTCCCTCGTGGCCAAGAATGCGCCCTTTCGCGGGAATCGAGGCGGGGCTCGAGGTTCGCACATAGCCGGTGTTCGGATCAGCCTTCGCCGCGTGCAGATCGGTTCCACATAGGCCGACGTATTTCATTTTCACGCGGACGAAGTCGGGCCGCAGTGGCCCCAAAGCGCGCTGATCACAACTGACGCGTGGATTTCGATAAAGCTCGTGTGTGCCCGGCCGCGCCACACCACGAAGCGGCTGCTCTTCTGCGTGCAAAACAATTGCGGCGCGTTGTATAGTGGGCTGTGTGATCGGCAATGTCTTGGGAACCGCTACCATAATCGATGGCCGGGGATTTCGGTTATTGCAGCATGATTTGGCATGTGAAACAACACTTCTCCGTGACCTCTGCGTTGTCTGTGGTTAAATAGTTTCATGCGCTTCCGGACCTACAAAAATACTGATCTGACGGTGAGCGAAGTCGGCTTTGGTTTATGGACGATTTCTACCGGTTGGTGGGGAAGTTTTACCGAGGGCGAAGCGACGGCGCTCATGCATAAGGCATTCGACCTCGGGGTCACGCTTTTCGATGCGGCTGACACGTACGGCAACGGATTAAGTGAAGAATTGATCGCGAAAGCTTTCCCGAATCAGCGGGACGAAATCGTAATAGCGACGAAGGTCGGGTACGATTTTGTGCATTTCGGTGAAGCTCGCGGACGCGGGCAGCGGGAGATTCCGCAGGACTTTTCTCCGGAAGCCATCACATGCGCGACCGACGCTGCGCTGAAGCGATTAAAGACGGACCGGATTGATCTGCTTCAATTGCACAATATCCGGATGGAGCAGGTGAATGATGACGCGCTCTGGAAAACGCTGCACAAATTAAAGAGCGAAGGAAAAGTTCAGTATTACGGCATTGCGCTGGGGCCGGCGATTGGCTGGCTATATGAGGGAGTTAATTCCATTCGCGAGCGCGAGCTCACGAGCGTGCAACACATCTATAACATGCTCGAGCAACACCCCGGGCGCGCATTTCACGAGACCGCTAGTGAAGCCGCAAAGGACACGATGTTCCTCATTCGTGTGACGCATTCGTCCGGAATGCTTGAAGGCAAATACACGCCTGACACAAAATTTCCGCCAACTGATCATCGCAGCCATCGACCGCGGAGCTGGCTGCTGAACGGGATCAAGAAAGTCGAGCAATTACGATTTCTCGAAACTGCCGACCGCACGCTTGGACAAGCAGCGTTGCAATGGTTGCTGGCGGATGATCGTGTTGCTTCGACGCTGCCGAACATTTATAACGAAGAACAGCTCGTCGAGTTTGCCAAGGGGCCCGACACCGCGCCGCTGACGTCGGACGACATGGCGAAGATCGAGGCACTCTATTCCGATAACTTCGGCGTCGAAGAAGAACCGCCGAAGTTCAAGGGAACCATGGAACTGCCGCAGGAGACTGCGGTGGCGTAGGTAGAAGCGGTTCACCGAACCGCCTTGACCAATTGGTCTACGAGGACGGCAATTTGAGACGATTGAGGTCAATCGCCTCTACCTAATCTGATTCGTCTTCTTCCTCGACCGGTTCGGCGCGGCGGATTTCCGGTTGTTCCTCAACGCGCCGCTGCGACCGGCGCGCGATCATCTGACCTTTGTAAACGTCTTTGAACACGTCGGCGATCATGGGCGCGGCGGCGGAACCGCCGTGAACTTTGCTGCCGACATCACCCTCGTAAACAGCTGCGAACGCGAATCGCGGTTGGTCCGCGGGGAGAAATCCGGCGAACCACGCCGCGGTGCGCTCCTTGTGTTTTGGTCCCCATTGTGCAGTGCCGGTTTTGCCGGCGACTTCGACATTCTCGAGGCTGGCCTGATGCGCGGTGCCGCCTGCGCCATTGACGACGTTGATCATTCCGGTGCGCACTTGCTCCAGCGTCTCCGGCGAGAGGTCGAGCGTTCTTTTGGCGCGCACCTGATATGCGGTCACGATTTGGTTATCGAAGGTCTGGACCTGTTGAACCAGCCGTGTCTGATAGAACGTTCCGCCGTTCGCGACAATGCCCATGGCCTGCGCCATTTGTAACGGAGTAACCTGAATGTCGCCCTGGCCGATCGACATATTTGCGATATCGCCGTTTAGGATTTTGCGACCGTGCGTCGCTTTCATGTATTCGTCGTTCGGAATGCGGCCCTCTGCTTCGCCGCGCAACGGAATGCCGCATTTCGCGCCGAAGCCCAGCTTCAACGCCCAATCAATGATTGGCGCCGAGCCAGTCTTTATGCCGGCCTGATAAAACCATGTATCGCACGATTCCGTGAGGGCCTGCACGAAGTTTAGCGCGCCGCGATCGTCCTTTTTCCAGTTGTGGAACGTGACGTTGCCGATCTGAATCGCCGGCACGCATTGGTATTGATCCTGCGGATAGACAGCGTGCGTTTCCAGCGCCGCAATGCCCACGGCCACTTTAAATGTCGACCCTGGTGGATAGGACGAACGATACGCACGCGGCAAAAGCGGAATGTCCGGATCCGACTGTAAGGCTTTGAGTTGATCAGCTGAGATAGAGGGAACGAATACGTTCGGGTCGTACGTGGGCCAGGATGCCAGCGCGAGAACATCGCCGCTGTTCGGATCGACAATCACCATGGCCCCGCGCTTTGCTTTCGCTGCCAACGCTTTTTCCGCCAGCTCTTGTAGGTGCAAATCAAGAGTGGTCACCACGTTGTATCCGGGCTCCGGTGGGGTAACGAGTTTCTCCGATGTTTTCCGGCCGTCCTTGTCGAAGGTCAGTTTGTATTCGCCGTGCTTCCCGGTAAGCATGTCGTTGAACGTCTGTTCGAGTCCTTCGCGGCCCTCGGTTTGCGGCCAGATCGTTTCGTGGTTATCGACAATGCCGTCCGGATTTCGGCCCGTTTTTCCGGTGTAACCAACAATCTGACCGGCAACCTTTCCGTTCGGATAAATCCGGACGTAAACAGGACGCACCATCATTCCGGGCGGCAGTTTGTCCTTGATTCCTTCGTACTCCTGCGGCGTGAGGTTGGGTGCGATCTCAAACGGCATGATGCCCCGGTTGCGGTAATGACGAAGGATCGCCTCATCGGAAATCCGGAACCTGCGTCCTATTAACTTTCCGGCCTCATCTATTTTTTCTCTCGTATAGCCGAGCGCCTGCGCATCGGAAAAGTTCAGCGCGGTTGGGAAAGTTATGACCAGGTTGTAACTGAGCCGGTTTTGCGCCAGCGGTACTCCGT
>QHOX01000283.1:3944-4343 GCA_003219465.1 Verrucomicrobiota bacterium | reverse complement strand
CTCCCACATTGGTGATGCCAGGAGGGCCATTCGTGTCCATCCTCCGGGCCCCCGTTCGGGTCAGATCTAAACTCCGAAAGCATTCGCGAGCAGGCTATTCAACATTTCCGACAGCGAAAAACTGATCCACCTACGCGGAAGGCTACAGCGCGAGAAGAACGCGCAAAGACGAACAGGAATCAGAGCGATTTTCGGCCACTACCAGCCGAATGTTGCTGCGGTGAGCAATGCGTAAATCACGCTATCGAAAAGGTGCTTCAACGTGACCAGCCAGCTTCGGCCGCTCCAAATCGATTCCTGGGCGTGGGCTGCGCCGAATCCTAAGAAAGCGACGGTACCAACGACGCGGAATACTTGCAAGAAAGCGGTCCCGGGCACCAGCAAACGGCCGGAAAGGTA
>QHOX01000283.1:0-3921 GCA_003219465.1 Verrucomicrobiota bacterium | reverse complement strand
TAAGCGACAAAGATGCTGATCACCACACAATACAAAAACCATTGGACCAAGTTCTTTCCCATCGCCGGCGGCCCACTGGGCAGCACAGTTAACAAGCCCACCGGTCCGCGTTTCAGTTTCTCGATCACGGGCGGCGATTTCATTTCCTTGAACGAAAAATACGGAAAGAAATAAGCGGGCCCACGTGTCACGCCCGCGCTTCGCAACGCGTCGGTGACACGGTCTTCATCCGGCAATTTGCGGTAATCAGTTTTGTGATAAGCGAGCACCATGTGAATGATGAAGCTGGCGAAAAAGACAATCACAGCCGAAAGCAGAATGGGAAGCCACAAGGCAATTAGCGGGATCATTCCTGTGCTTGTACTCCTCGCGTGATCCGAATGGCAAGAAGTTGATGGTTGAGAGAGAGAGAAGTTCAAGCAAACGCCGAATGCTCAACGTCCAACACCCAATTCAGAGGGCAGGGGGAAAATGACGAATGACGAAGGACCGATAGTTGAGAGCGTAAAAGCCCCGTTGGAGGCACGCACCTTTACGGAGTTGACGGGTTGAGAAGGCTGCCACGCTTCTGTTTCCCGCATCTGGTCTCGTGTAAGATTCGTTTGAATGAAGCCAGGACTCATAAGGGCTGAGATCTTCCTGTTGATTATCGTCTTTCTTGCGCGCTCTTTGGAAGCTCTCGACACAGAGCGGAGCGGAACCGTTCCTTTTATCTTCGATGACGATCGCGTATTTGCTGAACTCAATTTCGTCCGTCCAAACGGGACGCTGCGAAAAGCGTTGGCATTCGTTGATCTGGGCACACCGACCTTGGTGCTCGATAAGAACCTTCATGAAGAACTTCAGGGCGGCCAGGGCAAGCCGGTGATTCTTCGTGTCGGCGATTTGGAAATAAAAGTTGATTCATCCGCCGTCGAAACTGACACGGGATTAGGTCTCACAGGTCGCGATGGTAAACGGACACTGCCGGTGGAAGCCGTTCTATCGGGCAGCGTATTGACGAATTATCAAGTGGTCGTCGATTACGCGAAGCGAACGCTGACGGTCGCGTAGCCGAACACACTGAAAAACACGGGCGACGCGGTGCCGTGTCGCGTAAACCAAAAAACGGGGATGATATCGATCACTGGCGATATTGACGGGCGTCCTTACGCCTTGGCCATCGATACTGGAAGCGCGTATTCATGGGTGCGGGAAGATGTCGCGGAGCAATGGACAAAAGCGCATCCGGAGTGGAAGCGCGGGACGGGAGCGGTTGGTGAAGCCAATATGCAAACCCGAACCGACGGCGCGGAAGCAAGGGCAACAATTTTGCGGCTACCGGAGATCAAACTCGGTTCGTTAAGCCTGAAACAAATTGGAGCGCTTGGCATAGCTCCCGAAGCGCCGCCGATTCCTCCAGCACCCGGACAAAGCAAAGTACAGGGAAATTTTTCGACTGGTATTCCAAAAAGGCTCCCGAGCCTGTGATTGGCTGGCTTGGTGGCAACGTGCTCAGAGATTTTCGTCTAATGATCGATTTTCCCCGACGCATGACATACTGGGAGCGAGTGAGCGATCTTGATCCGCACGATTTGGATCAAGTGGGCGTGACTTTGGAAAAACGGAGCGAGGGTTATTTCATTGCCGGAATTGCCGAGACGTCCGGAAAGCCAACGGTAGATGCGGTTCGAGTCGGGGATAAATTGATTCAGGTCGACAGCGTTCTGCTAAGCAGTGCAACGCGCGGGGCTATATTTGCCGCTTTGCATGGCGAACCTGGCAGCGTTCGAATGCTCGTATTAGAAAGAGATGGTCAGCAGTTAACCCTGCCGGCAAAGGTAACTGCTTTTTAAGTCCGACGAGTGACCTGTTATTTCTTCTCTGGAATCTCGTCGAACATGTAGCGAAAAATCTTCCACGAACCGTCTGCCTGTTTCTTCCAGACAAGCAGGTTCTTGCCGCGGAAATGGATCTGTTTGCCATTCCTCGTCACGTCACCTTCGAACAGCGCGGTTGCTATCGCGATGTCACCCACTAGATGGAAGCTGTTCCAATTGAGCGTCAGCGTGAACGGCACAAAGTGCGGGTCGGCGACAAGCTTCTTGTAATATTCGCCGATCGCGGCCTTGCCGATCGCCGGCTCCTCTTCCTTGGGCATGAGAACTGCATTCTCGTCGTAAAGGTTCGTGAGCGCCGCGGCGTCTTTCTTGTTCGCCGCGGCGATCCACTCCTTGTAACGATCCTCCACCGCGGTCTTGATCCTGGCTTCTTCGTCATCGCTCGCCAGCACCGGCACGGAGAGAAGCAACATGAGACAGAATAGTTTGCGCATGCCTCTAGGCGTCGCTGGTTTCAGGGCCAACGTCAAGAAAGACGGCAGGGAGCCAGAGGTGAGACGTCAGAGGTCAGAAGTCAGAAATCAGAGATGGATGTTCTTTAGTAATGCTGGCCGACGTATTCCCACATCTGGTGATGCCAGTAGGGCCACTCGTGCCCGCCCTCCGGGCCCCAGTCGTCCAGATGATGAGCAATGCCGCGGTTCCTGAGGATTTCGGACATCCGGTAGGTCGGCCCGCTGTTCTCCCACGGACCGCAGCCAGTCACGAGCCTGATGTCACAGCTCGCGTACTGATGGAGAAACCAGGGATCACTCTGGTTAGCCATGTAGTCGACCGGGTTGTTGAAGTAGAAGTTGTCGTCGTACATCCCGTCCATGGAATCGCGCAAGTCGTACACGCCGGAGAGCGCGTAGCAGCGCTTCACGTGGTCGGGATGTTTGAAGAGAGTATTGGCCGCGTGATACGCACCGAGCGATGCGCCGAGCGTAGCGATCCCGATGCCTGGCGTCTGGCACTGGGAATCGATAAAAGGGAAAACCTCGTTCGCGATATAGGCGTCGTATTGCGCCTGCATCCAGCTCCGGTGGAACGGATGCGCTCCCTTGTTACTGAACGAATCGCTCTGCACGCCGTTGATGCAGAAGATCCGGATGCGGCCTTGCTCGATGTACGGACTAAGGGTGCGAATCATGCTCTGACCTTTCTGCTCCCATTCGTCGCCCATGCTGGTGGGAAAGGCGAGGATGGGCGCGCCGTAATTGCCGTAAATGGCGACGCCCATGTCGCGACTAAGCCGGTGCGAATACCAACGCTGATGGTCACGATGCATGCCGTGCGAGGATACCCGATTCGCCGGAAGTTCCAAATCCCAAGCACCAAGCTCCAATCAGCGGGGTCGGGTCGGCGATCGGACTCAAGCGCGGTCTGACGATTGCATGCGGTGCGCGAAGGGCCGGTAGGTCGACGGTTTCGTCTGCGTATTGAGACTCATGCGCTGCGTTTACTCCAACGGCTTCAACTCACCGAGCATGCTCGGGATCAATTCTGAGACAGTCGGATGAATGTGCATGGCGCGCTGAATCACCGTGTATGGCGCGTTGGCGTACATCACGTCGAGGATCGAATGAATTACCTCATCGCACTCGATCCCCAGAAGCGACGCACCAAGGATCTTTTTCGTTTCGGCGTCCACCAAAATTTTCATGAATCCGGCCGTTTCGCCTTTCTCCCGCGCACGGCCGACTTGCGTCATCGGACGCTTTCCAATCAAAGCTTTCCGTCCTGACTTTCGCACTTGGGCCTCAGTCATTCCCGCTCTGCCCAACGGCGGATCAATGTAAAGGGCGTAAGCGGTGATCCGGTCGCTCACCCGACGGTGGTCGCCCTCTAAAAGATTAGCGGCGACAATTTCATAGTCGTTGTAGGCGGTATGAGTGAAGGCGCCGCGTCCGTTGCAATCGCCCAGCGCATAAATGCCCGGCACATTGGTGCGAAGTTGATCGTCAACCTGGATGTAACCGCGCTCATTTATCTCAATCCCGGCGTGTTCCACACCTAGGTCGTTGGTGTTCGGCACACGACCGACGGCGAGAAGCGTATG
>QHOX01000282.1 GCA_003219465.1 Verrucomicrobiota bacterium | reverse complement strand
CCGCGTTTGTGCGTATTCGGCTCAAGATTATCGAGCACGCGCACTTTCCAGCCCTCACCCACCAGCAGATCCGTAACATGCGAGCCGATCAGGCCCGCGCCACCGGTCACAAGGGCGCGTTTTCCATGCTTCGACATGACACGCGCAGCGTAATAGACACGGTTTTGTAGGGCAACCTCTCCGGTTGCTGTTGTTTTGGCAGGCGGAGCGCCTGTTCTACAATTTATTTCCCAACCGGCCAGATGCGGCTGCGGCCCTCCCGCTTGATGATGGCGGCTAGGAATTTTCGGGTATTCGGCGCAATCCCGCGACCACGAGACGAGTTTTCCCCAAGTAATTCACTGCACAATCGCTCTAATGTTGCAAAATCATCGACGTCGTAGCCGGCAGGCAACAATTTCACGTCCACTCCGATCTGGGCTGCGCGTTGCAATGTCTGATCAAGCACACGTTCCGTGCTCCAGTCGATTCGTTCGAACATTCCGCGATGCAGTTTTTTGAGCCCGATCAAATAGTAGCCCCCGTCGTCGGAAGGGCCGAGGACAATGCGATCTCCCGGCAACTGCAGGAGTTCTACCGCCTGCGAAAAATTCCCGGCCGGAACGGTCGGGCTATCTGAGTTAATCAGACAAATGGAAGTGAATCCGACTTTGAACAAATCTTCGGCCGCAAAAATTAGGCGATCGCCAAAATTGTGGCCGCGCTGCGCAATGAGAAAAAACTCTTCCGGCAAGATATTTTCATATGCCGCCTCGGCGCCCCGCGGAGTGTAAACGCCGACGCCGCTGGCCATTCGCTGGATAGCCGCTTGACTGCCTGCCGCGCCATCCACAGGGTGCTGGCTGCAGCTACGCGCGGTTTCTCCAATCGCCGCGGAAATCGCACCCGCTATGTCACGTAGAAATGAACTGTTCAGTTGTGCGGCTTCATCATGCGTAAGCGGCGGGACGAGACGCGTCTTCACCTCTCCCGCTCGCGGGGCTTTGGTCATCACCGCCAGTGCGCAGGAACCGCCATCAATGTCAGCCGGCCTGTTTGGGTCAAGAACGCGATCAACCGTTCTCATTCAGTCGCGCGGTGGCCGCGCTATGCTCTTTCGCAAAGAGCGTATTGGTAGCGTCCGTCCTGCCAGATTTTAATCTGTTTCCATGGCTGCGTTGGGAACAAATTCTCGAACGCGCTTGTCGAAAATACCGTTGCTTTGTGCGGTTCCCGATAACCATTCCGGGCCCGGATTAAGCGAACCAGCACCCACATTGCAAACAGCGGAATCGACGCCCAAATGACATGGCGCGGCTCGGCGATGAAACAGCGCCCCCCTGGTTTCAATACGCGGTACATTTCCGCGATAACGCGATTTTGTTCCGGTAGGATAGTGAAGAGCCTCGAAGCAATGACGACGTCGAATTTTGCGTCCGCGCATGAAAGATCAAGGGCATTAATTCGTTGAAAACAGCAGTTGCTCAAACCAAGGACGTCCGCTCTCTCTCGAGCCCGCTGTAATTGAGTCTCGGAGCGGTCAACACCTGTAATGGATATATTGTGAAAACGTTCCGCGAGTTGGCATGCGTAAAACCCAGGTCCGCAACCAATCTCCATTAACTGCGTTCCGGCATCGGGCGGCCCGCTTGGCCAAAGCGCCGCGATTATTCGTTCGGTATCATCGCGGAAAAGATGCTCGCGGCAGAACACGTAGACCCAAGCTACATGCTCGAAAAGGCTATCGTCTTGCCTGGGATTTATTTGTACCGCCGCCACGATAGGTGTTGACGTTTCAATCGTATTGGGTCGTGAAGCTATTGCGTCTGGCGGCATTTCTTTTAGCTCCGATGAACTGAAACGATTAATCTAGTCGCTGAAATACTTTTTCACAGCAAGCGATGATGATTAGTGAATCTAATTCAATCTTATCTTCTCCTTCTTCGTGCGAATAACCCCTCTCGGCTGCTTTACCTTCCAAGGCAATCCCCGCGATTATGAGCTGTTGATAACGACCACAATTCGGACCAACAAAACCTCGCTTCCGTGAAAAGACGAAAACTTATTCGGAGTTATTCGAACTTGTTGGCTTCTTGCTGCGTCGTGATTTTAACAAAGCAGAAATGCAGATTTGGAAACTCATCGTTGCCGCGGGTATGTCGCTAACTTTCGTGTCGCCGTATTCGGTGGCAAAAAGCGAGAACGCCGCCGCGCCACTCTGGAAAATCCAAAAAGGCCAAGCCTCAAAAAAGTATGTGGATCTTACGCACGAATTTGCGCCCGGTATCCCCGCTGGCCAGGCTTTCCGGACGAAACGCGGAAAACGATTTACTGGTATGACAAACGCTCTGACACACTGGGTGCCGGTTTTTTCTCCGAGCTGTTCACGCATGTTGGGCAATGGGGGACGCACGTCGATCCGCCTGCTCATCTCATCAAAGGGTTGCGCACCGTCGATCAGATCGATCCCAAGGAAATGATTCTGCCCCTGGTGATTGTTGATGTACACGAAGAGGCTGCGAAAAATCCAGATTACACCTTCTCACTCGAGCGTGTGAAGAAATGGGAAAAAGATCACGGGCAAATCCCTTCTGGCGCGTTCGTGGCGATGCGGACCGATTGGTCGAAGCGCTGGCCCGATGCAGCGAAGATGGAAATAAGGATGCGCACGGCGTCGCTCATTATCCGGGCTGGAGCTTGCCCGGTTTGAAATATCTTTACGAAGACCGTAAGATTACCGCGTCAGGGCACGAAACGACGGATACCGATTCTGGAATCGCCACGACGAAAGACGATGACTCACTCGAAACTTACTTTTGAGCACGAACCATTATCAGATTGAGCTGCTCACGAATCTCGATCAAGTTCCGGAATACGGCGCAATCGTTGTGGTCAGTTTTCCAAGACCTAAAGGCGGCTCAGGATTTCCTGCGCGGGTGTTTGCGATTCTGCCCTAATTTGACCCACACCCTGCACGACATTAATCGCATCTCCTGTGGATTTGCTCGATGAACCAGAAGGTCGCGTCGTCTGCGGGGATCGTGCGATGGGGACATTACTGCTCGATCGCGGTTTGCCGGTCCGAAATAGTAAACGCCATGCTGTCACAGGCTTTTCGAGTTTAGACTCGAGCGTTCATGGTGGAAAATCTGCTCGGTCAGTTGACCGAAAGTCGCGGCACGAACGAAGATAAGCTTTGAATCATGCATATTACGGACATCATGCGGGGGGATTCTCCCACGTTTTCGTTCGAGTTCTTTCCTCCGAAAACGCCGGCGGCTGTCGAGGTTCTCTACCAAACGATTCGCGATCTTGAATCGTACATGCCGCACTTTGTCAGCGTCACCTACGGTGCCGGTGGTTCAACGCGAGATTTAACCCACGACCTTGTCGAGCGCATTCAACATACAACAAAACTGGACCCGATCCCTCACCTGACGTGCGTTTGCCACAACGAAGATGAGATCGAAGCGATTTTACTTCGATACGCCAGGTCGGCGATTGGAAATGTCCTCGCGCTTGGGGGCGATCGGCCGCGCGACATTCCCTATGATAAATCGCGCGATTCGTTTCAACATGCGATCGATCTGGTTAAGTTCATTCGCCGATTTAACGAATCCGGCGCGCATCCAGATCGCCGCGGTTTCGGGATCGGCGTGGCCGGTTTCCCCGAAGGACATCCCGCGACGCCGAATCGATTGGTTGAAATGGATCATCTCAAAGCGAAAGTGGACGCCGGCGCCGACTACATCGTCACGCAGCTATTTTTCGACAATCGCGACTTTCTCGATTTCCGCGAACGTTGTGCTCTCGTCGACATTCATATCCCCATTATCGCGGGCATCATGCCTGTTAC
>QHOX01000281.1 GCA_003219465.1 Verrucomicrobiota bacterium | reverse complement strand
ATTCCGGTTACGCTGTATTGACGGTACGAAGCGTTGTTGTACATGTTGCACTGGCCCGGATGACTTTGGCACCAAGTGTATTCGTGCGGGACGACGTATTGCGCCTCAGCAAAATACGTCGCTCCGATGTTTAGCGTCGTGTTCAAGTCGTTAACGTCAACCAGAATTCGGTGAGAGGTTACGTCATGAACGTGGCCGGTGTGATTGTTCGCTGTTGAACCTGGGAAATTTCCGGTGAATGGATTGACCCAGGCGCGCGAACCGATGCCCGTTTGACTGCCGTTCAAACCGGCGCCGTATGCATCGGAGCAGCCGGAGCCAAGATGGCTGCCGCCTATACCATTGCATCCAAAGCCGCATGTGTTTGACGATGCCGCTGTGAATGCATGCTTACCCCAGGACTGGCCGATTTGCTCGAACCGCTGAGTATTATCAGCGCCGCCACTCCTTCGGTAAACATTCTGCGGAATAAACGGATGGTCGTTGCTCGGCAAGGCAAACCAATCCACGTCGATCGTCCCTTTGTTGCAGGCATCGGTTCCCAAAGCGAGGCCCACGCGGCCCCCGACGGAACCAGTCTGGGATTGCACCAAGCCGATCAGCTCGCCTATGATGACGTCAGGGCCGGGGATAGTCCCGACGCCGGGTTGGTTCAGTGCTGGCAGTATCGCGGATTTCACATCGCCGTTTTCGTCGAGCCGTGTGATCTCGACGGGTTGCATGGTTGCGCCGATGGAGATTTCGCCGGCAACTGCGCCGGCGTCTGACGGGCGGCCGAGGGACTCGGCGAATTCTTTGGAGACCAGCAGCCGTCCGCCTGTGATGCTGAGCAACTGCGCCTTGGCATCGTAATCGTACTGGTGTCCTTCAATATTAAAAAAGGTGAATCCCGTGTTGCTGTCGCGCACGGCCAGGTCGAACGCTGCGTCGGAAGGAAGTTTTTCGACGACAAGCTGCTTGAGAGACGCGGCCAGCGGGGCGGGAAGCGCGGGAATCGCTTGCACTTGCGGGACCAGTGCGATCGAGCCCGGGTCGGGACCGCGCAACAGATCGTTAAAAACCAGAATGGGAAAAAACGAATTGGCCGCGGCGGCGAAATGTAGTGTGGCGGGTCTTGCCGCAACGGAGTTGATTCCGTTCAACCGGTTGAGATCGAGATCCATCGTAACACTCCCGTCCGCGACGATCATCTTTTGGAGAGTCCCGGTCTGGCTCTCCGGGCTTTTCTGTTTGGATCCTGCCACAGAATTTCCCGAGCTGTTGATGAAAAGCAAAACCAACGGCAGCATGAAATAACTCAATATTTTCCTTAACATTATCCTGATCCCTCCGACTTGTGGCTGTTTGGAAAATTCGTATAGTCTGTTTCCCACAAAAGTGGAAGCAATTTCTTAATTTTCTTCCAAATGCCTCTCAAAAAAGCAGCGCCAGCCTCCGGCTTGCGAATCAATGGGCCGCAAGCGGGAAGTTTGCGCTACATTAGGGTCCCGCTGCGCTTCTGCGCGGAAGAGAGAAATCTGTGAAAAGCGGTTGCGAAGATCGAAGAGCGAAGGATCAGGGATCGATTCCGCTCCCTGCTCGCAAAAACTCTCCGGCTGCGAAAAGCGGCATTCGCAAATCAAAGACCAGCCGCTGGCGCGCAGCCGTTCTCATCTTCGTTCAATTATGCATGGTGGCCCACATCATTCAGTGGCGATTGATGGGCAGGACGATTTCTCCCATTGAGCCATCTGAGACGATGCAAACGATCCAGGGAGGAGCGATCAACGCGGGATTTATCTTTTTTGCTGTGGCGATTTTAGCGACGTTGATATTCGGGCGGTTTGTCTGCGGCTGGGGTTGTCACATTCTCGCCCTTCAGGATTTCTGCGCGTGGATGCTAAAGAAAATCGGTCTCACTCCGAAGCCGTTTCGCTCGAGGCTACTGGTCTATGTCCCGCTCGGCGCCGCGTTGTATATGTTTGTATGGCCAACGGCAGCTCGATTCTTTTCAAGCTCAGGGCCCGGACAATTTATCCCGAAATTTACCAACCATCTTGTCACCAATAATTTTTGGCAGACCTTTCCGTCCGTCCCGGTCGCCATCCCGTTTCTTATCATCTGCGGATTCGTCACTGTTTATTTCCTTGGATCGAAGGGATTCTGC
>QHOX01000270.1 GCA_003219465.1 Verrucomicrobiota bacterium | reverse complement strand
TATCAAGAAGAATAAGGTCGGGCTTAACGCGTTGCGCTGTTTGGTGAGCCCTGGCTGGTTCGTTCTCTTCCCAAACGGAGTAGCGCCCGGTCCTCTCCAGCGCGAGTTTGGCAGAGTGAGTAAAATCGCGGCTGTCATCGATGATTAAGATGCGCGGTTTCTCTTTGGCCTCTTCAACAGGCGAGGGGAGAAAATTCGCTTCGATAGTTCTACTCATGATGTTTCGATTTCTACATGTGCTCTTTATTGGGCCAGCATTCCTCCATCCACCACGAGGGAAGTGCCGGTGGTAAATTTCGCGTCGTCGGAACAAAGATAGAGAACCGCAGCGGCGATTTCTTCGCTGGTGCCAATGCGCCCGACCGGATGAAGAGACGTGAGGTAATCGCGCATGTCGCCTTCTTTTCCGGCAAAGCGATCGACCATATCGGTTGCGACACCGGCGGGAGCCACTGCGTTAATACGGATATTATGTTTGGCGAACTCGAGCGCGAGAGCCTTGGTCAAGCCTTCGACCGCATGCTTGGACGCGGTGTAAATGCTGACCTGACCCATGCCAATGTGCCCGGCCACGCTGGAGGTATTGACGATTGCCCCACCGCCGCTTTTTAGCATGACAGGGATTTCGTGACGCATCGAATTTAAAACGCCCCAAACGTTGATGTCGAAGACGCGGCGGTATTCGGACTCGGTGGCCTGATCCAATGGGCCTATCCACTCTACGCCGGCGTTGTTAAAAGCGATGTCGAGGCGGCCATAAGTGGCGACTGTGAAGTCGACCATTGCCTTGACGTCGGCATCTTTTGCGACGTCCGCGCGAATGAACGCGGCGGTACCGCCGAGCTGTTGGATTTCTGCGACGACGCTCGCGCCTTCTTTTTCACGTCGGCCGGAGAGGACGACCTTGGCGCCAGCGCGGGCAAATTCGGTGGCGGTCGTCTTACCGATGCCGGAGGTCCCTCCGGTTACGAGTGCGACTTTGTCTGAGAGTTTTTTTTTGTTCATACAATTTCCTTTCGCTGTTGTTGAGTTTCTTAAAGGCGTTCCTCCACCTCCATTGCTCCCCGTCTTTCCAACCCAGCCGTCCAATGTGCGATTCTCATCGAGTAATGGCGGATCTTGTTAATTGTCTGCACCCGGCGGCACTCCGAGTGACTGCAGCGTGTCCGGCGAAAGACTCCCGGTTACATCTAGCTGCTTGTCCATCTGATACTTTGCCACCGCATCGCGCGTCGCCGGACCGAAAATTCCATCGACTGGACCGTTGTAATAACCGAGTTGGGTAAGCTCTGTTTGGACAGCTTGGACCGTGGTATCAGCCACCGGCGCACCATTATCGGGTGCGGTGTTATAGTCCGGCTGAACATTATCGGGTGCGGTGTTATCGTCCGGCTGAGCGTTAGTGTAGTAATCGTACGGATAGCCAATAGCGGGCGCGGTGTTATAGTCCGGCTGAACGTTAGTGTAGTAATCGTACGGATAGTAGTCGCCGGCGTAATACGGCAGGTAATCCCACGGGTAGAATCCAGCATCCAGTCCAAACCAGAAGCCGCCATCAAAAACAAAGAACCGATTGTGGAAGAAATGGGCATGCCGCCGGTCCCAGTCGCGGTGCCAATTTGCTTCATGACGTTCAGCGATGTGGTCCCTTCGCCCGTCCAATCCCCGGTGTGCAGCTGTTCCAGGTGAACGCGCCGCTAAAGTGGCCGCACGATTAGACGCTGCCGCCGGCCGTTGCCCAACAGGATTGCGTGTTGAGCTGAAACGATTCTGCGGCCGACTAGCCGCTGTTCGTGCGCCAATGGACGGAGTTACCGATCGGCCAACTCGTCCATTATAGACAGGCTGCCGATATGACGGACGCGCTCTAACTGAAGAGTAGCGCGGTATGCCGAAGCCAACTCCGCCTCCGCGCGCTCCCATTCCAAAGGATCTAGGCGCGCCACCCAACGCCGGGGCTGCTGCGTGGAAGCCACCGCCACGGAAACCGCCTCCGCCTCCAACTGGTCCAGCCCGGACGCCCCCGCCGACGGCATGGCCGCCACCGTTAAAACCACGACCACCGAAGCCTCCGCCGCCGCCGCGAGGGTCGCCAGCTTGCGCTTGCCCGATCAAGGCCGCGCTCGCAAGCAGCGCGACCCAATATAATTTAGTTTTCATGATTTGGATTTCCTTTGTGTTTTGTTTGTACTTTTGAATCATTTGGTTAACTGGATCAGCGAAGGCCGCGCGCGACCGGGCCACGTGCCGCCCGGAACCGCGACTGCGGATCCCATTTCGCGTTCCTCTTGCAGTGCGTGCCGCTTTTGGAAACGCTCGACGATATCGATAACACTGCGCCGTCTCATAAGTTTAGCGATGGCGGCGCCGATTCCCTTCGACTCGCTTGGCACCACCACGACTTTTTCCGCGGTTTTTTTTGGTTTCATCGTTATTCCTTTCGTTGTTGAGATTTCGAAACGTGTACGGGCGCCGCAGCGCTAATCTAACAATCCACATAAGCGAGAGCCGGCTGATGATTTTGGGTTTCGGTGAAACTGTGCGGCGCTAGCACATTGTCGTGTTGCGTATCAGCTAGTTGCAGTCCGAGACGCTCAATGTGGGCTTCCACCAGATCGGGCAGCAATAAGTGCGGGAAAGACGACAAGTCCCACGCCCTTTCCTCTTCTTCGTCGAGAACGATTCGGATGACGTTCCCCAGGCCGGGGTAAGCCTGCTCGTAATTTCGTTGCAGGCGGTTTTTCAGTCCCGAAACCGCGCCGGTTGTTAACGTCTGGAGGACAACTGCGTTTTCTTCTAGTTGCTGGTCAGTTTG
>QHOX01000269.1 GCA_003219465.1 Verrucomicrobiota bacterium | reverse complement strand
AGCGGCCCGATCTTTTTGCCGGTGCCCGCGTCGGTCAGGTAAAGATGGAAATGCTCATCGCCAAGCTCGCCGCTGCCGTGGGCGGTGATGGCAATCTTTCCATCGGGTGATATGCCCTTCGCGACGGTGACGTACTCATCCGGCCCATACTCATAGTTCCACGTCGCCCGAACAGAGATAACCGGCAATAGCAGTATCGACACGAAAAGAAGAAGTCTTGGAGTGGTCATACGCGATAACGCCTAACGAGAATGGAGCGAGCTGGGAAGCCGGGACATGGACGGGCAAGCCCGAAGGGCGAATGAGCTGGGAAGATCATGAGTCAAAGAGATAAGTCACGGCAGGGTGTCGTGGCAAACATACTAAACTTATTTCGTAACGGGGCCGTTGGCTTCATCGATTGGTTAGACGGCGCGGACGTGCTCATCGGGTAAAGGTGTCTCTGACTCTCTGCGATGCCAGAAGATACCATGTAGCAATACCTGCACTGAGGACGACGATAATGATGCTACGCCAAGGGAATGTCGGACGGGCAGCAATCTCCGGAACGGACAAAGCCACCATTAAATCGGCGACCGTGAAAACCACTAGAAATCCGACAAACGCTAACGCTGCGCGGCGAAAAGACCGCCGTTTTCTCAAAAACAGCACGAGCAATACAACGGCCGCTGCAACGAGCAGTGTGTTCCCTGCGAACTCGCATAAAACACTGAACTTCCACAGGCTACTAAAGCCGTTGGAAAACGCGATCGGCAATGCCGGAGCAAGAGCGACAAGGTGGATCACTGTGCGGATCGCAAACAGAAGCAGCACGATTGCGAAAACGATAAGCCATCCTCCTATTCGTGGCTGCGCGTGTGGTGTCACCGTCTAACGAGACACAAGATCAGCGACCGCGAGCCCTGTAAAGCGTGCCACGCAGCCAGAGTGTGGATGGCAAGCACGCAGAAGATAGATCGCGGCGCGGCTCGCGGTTCGCTGCATCGCCTGGTTAGGCCTCATTGCTTCCGCGTGTGGTAGCTCGCTGCAAAACGTCTATTACGCGGTCGCGAGCCGCACCGTAATGATGAAGTAGACCGATCAGTGACATGCCAGCAACCTCTCCCGGAACGTGAGCGCCACGCTCCAGCAAGTGCTCGATCACACCGGTATGCCCGCGGAATGCCGCAAGCGACAGCTCCGTATAGCCATGAACTGAGTGAGCGTTGATGTCTGCGCCGTGCTCTAGCAAAAGATTAATGATGGGAGTCTGACCCTCCTGCGCTGCTAGCATGAGCAGCGTAGAGCCAGATGAATCCGAGAGATTCGCATCGCCACCGGACTCAAGATAGTGCGCGATGTGGAGCGTATCGCCACGCTTCATCGCGTGGTGCAACGATTCGAAGGACGGCGAAGCGTCGAGTGTCATGAGGCCTAACGAGAAGTAGATAAGCCACGGCAGGGGGTCGTGGCAACCTCGCCGAAGTTGCCTCGCAATGGGGCCGTTGGCTTCATCGATTGGTTAGATGGTTAATACTGAACGTCCTCAAATACTACCGCTTCTGCTATCTCGCCCCTTTTATGGATACTGCCCCTGGCCAGACGCTACCATCCAGTTTAGCTCCCGATAGTGTACCAAGGCACCTGATTGGGACGTGGAAGGTAGTGGCGGTGGAAGTTTGGTGAAAGCAAGGCATTCCGTCTGGTTTGCTAAACGTCCGACTTGGCACGCCAATAACCAACTAAAGCATTTGCGTGCCCGTGCCCTATGCCGTGTTTGGTCTTGAGCCAATTAACCATCTCCATGTGTTTCATGTTTTTTTGACCTTTGAGTAAGGTCAGCCAATGCTCGATTGGTTGACCATACTTCTTCTCAATCGAGGGGAAATAGGACGCTGGGCCCATCAATTCTCTTTTTGTTTCGCTCATTGTTTTCGTATTTTGTTATCGAACTCGATGTGGTTAAAACGGGAATGCGCGCAGCATCTAACGAGAACAAGATGAGCGACGGCGGATGAGGGCGCGCGTCGATCGGAGTGGAACTGTGGAAGTCATCTCAAGAGTGGAGCGTACCGCGGTCCGCCGTTCGCTCCATCGCATGGTTAAACCTGTACCGTGCCGTCATGTCTTGTGCGCAAGCCAAAACCCAAATTGAACCAACAACAACAACGAAAATATCCCCCACGCGACATTCAGCAGATAGAACGCGACTCGCTTCGGACGAGTGCAGGATGATCTGTAAACCGCGACGACTGCGAAGATGGCCGCAGCAGGTCCAACGTAGGTCATCAACGCGAATATTCGATTGAACGTCATCTGCATGTCGTGCGCATATGGATGGTAGCTGTTCGGTGGAAAGGCAAAGACAAATGCCCAACTCAGTATCCAAGAGATAATTCCAACAGTTGCCGGAAGGCTCAGCAGCAAAATCGACTTCATGGGTCTAACGAGAAGTAGACGAATGAACGTGTAAATGCACGTGCATTTTGACAAACGGGGACAGGTTCCACTTTTTGCTCGTCATTTATTCCGTGCCTAGTAGAGGGGGTAATGTCCCAATCCGACGTCCATTATACCCTGTCCATAATAAACCACCAAACCGGACACCAGCTCAAACTTGAATTAATCGATCTGCCATTTCCCGCGCGCAGTTACCGCGTGCGGGTTCACCCCGTGAGATAATCAGTGTCCAAATATTACGTTTACGTGCTACGGTCTTTGTCCGATAAACAGTTGTATGTCGGACTGACCGACAAACTGCCTGCGCGCCTGAAGGAGCATAATGCCGGTCGAGTCGCCTCTACGAGACGGCGGGTTCCTTTTGAACTGCTGTACTGGGAAGGATGTCTGAACCGCAATGACGCTGCACAACGAGAGAAGTATCTCAAGACCGCTTGGGGAAAGCGTTACCTCAAAAATCGTCTGCGCAGATACCTCACTGGGTAAAATGGTGAGTGGGCGAAGAAGCTCCCGGTGGCGAGCAAAACGGCTGTGATGCGGCAGCTTCGCACCTGGTGGGTGGCGCATTGAGGAGTGTCGCGGCAGCTTCACCCGGCGTACGTGTGATTTCGCGATTACACGTCGTAATACATGGCGAACTCGTACGGGTGTGGGCGGAGGCGCAGGGCGTCGTATTCCTTTTGTTTCATATCGATCCAGTTGGCGATGAAGTCTTCGTTGAAGACATCGCCGCGCAACAGGAAGGAATGATCGGCCTGGAGCGCTTCGATCGCGCCGCGAAGTGAATCGGGGACGCTGGCGACCTGGGCGAGTTCTT
>QHOX01000150.1 GCA_003219465.1 Verrucomicrobiota bacterium | reverse complement strand
TTTTTTGCGAGTGCTTGTCCAATTCGCGCTGAATCTGAATCGCGCATCGGACCGCGCCCGCTGCCGAAACGAATGATGCCATGATCCCGTCGCCGGTATGCTTTACCTCGCGTCCGCCCAGCGCCGACAACGCATCTCGCACGATCGTGTCGTGCACGCCGAGGATTGCTAGCGCCGCTTCGTCACCCAGCGATTGAGTCAAGATCGTTGAATCTACGATGTCCGTGAACAGAATGGTTCGAATTCCTGGATCTCGGTCGTTGGCCCCGCCGCCCGGTAGAATAACCGCTCCGGCCGGATTCGTTTCGGTGCCCCCGAGGAATACTTCTGCCACATCGGGTTCGACCTCGATAATCTTATCTGGCATCAAGCCGTGAGCTTCGCGGTGCACTTGCACGGCGGCTTCGGCATTTGCGCGTGGGCAAGACAAAATACTTTTCTCCCAGTCTCGTTGACCCAGTATTTGGTGTACTCGACGCCGTATTTTCGCTGCGTTTCCATGTCTTTCGCGTGAGCCTTCGCAACGTCTTCTGCTGTCGTTCCCTCCTTGAGATTGTGAATGTCCATGTATAACGGCATAAGCGCTGAATGTTACCGAGATGTGACGCGCTGCAAAACGCTGATCTCGGCCGGATGGCTCAACGTCTGATAAACAACGCAGTAACGCTCAGTCAATCGAATCAGGTTCGCCCGCTGCTCTTCACTCGCGTCGGTGTCCAGGTCGAAATGCAATCGGATTTGCTTAAAGCCAACAGGCACATCTTTTGAAACGCCGAGAGTGCCGCGGAAATCGAGATCGCCTTCCGCGCGAATTGTCGCGTCGCGCAACGGAATGCCGAGAGCGGTAGCGACGGCATTCAACGTCACGCCTGCGCATCCGACCAGTGCTTCGAGCAACATGTCGGCGGAACACGCGCTTTGTCCATCTCCGCCGGTCGCCGAATGTAGCCCCGCTTCCACCCGTGCTTTTCCGGTCTCGATTTTGCAGGTGATATTTTGGCCGACGCGTCCCTCGGCATGCAAAGTAACCAAGGCCGTCTGGGGACGCTCGCGATACTGCGCTTTCAGTGGAGCCTGCAACGATCTCAACTCGTCAGCGTTCATTACCCTGTCGCTTTCCCTTGTAGAGGCGTTTGTGTCAAACGCCTGTGGCAATTCGGCGCTTGGCACAAGCGCCGCTACAATTACTGGGGCTTAATGTTTTGGTTCACGCGCAAGAAATTATCGGGATCGTATTTCTTTTTAATCGTGGCCAGCCGTTCGTAATTGCCCCCGTAGGTTTTCTTCACGCGTTCCTCGCCTTCGTCGCCCATCAGGAAATTTACGTATGCTCCGCCGGCGGAAAACGGATGCACCGCATCGTAATAGCTTTTGGTCCACGAAACGATTTTGTCTTTATTTGCCGGATCGGGATCAACCCCGACGATGACTTGCGCCCACATCGCATCGCGATAGTTCCACGCAGTGTCATTTTTGCCGACGCGTGCTGCGGCGCCGTTGATCGGATACATGTGCATCGTGGAATGCATTGTTGGGAGCGCTTCACCGAAACGAATGTGCTGCGAAATCGCGTCGTCGCTTATTTCATTCAGAAAGTTGGCGCGCCAGTACCACTGCAGACCGGGTGGATAAAGTGCGTCAAACATGCTTTGCAACGCCGGTTGCGGCAGCGGCCCCACAAAATCCAGCGCAGGCTTTTTGAACGCTCGGATCGGCTCGAATGTTTTTTCTGCTTGTTCTTGTGGTCCGGCGTATGCCCAAACCACGCCGCACATTTTTTTCATGTGGAGATGTTCGGGGAACGGCGGAGCTGGCGGCACAGTGAGAAACGCGAAGAAGCCGTTCAGATCATCGGGCGCGGATGGGATCAGATCGCGATACCATTTCATCACGTCAGCTGTCTCGCTCAGCTCGTAGAGCATCGGGCCCGCATAGAGGGTGTCGATTGGATGCAGCTTGAAGGTGAACGATGTGACGACGCCAAAATTGCCGCCGCCGCCGCGAAGAGCCCAGAACAGATCAGGATTTTCTTCGGCACTGGCTTTCACAAATTCGGCGTTCGCCAGAACGACATCGGCGGAGAGCAAATTATCGATGCTCAATCCGCATTTTCGGGTGAGATGACCGACGCCACCGCCCAGAGTTAATCCGCCCACGCCAGTGGTGGAAATGACTCCACTGGGCGTAGCGAGTCCGAACGCGTGCGTGGCATGATCAACGTCGCCCCAGACGCATCCGCCGCCAACCGTGACCGTGCGGGCCGCAGGATCGACTCGGGTGTACTTAATCGGCGCGAGATCGATCACGAGACCGTCATGGCAAATTCCCAAACCGCCCGCGTTGTGGCCGCCGCCGCGGATGGAGACAAGCAGATCGTTATCTCTGGCGAAGTTCACTGAACGGATGACATCTGCGACATCAGCACACCGCGCGATCAACCGCGGTTTTTTGTGGATCATCCCGTTGTACACCTTGCGGGCTTCATCATAATCTGCGTCACCTGGCTGGATCAGTCTGTCTCTGAGGCTTCTTTTTAGTTCGGCGATGGAGTCTTCGTTGAGCATAGAGCTCAAGATATAGAGCTTGCAGGTGCGCAATCAAGCAATCAAGGAGCGACGGTGTGAGCAGCCGTCGAAATCGTCAACACAATGACTGTGAAAGCCATAGTTCCTTGGCGCATTTCCATTGTCACGGAGACTGATTTACCGTTAGGCTCGCACAAGGCGAACCCGCAATGTCTCCCCCATATAGATCCTGGACGCGGCGCGATTTCTTGAAACTCGCCGGCCGGGCGGGATTGCTCAGCGCATTTCCAACGCTGGCCAGTGCTGCTGCCGCGCTTGAGCCGGACACCGTCTGCATCTCAATCCTGCACACGACGGATTTGCACGGTCACATTTTGCCGACATCTGATTACGACGGAACTGCTGATCGCGGCGGGTTGGCGCGTTGCGTCACGCAAATTCGGCGCTGGCGCAGGCAAAATCCGAACTCGATCCTGATCGATGTCGGCGACGTTTATCAAGGCACCGACGTAAGCCTCAGAAATCAGGGCGAATTGATGATCGATCTTTTCAATCACCTCAAATACGACGCGTGGGTGATTGGCAATCACGAATTCGATTGGGGAATCGAGCCGTTTACGAATGCGCTACAAAAATCGACAATGCCGGTGCTGGGTGCGAACACAACGTTAGATGGAAGACCCGCCGGCTCATTTTCCGATTCGCAACATCCGTTCGCGAAGGTTCAGCCATTTGTCGTTAAGGAAATCGAGGGCATCAAACTCGCAATTATCGGAATCACGACGCCGGGCATGTCGTTCTGGCTTCCGCGGGAGTTTACGGTTGGAATCGATTTTCAACATCCCGTTGAGTCTGTGCGGCGCGCAATTGCGAAAGCGAACAGCGAAGGCGCGGACGCGATTGTGCTCACAGGTCACATGGGGCTGAAGCCGCGCACAGGCGGCGATGACTTTGCGAATACCGTGATGGCGTTGACCTCCGAATTTCCGGATGTGGCGGTGTTCATCGCTGGTCATACTCATCAAGCAATTCCACGTCGCCTAACAAATCGCGTACTGTTCACGCAGGCGGACCATTTCGGAATTCATGTGGGCCGCGTCGATCTGTTGTTTGATCGAAAGTCGAGAAAATTTCTACGTCGTGAAGCGATCTGTGAGCTGATGGATAACCGTTTCGAGCCGGATCAAGTCGTTGTTTCCCGGGCAGGGTCGCAGCTTTCCGAATCGGAGGCGGCGCTCGGGCAGCCAATCGGCGAGCTGGCGGCGACCTTGCACGCCCGTGGCCGGCAGGGTCAACCGAGCGAAATCGAAAGACTAATCGGTGCGGCGATCACGGAATCGTTGTGGGAGCGAAAGATCACCGTCGATGCTGTCATACACGGCGTGTTCGACCAGAACGCTAAACTTGCCGCCGGCCAAACGACGGTAAATGACATTTGGAACATCCTGCCCTATGAAAATTTCATCGTAACCGCCACGCTGTCGCCTGATGAAATAAAGAGCGCCATGGAAGAAGTTTATGCCAGCCATGAGCCGCGAAGTTTGCTCGGCATGGAACTGAAACTCGAAGGCCGCGGTCCCGATCGCAGGATCACATCAATGACATTTCCAGACGGACGCGCACTGGAGCGCGATAAGAAATACGTAATCGCAGTCAACAGTTTCGACGCGCGGAGCGGCGGCCATCATTTCATGAAATTGCGAGCGTTGCTTGACAGGCCGGAGGCGAATTGCGTTCTGCACCCCGTGCAAACACGCGACGCGGTCATCGATTGTTTCCGGCGGCACAAAGTTGTGCAAAGGATCGCCGCGATCACGCCGCTGGAGATCGCGGCCTGATCTCACCAGTTCGCCCTTGCAAAAAGGGCCGCTTTCGCTTGCCTATTTCGCCATGCGACTTGGGATTTTTTGCCTTGTTGGTTTGTTGCTGAGTGCCAGTCTCGCCTCAGCGCAGACGCCAAAATCCGGATCACCATCCCCCTCACCGGGGCCGAAGCTGCCAGAGGTTCGGCCAGCGTTGATCGGAACCGCTCCAAATTCGCTGATCAACACGATAGATACCGCCGACCTGATCAAGAAGGGACAAAGGGAAGCCGCCGTAATGTTTTCCTGTCTCGTCGCGCCGAGTGGCGAGATCGTTGGTAGCGGCGCCTATCGCGGTACAAACGGATCTGAGCTGCTGGAGCAGGAATTACTCAAACGCCTGGCCACTGCCAAGTTCATCCCAGCGATTCACAATCACAAGGAGGTCATCGCAATTTTCTATGGGACAGTGAAATTTGCAGTCATGAACGGCAAACCGCGGCTGCGAATCTTCGCCAATCAGCAACTGAGTGAAGTGGACAAGGAAACCGATTTTATTGATCCCCAACCGTATGTCGGCCAGGACTCGAAATTTTCTGGTCTGCATTATCCTAAAACGGGCAGCACGGTTGCGGTCACTGGTGTTGTGGACCTCGCGCTGAATGTGGACGCGAAAGGAAATCTGAAGAACGTCCAGGTTTTATCTGAAGAACCGCCGCTGCTTGGTTTCGGCGACGCAGCGTTATCCGATTTCACCGGCGCGAAGTTCATCCCCGCGTTCCGTAACGGCCAACCGGTCGAATCCAACGTGAAAATTCCGGTTTACTACAAGCCGTCGCTTAACTCCGAGCGGGAAAAGGCGGGGGTCGGTTGATGAACAAGGTTATTCGCTCGTCTTTCTTCAAGCGCGATCCGCTCACGTGCGCGCGCGAAGTTATCGGCACTGAACTCATTTGGGACGAATGCTCCGGGGTCATCGTCGAGGTGGAAGCGTATGCGGCAATCGATGACGAAGCCGCGCACACGTTCACGCGTCCGAGCGCGCGCAGCTTTATCAAGCGTAACAAAGCGGGCGCGGCCTACATCTATTTCAGTTACGGCAACCATTGGATGTTGAACGTGCTGGTGAAAGGTGACGCGAACGGCTTTGTTTTGATTCGGGCACTTGAGCCGCGGCGAGGGGTTGAACTGATGAAGCGACGGCGTGGCGTTAACGATCTCCGTCAGCTTTGCTCCGGCCCGGGCAAACTCACACAAGCACTCGATATTACCGGCCGTCATCACGAGATGGATCTGTGCTCCGACCGGCGTCATTGCTTCGTCTCCAACTCACGCGCGACTTTTGACGTAGTCACTGACAAACGCATCGGCATCAGTCGCGCTGCGCATTTGCCGTGGCGATTTACGCTGCGCGCTAGTTCCTTCGTGAGCCGAGCGGTAAGGTAGGGGCGATTGACCTCAATTGGCCCCCCTGGGACTCTGCATGGCGGTTCAGGTGAACCGCCGCTACCTCGTTGACTCACCCGCCCCTTGATCGAAATTCCTCCCTCAAATGAATCGAAGCAGACAGCGTGTTTTGCTCGGCATGAGCGGTGGAGTGGACTCAAGTGTCGCCGGATATTTGCTGCGCGAGCAGGGCTACGATGTCATCGGCAATACGATGAAGGTCTGGCCGCAGGATTGTATCTCGCGGGCGGAGGACAAATGCTGCGGGCCGCAGGCGGTCGCCGACGCGCGCAGCGTGGCGCATGCGCTGGGCATTCCGCATTACGTTGTTGATGAGGCCGATCAGTTCGAGCGCGTCGTGATTGATTATTTCGCTAGCGAATACCAGGCGGGCCGGACGCCGAACCCGTGCGTGATGTGCAACGAGAAACTCAAGTTCGGCAATCTCTGGAGCAAAGCCAAGGCGCTCGGCTGCGATTACATCGCGACCGGGCATTACGCGATCATTGAGCATCACGGCGACCGCGCCGTGCTGCGCAAAGGCGTCGATTCGCGCAAGGATCAGTCGTATTTCCTTTTCAGCTTGCGCCAGGCGCAATTGCGCCGGGCGCTGACGCCGCTGGGCACGATGACCAAACCGGAGATTCGCAAGATCGCGCGCTCGTTAGGCTTAAAGGTGGCCGATAAGATTGATAGTCAGGAGATCTGTTTTGTGCCCGGCAACGATTACAAAGCGTTTTTGCGTTCGCATCTGGGCGAAGACGAATTCCATCGCGGCGAAATTTACGACGTCGATGGAAACTTCGTCGGTGAACATGACGGAATCGAGCTGTTCACGATCGGTCAGCGCAAAGGGTTGCCCGGCGGTTCTCCGCGTCCGCGTTACGTGGTGGATCTCGATCCGGCAACAAATCGCGTCGTCGTCGGCGAGGCAGATGACTTGGTTTGCGACGAGTTCGAAATCGATCGCGTGAATTGGCACCCAGTAGCCGGGCTTGGCGACGGCAGACAAGCGCCGACAAACCCCGGTGATGACGTCGGTCGATCATTCGAGGCAACAGTGAAAATCCGCTACAATCACCCCGGCGCAGGCGCAACGGTTACGCCGCTCGATGATGATCGCGCCCGCGTTCGACTGCACGAGGCTCAGCGCGCGGTCACGCCGGGACAAGCTGCGGTCATATACGACGGTGACGTTGTCCTCGGCGGCGGCTGGATCTGCCGGCGAGAAGCGTTGGTGCCGGCCTAACACATGCCAGAAAAAATTCTGCTCGCGCTCAGCACGTTTCCAGACGCGGAAATCGCGCGTCGGATTTCGAACCAGTTGGTGAGCGAACGCTTTGCCGCGTGCGCGAATATTTTGCCGTCTGTGGAATCGATTTACCGCTGGAAGGGGAAAATCGAATTGGGAAACGAAACCTTCGTCTTCTTCAAAGTCAGCGAAGACCGACAATCAGCGTTTCAGGACAAGCTTCGATCGCTTCATCCGTACGACGTCCCTGAGATCATTTTCGTTCCAGTCGCGAGCGGGCTGTCGGAATACCTGCAGTGGGTCGCGGAGAATTGCGTCGGATAAGCTCGGGATTGAAGCGCGCCTAACAATTACAATTTCTTTTTGGCTTGGGCCGACACACCTATTTTGGCGCGAGGGAGGCGACCCGCCTTCGTCCCGCGGTCGCGAGACTACGCCGTGGTTTGGAAAATGAACAGACTACTTCGGGCAAGGGAATTAACGATTTTCTCGAAGCACGGGTCGCCGCGGAGCGGGTCCCAATATGGCAGCAGTTTCAATTCACCGTAGCTGATGTAGCCCGCCAGACGCGTGGCGATCGCCAGTTGTTCGCACGCTAGCTCCTTGTCGCCAGCCCAGGCGGCGATCATCGCGAAGTATTCAATCATCTGCACGCCGTCGGTGAAATCCTTTGCAACTGGGAGCAGCTCGACCGCGCGTCGGCCTTCGCGCAGAGCTTCCTCCTTTCGGCCCAGTCCCGCGTCGATTAAACCAAGGACGCAGAGCGCCGGGCCATAATCTGGCTGCGCTTGCACGCGCTTCTCTTGTTCCGCGCGGGCGGCAGTGAAAGCAGAGCGCGCTTTAGCGGCATCATTCGTCATACGTGCAATCAACCCTTCCCCAAAGTTGCGCCCGAAATTCACCGCGTCATTACCGAAAGTGTTTTCACGAAGTGCCTCCAGTGCGGCTTCTGCCGCACTGGCATCGCGCTCAGCCAGAGCGTAAATGAACCAACGGTCCGCGACGGTCGGAACCGCATCAGGGTTCTCCGCCCGAATCGAGTCGATCATTTGGTGCAGTGGGCGCGGATCGGCCTTCGACTCAAGAGCGAGATGCGCGCGCGCTACTCTCGTGTCGATATCGTTGGGATTGATGGCAAGACAGCGATCCAAGGCAGCAGCTTGTTCGGCGTAACGCCGCCAAAGTCCATACCTGAGTGCGATCTTCTGAGCAGTATATAGATTGCGCGGATCCAGTTGGAGCGCGCGCTCAAGATTGCGCAAAGATTCCTCAAGCTTCCCCTGGCGCCATTGGATGAAGCCGGTCAACTCGAAGATTCGCGGATCGTTCGGCAACGTTCGGCGTGCTATGTCGAGCTCAGCAAGAGCGCCATCGTAGTCGAGTCGGCCGCGATAGAGATTTTCGGCGCGCGCAAGGTGCGCTTCGCCCGCGTTAGGGCGCAGACGAAATGCTGCCCCAATCGCAGCGTCTGCCAGCGCCAGCCGCGCGGGAGTGTGATCATAGCCCAGGAAATAAAGGTAGTCGTGGCATAAAGCCAGTTGGCAGTAAGCAACGAAAAACGACGGATCACGCGCCACGGCTTGGTTGAGGAAGTCAATCGCTTGACGGAATTCTTGCTCGATGCCGGTCCTATTGGTTGTTAGGACGAGGAGAGATTTGGCCCGATTGTAGAGAAGGAACGCGTTAAGGTCGGTTGTAGGCGGTTGTGCAATGGCGGCTTGCTCGCTGATAGAAAGCTTCGCCTGAAGCTGGTTAGCGATCGCTTTCGCGATATCGCTTTGTATGGCGAAGACGTCGGCCAGATCGCGATCGTAGCTTTGCGCCCACAAGTGCGCGTCGGTGCGCGTATCGACCAACTGTGCGTTAACCCGTACGCGATCGCCAAACCGCTGAACACTTCCTTCCAACACATGCGCCACCCCAAGTTGCTGGCCGATCTCGCCCAGATCGCGCGCAATCCCACTCTTGTACTCCATAACTGAAGTCCGACTGATCACTTTCAGATGGGCGATCCGGGCCAGAGCGGTGAGAATTTCGTCCTGCACGCCATCCGTGAAAAAGGCGTTATCCGGATCCCTGCTCAAATTCTCAAACGGCAGCACCGCAATGCTTTTCTCCGGCACCGGAGTTCTGGGCGCGAGGAATTGCTCCCGCAGCAACCAAACCACCGCGAGCGCGAGCAGAAGACTCGCACCGAAGGCGCCCGCCAGAATCGGATTGCGACGCGACCAACGCCAAACTCGCGCTGGCGTTCGCACAGGCCTCGCGCTAATTGGCCGGCGCTCAAGCCACCGCTCGAGATCTTCCGCCAGCGCCGCGGCACTCTGATATCGTGCGTTCGGATCTCGTTCCAGGCAACGCGCACAGATCGTCTCCAGGTCGCGATCGATCCCGCCACTTTGCAAGAGCGAGCGCAGTTTCGGCGCGGGCTTTTCGCTGGCCTGTTGAATCACAGCCAGCGCGTGTTCGCCCAGAAACGGCGGGCGTCCAATGAACAGATCGAACAAGACTGCTCCGAGACTATAAACGTCCGCCGCAGGAGTAAGATTAGCCGCCGGTCCTTTGGCTTGCTCGGGCGCAATGTAACCAGGCGTGCCGAAGATTGTCAGTGTGCGCGTGAGATCGGTATTCGTGTCTAGCCACTTGGCTAATCCGAAATCGGTCACGAATGGTTCGCCGCGAGCGTCGAGCAGGATATTTCCCGGCTTAAGATCGCGCTGCAAAACCCCATGCTCATGCGCGTATTGCACAGCACGCGCAACTTTGGCCATCAGCCGGACGCATTCGCGCGGCTCACTGCGAAGAGCAGGCCCATCTTTTTGCAAGCTGCCTCCTGCCGCATACTTCATGCTGAAAAACGGCAGGCCGTCTTCGCCATGGCCGACTTCGTAGATGGGAAGAATATTCGGATGATCGAGACTGGCTGCGGCTTCAGCTTCTCGCCGAAAACGTTCACGCGTCTCGCGTGAATCGGCGTGATACGACACCATTCGCTTCAGCGCGACGATTCGACGTGAATGGCGCTGGCGTGCGCGATAAATCACGCCCATTCCGCCGCGTCCGATTTCCTCCAGAATCTCGTAATTTCCAACGCGCCAGTGTGTGTCGTGCACTTCGTCTTCAACCAGGATCGCTTCAAACGATTCGCGCGATGCCTCACGATCGCCCTCGAGTCCCTCCCGCAGCGTGCAGCTCAGGCAAAGCCCATTGCCCAACCGCGTAGTCGCGCCGCACTGCCGGCACTTGGCCGGGGCTTCGATCACGCCCGCGACTGAATCAGTTAGGCCGTGGAGATTCATCTTTTAACCACTAAATATTTTTCTGCCCACGAAACACGCGAATGAACGCGAATTTTGCAGGGCGTCTGTGCCAGACGCCAACCTTATTTTTACCAGCGACTTATCCCGTAGGTCGCACGGAACTACAGCGGGCAGGCGGATGCAGAGGAATTGGGGAAGCGACCGCCGACGAAATCCACAAAACCTTTCGTTTCTTTAGTGTATTTCGTGGGCAGAATTGGTGTTCGCCGCTGGGAACGCCCTACAAAGTATCTGTGTAATCTGTGTGATCCGTGGTTTGTGATAATTTTTATTCGTGTCTATTCGTGTGAATTCGTGGTTACGCCGCTTCAGCTCCTGCCGCCAGCGTCGCGCATAGATAGCGAATTTCACTTTCTACGTCGCTCGGGTTTTCGAGAGTCTGCGCGACTTCCTCGCAGATGAGCCAGCGATAACGGCGCCGCAAATTGTGAAGTTGTTTTTTAACCGCAGACTCCGCTATTCCCAGGGTCGTAGCCAGATTGTGGTACGAAACGTCTGCGCGGTCCGTGGCAAGATAAAGGCTCAACGTCTCAAACAATCTGAGCCGCCTTTTGCTGGCGCATTCCTCACGGAGATGCCGAAGCGCTTGTTCGACGACTGTAGCAGCCCAGCGCAGATCGAACAGTTGCTCCGGAGACCACGAGCTAAGCGCTTGGGGTGAGATTGACAATTGCGACGGCGCTTCGGCCATCCAGTCATCCCACGAGACAAATTTCACGCCGCCGCCTCGTTTGTGCGCGTCGCGTTTCTCACTCGTATGCCCCAGGAAATCCTGCAGCGCCTTTAGCAGCAGCGAACGGAAACGACCGCGCTCTGGATCGGCGCGCTGAAGAAGGGGCCCTTGCAGCAGGCTCGCGAAAAAATCCTGTGTGAGATCCTCTGCATCCTGAATCGAGTGACCGCGACGGCAGATATACGCGAAGATTGGCCGCCAATACGTCTTGCATAACTCGCTCAGCGCATCGTGCGCCGCGGCACTCTCTATTCCTGAATCGGCGCACGAAAGCACCACGCTCCAGCGCGTCGTATTGAACCGCCCTGGGCTGGGTTGGCCGTTTCCGCCACGTCGGTGCTCACAACCCGTCCTTTGTCTTATTTACGCGATTGTTGGGCAAGCTTAAACCGACGTGGGCGACGGAGCGCAGCGCGAACACTTCCGCCATTCCTCTACGGCAATTGAGAAGCGAGGTTTCGGAAAAATTGCAGTTGCCCGATCCGCGACACAGATTTCACCCGCCTTCGCATCGCCGTGGCGACCTACCCACGGCACGCGAACCCGCACAAAATTGAGGCCAAAGAAAAGTCAGCGTCGCTGACTGAATTCTTCAACCGTCAAGCCGGCTGAGCGAATCAGCGAGCGCAAGGTTCCCTTTGCAACCTCCTTGTGATCGGGTACCGAGAGCGTAACGGTTGAGCCTTCTCGAACTAGGATAATGTGATTGCTGCGACGCGCGACTCGCCAACCGAAGGTTTCAAAAGCGCGGACAACTTCGCCACCGCTCATCACCGGTAGCTGGGGCATTCAAACGGTTACTTCCACTTGTTGAGTCTCCACCGTGAGCGGAAAACCACGCTCCGCGCGCACTTCGAGGCACAGCGCAATGGCGTCGGTGATGTTCTTTATTGCCTCGTCCTTGGTTCGTCCCTGGCTTACGCAGCCTGGAATCGATGGACACTCAATTACCCATGTGCCGTCTTCATCGCGATCGATTACGATAGAGAACTTCATCGCTGGGCAGTCTAGCACAAATAGGGTGAGCAAGTAAACGTCGTTCTGCTCTCTGATCTCCGACCAGCGACCTCTGATTTCGTGACCATACGTGTAATTCGTGTCTCAAAAAGTTCAGTCCCCTGAAAATTTTCGGGAACTTCGCTCCGGATTTCCGGGAATGGATAGCGAGGCATTATAATGAAAAAGAATTCCATCTCGCAATCGGCATTTTTCAATTGGCGCATCCTAATTGGTTTTGTGCTGTGCGCTACCGGCATTTCTATGGCCCTAGCCGGGTTTGGCCAAAACCGATGGGACGAGCCGCATCCAAACCGCCCAAGTGTTGTTTCCAATGCGACAGACTCGCCGGATGCAACGCCGACGCCAACGGTGCCTCCATGCCCCGCGATTTTTGCTTATATTTCGAACGAGAATGACAACGATGTCTCGGTGATCGACACGTCCGATAACACGGTGGTGGCCACAGTGGGGGTGGGGAGCCTGCCTTTTGGCGTGGCGGTGAAGCCGGACGGGACACGTGCCTATGTGACGAACAATGGTAGCAGCAGTGTCTCGGTGATCGACACCTCCACCAACACAGTGGTGGCCACAGTGGGAGTGGGGAGCGCGCCCTCGGAGGTGGCGGTGAAGCCGGACGGCACACGTGCCTATGTGACGAACTCTAGTAGCAACAATATCTCGGTGATCGACACCTCCAATAACACAGTGGTGGCCACAGTGGGGGTCGGGAGCGGGCCCAAGGGGTGTCGCTGGCAAGCGGAACCTTCAGCATCCTCGGCAACTCGATCTTCTCTAGCGTCGGCCTCGGCATAGCGCTCAATAACAGTGTGTGCAGTTCGGGGATAGCGCCGATAGATAACGATCACTGCGACACAGACAGCGGCGCGAACGGGCTGCAAAATTATCCGATGATCACGTCAGCCTCGTTTAGCGGAGGATTTGTTACACTTTCCGGAACTTTAGACAGTGTGCCGAATACCACATTTCGGATTGAATTCTTCTCCAACAGCGAGTGCGCGCTGTCTGGCAGCAACCAACCTCGCCCCCAAGGAGAGCACTTCCTCGGCTTCACAGATGTCATCACCGGAGACTGCCCTGCCGATCCTAACCAACCTAACGCGAGCTTTGGCCCGCTGATGTTTGCGCTGCCGCCAGGCCACACGTTTGTAACTGCGACGGCGACCAGACTCGATGGTGCTGGGAATCCGATTGAAACGTCCGAATTCTCCCTGTGCACAAGCATCCCAGGCGCACCGCCGCCAACTCCCACGCCTACAGCGTCCCCAACCCCGCTGCCCACCTCGACACCGACAGCAACGTCGAGCCCTACAGCGACAGCTACAGCTACGTCCACACCCACTTCAACGCCTACGCCGACTGCTACGGCGACCTCGACACCGACACTGACAGCGACCCCAACCCCAACCCCAACCCCGACACCTACTCCGACTCCGACGCCTTCTATCAGCATCAGTGATGTGAGCCCGGCACTACATCATTCGTGTTTATCGTTACTCTGTCGAACGCGACCAATCAAACAGTGACTGTCAACTATTTTACGTCGAATGGGACCGCGACGACCGCTGATAGTGACTATTCATCGACCAGTGGCACGCTCACGTTCGCTGCGAACCAGACCAGTGAGACGATCTCCGTCTCCGTTAATGGTGATAACAAGTTCGAGCCGAATGAGACTTTCACCGTAAATCTATCGTCACCGGTGAACGCGGTGATTGGCGACGGCCAAGGCTTGGGAACGATCATCAACGACGACGCGGCACCTACACCAACGCCTACTCCGACACCAACTCCAACAGCTACCTTTACTCCGACTCCGACACCTCCAGCGACGGCAACGCCAACCGCGACTCAGCCTCCTCCGTCGCCAACACCGACAGCGACGGCCACAGCTACACCCACAGCTACCGCTACACCAACAACTACGCCTACCTCAACGCCGACACCCACACCCACTCCAACGCCAATTCTGCCACCGCCCATTGCGACTTCTGCCACAAACGTGACGAGCAGCAGCTTCACCGCCAACTGGACTGCCGTGAGCGGGGCAACCGGTTACCGTCTGGACGTCTCCACCCAAAGCTCCTTTAGGAAATACGTGAGCGGATGCCAGAACCTGGATGTGGGCAATGTGACAAGCTGTAGCGTTACTGGGCTAAGTGCACACAAGGCCTATTATTACCGTGTGCGAGCCTACAACGGCAGCGGCACAAGTCCCAATTCCAACGTGATCCAGGTAAAGACGAAAAGGCGCTAAGAACAGGTAGCGGCGGTTGACCCAACCGGCCGGTCCATTGAGGTCAATGGTCCCTACCTGGATGTCATGACCGCGTTTCTCTGTCGGCGTCTTTCGCCGACCAGGTAAATTGCGATGCCGATCGCGTTCGCGATTGCTGTCAGCGCAATGATTTTCACGGCGAAACTCAGTCGGCTTGGAACGTCGATAATTGGATAGATGGTAAAAAAGATCGCGGATAGCGAGACGGCTGCGCCGCAGATCGCCGCGATACGCAGCCAGATGGGAGCGCCAGAACGAATCGCACCTGCGCCAAAAATCGGTATGGCGAACATTGTGAAATAAACGATGCCGTAGAAAACGTTCGCGGCGTTATCGACGAGTTGAAACGCTTCCTGAATCCCCGCGCCGATCTGACTAGCGATGGCGATCAGAAGCGTGGTGGCGCCGACGAAGATGATCGAATTAATTGGCGTTTTGTAGCGCGGATGTAAACGCGAAAACCAACCCGGCAGCAAATGGTCCCAGCCTGCAACCATCGGCAATCGCGAGCTGCCGGTTACGTGAACGCTGGTCGAAGCAATCGTGCGCGTGGTCATCAACAGAATTCCGATCGACGCGATC
>QHOX01000268.1 GCA_003219465.1 Verrucomicrobiota bacterium | reverse complement strand
TGTTTTGACAAACGCAAAACAATTTGCGCATATAGGCGTCGTAAATGCGGATTCTGACTCAGGCGGAGGAAGTTTGCCCGCGAGCTTCTTCGCCTTTTCCGGACTCGCGATTTCAAAAATTCAACTCAAAATGGGAGGAGTAGGAAAAGCAATGAATGCATTAATTCGATTTAAGAACGTAGCTCCACTATTCATTATCGCGCTGTCGCTCGTCAGCGCTACAGCGACGACAACAGACGTCATCTTTAGCTTTGACGAGGCCGACGGCGAATACGCTGACACCGATCTGGAGACGGACAGCGCGGGGAATATCTATGGGACGACGGTGCTTGGCGGCGACCATGGAAGTGGCACAGTGTTTCAGCTCAGCCCGACACCTAGCGGATGGGTTCAGACCGTCCTGTATAGTTTCACTGGTGGCGCGGATGGAGCCGAGCCGTACAAAGGAGTTACCGTTGATGGCCAAGGGAACCTGTACGGCACAGCAGTCGCGGGCGGGTCAGGTAGTTGTGAAGGCGGTTGCGGCGTAGTGTACAAGTTGACCAACTCAGGCGCCACGTGGACTCAAACAGTAATCCATGCGTTCACTGGCGGCGACGATGGATCTGGCCCGGGCGCGAGAGTCACTGTCGACGGCAGCGGAAAAGTGTATGGCATGACTCCTACCGGTGGCGCGTACGGCCTGGGCACGATTTACGAAATCCGTCCACGCGGCGGGAGTTGGAGGTTTCATGTCATTCACAGCTTTACTGGCGGCGCGGACGGATCCAGCGGTTCGGCTGGAAGAATGTTTCTGAATAATAGGAGCCTCTATGGCGCAGCGACTACGGGCGGCCTTTATGGAGCCGGTGTTGTTTTCGAACTCACGCCGACAGCGGTTGGAGAATGGAATTTTACGACGCTTTATTCCTTTCGCGGGCAACCCGACGGAAGCTTCCCTTACGGCGCGTTGCTCCGCGCCGCTTCGGGTAAATTCTACGGAACCACTTACTATGGCGGCGCAAACGGGATTGGCACTGTTTACGAACTGTCTCCCCGGCCGACTGGCGAGTGGGCCGAGAGAGTAATTTATAGCTTTCGAAACGGAAATGACGGCAACAGTCCGATCAGCAATCTTGTTTCCGACGCGACTGGCAATCTTTACGGAACGACAAGTGAAGGCGGTTTGGGCAGTGGCACAATCTTTAAGCTGAGTCCGATCGGTGGCGGCCGGTGGACCGAAAGTGTAGTTCACGCCTTTGAGGGATCACCCGACGGGAGCTCTTCGTATAACGGCATGGTCGTTGATCCGTCCGGAAACTTCTTCGGCGCCACAGTTCACGGCGGCACTGCAGACGACGGTTGCGTCTATCAGTTCACGCCGTGAGGACGCAGAGACTTGGTTAGAAAGTCGAGTGCGATCGTCTTACAGTCGCTGCGAGCCACGCTCGGCATAAGACGAAGTACTGGGAGATCATCGCTGATAATCTCACCAAAGCCGATTGGAGTTGGGGCTGTGTCGCAGCGATTGATTCCAACGGGCGAACGATCTGGATTGCAGACGCGCATCGCGACAACGGTCGGCGCAAAACGACGAACCTCTTTCCATTGTGGCGCCCTGTAAGGACGAGGCCCTACATAAAAATTAGGCGGTGCCTAACTAGACAGATTGCCGGCGCTGATAGTAAAAACCTCCTAATTACGTCACCCGACGTTTCAACGTATCTTCGGCCGGACTGAAGAAGCCCGTGGGGCTGGACCTACGCTGGGACCGCCGCCTACGCGATTTCCAGAACCAACTGGAGCCCCGAGTCAGCCGAAATGAGATCGCTGTTCCAAAGCGCCTCGTGAGGATGGTTCCCGGTTCCATGCGGAACTGGACTGCAGTTAATGCAGTTCAACAATCCAACCTCAACAAAAAATGAAAACAAAAAATATGACAACTCTACACGCAAGAAAATCAATCGGCCGCTTACCCTGGGCGGTCGGGGTTTGCCTAACCCTGGCCACGCTGGGGCTGGGCTTCTCCGCGAATGCTCAAGCGCGGACGCCAACCTTCACCACGTTTGATGCTCCAGGCGCGGGCACAGGCCCCGGCCAGGGCACGTTCCCCAATGCCATCAACCCGGTCGGCGCGATCGGGGGAGATTACCTCGACGCAAGCAATCTGAACCACAGCTTCCTGCGGGCTCCTGACGGCACCTTCATCACGTACGACCCTCCGGGTAAGATAGGGTCCGTTGCTAACAGCATCAACCCGGCGGGGGCAATCGCGGGACCATGTCGTGACGCCAGTGAGGTGCACCACGGCTACCTGCGCGCTCCTGACGGCACCTTCACGATTTTCGATGCTCCAGGCGCGGGAACGGGTCCTGGCCAGGGCACCTTTGCCCTAAACATCAATCCGGCAGGCGAGATTTCGGGATACTCCCAAGACGCGAGCAACGTGTTTCACGGCTTCGTGCGCACTCCTGATGGCGCCATCACTACGTTCGATGCTCCGGGCGCAGGCACAGGCCCCTTCCAGGGCACTGCTACTACATCGGTCGATGGCATGAACCCGGCAGGCGCGACTGTGGGACAGTACCTTGACGCGAGCAACGTGTTTCATGGCTTTGTGCGCGCTCCTAACGGCACCATCACCACGTTCGATGCTCCAGGCGCGGGTACGGGGGCGTTCCAGGGCACCGTTGTTAATGGCATCAACCCTGCGGGGGTGATGGAGGGAAATTACATCGACGCGAGCAACGTGAATCATGGCTACCTGCGGGCTCCCAACGGCGCCATTACCACATTCGATGTTCCAGGAGCGGGCACAGGCCCCGGCCAGGGCACCAACCCCTTTAACATCAATCCGGCAGGCGCGATCACGGGACCCTACGTTGACGCAAGCAATGTGGGCCACGGCTTCCTGCGGGATAAGAACGGTGTTATCACCACGTTTGACGCCCCGGGCGCGGGCACGGGCCCCTTCCAGGGCACCGTACCCTTCTGCAACAATCCGCCCGCGGGGATCACGGGATACTACATTGACGCGAGCAACGTCGGGCACGGCTTCCTCGTTGTAGGCGAGTAAGCGTGCCTGGAAGAGGACGAACGTGTAACCGCAAATGGTCGCCAACAGTCAATAAAACCTAACAAGCGATAGCATTTCACAATCAGCCGTCACGCTTTACCGCGTGGCGGCTTTTTGTTTAGCTCGAAATGCCAAACACCATTAGCTCACGACTCTTTGAAATCGCCTTTGTGCTGGTGCGTCTGGATCACGTTGCGAGCCGCATCGCAAACACGAATCACAGCATCATGTGAGCTCACAGCATCATGCGAGCGGCTGTAGAATTTTGCGTTGTTGCTTGCGTTGCTCACTGCGTTTGGCTCGCCATACCAGAGCCGACCGAATGGCAGAGCGTCACAGACAAATCGAAAGCCTGCCATCGCGCGACGACGTGAGATTTCAAAAATGGTTTTGTCCATTTGGCTGAGAATGTTATGCGGAGCTCTACAGGACTTCCGAACCAAATTCGCCGTCACTGACTGGGGTGCGGATTTTAATCTTCCGTCGGAGCTGCAATTATGCGGATGATTTTTTCTGCGCTTGTTCAATGGACTTGGGTGGTAGGCGGTGGGGCCAGGCCCACGAAGATGATGATGCCGTCACCGCCTGGGTTCCCGCCGATAGTGTCGATGTAGAAATCGGGTTTCCAGTTGTTAA
>QHOX01000273.1 GCA_003219465.1 Verrucomicrobiota bacterium | reverse complement strand
AACAAATCGAAGAAGGCCGTAACTTCGCGACGAAGCTCTGGAATGTCGCGCGCTTCCGCCAGATGCATGGCGCGAGCAATCCCGCGCCAAAAATCGATACTCAGGCGTTGTCGATCTTTGCCATCGAAGTGCTGGCGCGCCTAAACGAGACAATCGACGCAATCGAGGATGCGTATCGCGAATATCAATTCAACATAGTCGCGCAACGCCTCTACGATTTTGTTTGGAGCGATTATTGCGATTGGTTTGTTGAAGCGGCCAAGACCGATATTTTTGGCGAGGACGAGGCGAAGAAGAAATCTGCTCTGGCGGTCATGGATTTTGTGCTATCGGCAATTTTGCGATTGCTTCATCCCTTTATGCCGCACATCACAGAGGAACTCTGGGCACTTCTCGGATTTGCGCCAGAGAGTACTGCAATCTCGATCCAATTTACGGCATTACCTCAGACTATTTCTTTGGGAGACGAAGCGCGAGTCAGGTCGGCACGAGCTGCAGTCTCCCGAATTCACGACCATGTGCGCCTCCATCGCAATGCTCGTGCTGCCGAGGGAATCCCTGTCAATAAATCGCTGCCCGTTTTATTCCGATTTGATCAAGCTTTGCCTGAGATGAAAGAGGAGCTTAAGACATTTGAACGATTGCTATCTGCTGAACCTCTCAAAGTCACAGACGTGTTTCCATCTTTAACTGGCGTTACGGCAGTGAGCGCAATCGGAGAATCAAGAGTCGAGATTATTCAAAGCAATAAAAACGCAGAGAAAGAAAGGCTCGATAAGGAGATTGCGAGGCTTGAAGCGGACTTGCACACACTGCAAGCGAAACTGGACAACAAATCTTTCGTCGATCGGGCCCCTGTAACCGTTGTGGAAGAGCATCGGCAGCGGCTTAAAGCTTTCAACGCCCAACTGGCGAAGTTAAAGCATGCGCGCGAACGCTTAACCTAAGAATTGTTCCTTTTAGTCGGCTTTAACCACTACTCCTCAGAAAGATACGCGTCATTTTACGCACGGACGAGAAATCAATTCCAACAGATCCAAGCTCTAATCCGGCTGTTGAAGGCAGACGAACTGAAGTCTCACCGCGCAGTTGGCGAAGCTGAGACAGGCGCGCGCAGGCCTGAAGTAAAAATTATTTTGTGCTCGTTGATCCGGGCGCCGCGGTTTTGAAAGAATTCCTTTAGCTCGGGTGTGTAGAAGGTTCCGTCGTATTCCTGGTTTAATTCAAGCCAGACCCGGCCGCGCGGCGTTAGATGTTTTGCGAGGTCGTGGAGAAAGAATTCCCACTCTGGCACCTGCCAGAGACCGGGCATTTTGTGGTCGTTAAAGCAAATCATAAACGCGGTGATGAGATCGAATTTTTGTCTGAAGTCGGGGAGAGGACGGAAAGCCTCGATTCGCTGGACCACACGTCGAACGCCGAGCAGCCGCGTAATCTCGCGAAACATCGCTAGGCGGTCCATGTCGAGACCGACCCCACGGTGGCCTAGTAGTTGGGCGATGTAGAGAAAATACCCGGCTCCGCAGCCGAGATCTAGAATCCGTTTCGGCCGCGACAAATCGAGTTCGACCTCGCGAATCCGGCGGATGTTAATTCCGATCCAACGCTCAAGATCGAGATATTTCGGCCAGTCCGCGCCGGGATTTGCGATAGCATATCGCTGACGAATCTGCTCGAAACCGGCTGGATTGATTGTTTCGATGACCCGTTTTGAATCAAGCGAGAAACGGTTGGTTCGCAGCAATCTGAGCGTATGCTTTCTCGCGCTGGCCAGGCTCCGGCCATCTACGAGTTTTCGAATTTTGTGGCGAAATCGCACCTGACGATAGATCACAGCTTGTAGCGAAGCGCAACAATTTCAATTAAGCTGCAAACAAGATGAGCATCTGGAAAAAGCTGCTCTGGTTCGGCGTGGCCGCGCTGGGAACGTGGGCCGTCGCCATTCTCGCGTTATCCCGTGGGGAGCAGATCAGCGCACTTTGGATCGTCATCGCGGGATTCTGCGCTTTGTCGATTAGCTATCGTTTCTACAGCAAGTGGCTGGCGACAAAGGTGCTGGTGTTGAATGAAGAGCGCGCCACGCCGGCGGTTCTTCAAAACGATAATAAGGACTATGTCCCCACGAATCGATGGATGGTCTTCGGGCATCATTTTGCGGCGATTGCTGGTCCCGGACCTTTGGTTGGGCCAGTGCTGGCAGCGCAGTTTGGTTTTCTTCCTGGCACGCTCTGGATCCTGATCGGCGCAACTTTGGGCGGTGGTGTGCACGACATGATTGTTCTTTTTGCCTCAATCCGCCGCGGCGGCAGAACACTCGGTCAAATGGTGAAGGACGAAATTGGGCCTGGTGTTGGTCTGCTCGCTCTTGTGAGCGTGCTGGCGATTATGATCATCCTGCTGGCGGTTCTGGCGCTGGTGGTGGTTCAAGCCCTTGCGCAAAGTCCCTGGGGCGTTTTCACGATCGCGGTTACAATTCCTCTGGCGCTGATCATGGGAATTGCGTTGCGCACAGGAAAAGTGAGCGTCGTCGCAGTTACGATTTTCGGATTGTTGGGCCTGGCATTTGCGGTTTGGGGCGGACAATTTCTCGGACACTTTCCTGTTCTTGAAACCTGGTTCCGTCACGATCAGAGATGGCTGGCTTGGGCCATCATGCTCTATGGGCTGGCCGCATCGGTTCTGCCTGTGTGGATGTTGCTCACGCCACGCGATTATCTCAGCACATTTTTGAAACTCGGCACCGTCGCGATGCTCGCGGCCGCGGTCGTGCTGATTAATCCGACGCTGCAAATGCCGGCGATCACAAAATTCATCGACGGCACTGGTCTTGTCTTTGCCGGTCCGGTGTTCCCGTTTGTGTGCATCACCATCGCCTGCGGCGCAGTCTCAGGATTTCACTCTCTGATTGCCTCCGGCACCACGCCAAAAATGATAAGACGCGAGTCGCGGATTCGAAGCATCGGTTACGGCGCGATGGTGACCGAAATGATGGTCGCTTTGATGGCGATGATCGCCGCATGCGTGCTGCAGCCGGGAGAATATTTTGCTATTAATACAAAAGGCGCGCCCACGGAAGTCGTTGCAACAGTTTCCGCTGCGGGTTTTCCAGTAACCGAGGCAGAAATGCAGAAGCTCGCCACGAACCTTGGGGAATCAACCATGTTCAACCGCGCAGGTGGTGCACCGACTTTCGCAGTCGGCATGGCGCATATGTTTGCGCGGATCTCAGCAAAGCCGACTGCACTGGCGCTGTGGTATCACTTCGCCATCATGTTTGAGGCGTTGTTCATTCTCACGACCATCGACGCCGGCACGCGGGTAGGGCGTTTTCTGCTTCAGGATTTCCTGGGCAACGTCTGGCGTCCGCTCGGTAACACACGTTCATGGAGCGCGAATTTTTTCTCGAGCGTGTTGCTGGTCGCAGCATGGGGTTGGTTCTTATATGAGGGCGTGATTGATCCGCTTGGCGGCATCAACTCACTTTGGCCACTGTTTGGATTGGCCAATCAATTGTTGTCGGTCGTGGCGCTTTGCCTCGGCACAACGCTCCTCATCAAGATGCACAAGGGCCGGTATTTGTTTGTAACGCTCGTGCCGCTTTGCTTCATGTGCGCTGTCACTTTCTCCGCGGGTTATCTTAAAGTATTTTCGTCCGATCCGAGACTTGGTTTTTTGAGCGGCGCGCAGTCGCTCTTCCGTGAGGCGTCGGGAATGGCAGACCCAACGAAGGCCGCTGAGTTGACGCGTCAGGCAAGCGTCTGGCGATTCGATGCGGTGGTTGCCGTTTTCTTTCTCGTGCTCGTGCTGGCGATCGTAATCGGCTCTGCGCGCCAATGGTGGCAGCTAATCCGTGGAACACGGCGTGTCGTTCTGCACGAAAGCAAATTCGTGCCAAT